>NZ_QSQK01000003.1:0-44868 GCF_003436735.1 Collinsella sp. TF12-2AT | reverse complement strand
CAATCTTTCGCACAGCACACAAAACCAAAATGAGATTTATCGCAGACAAGAAATAAGCCCTGAGGCAACGCCCCAAGGCTCTTCACAGTTTTGATGGTGGACCTGACAAGATTCGAACTTGTGACCTCCCGGTTATCAGCCGGACGCTCTAACCAACTGAGCTACAGGTCCATCGCGCAAGGGATATATTAGACGAGTCGTTACGCGCGCGTCAACAACTTTTTTGAAAATCTTTGAGGGGTGTGTCAGACGGCTGGGCGAGATGGGTTAGGTTTGCTGCTCGGGCAGTCCTGCGCAAGACGAAGGCCACATTAAGTGGCCTTCTTTGCGTGCGGAACTCGCGACAAACCTAACCCATCTCGCCCAGCCGTCTGACACGGGGCTCCAAGCTTGTCAAAAAAGCGGTCGGCGCGCAGGTGCCCCGACCGCCGATATATGGGGTCTGATATTTTCTACCAGCTAGGGCCTCTTACTCGTCCAGGAGATCCTCTGGTATGTCGTTGCCGTCGCCTAGGTCGACTGGGGCCTCTTCGGCGTCGGTTGCGGCCTCGGCGCCTTCGTCTTCGGGCTTCTCCTTGGCGGCCGTCATGCGGGCTACGGCGCAGATGCGGTCGTTGTCGTCGACGGTCATCATCTTGACGCCCTGGGTAGCGCGGCCAGTCTGGCTAATCTCATCGGTCTTGACGCGAATGACCGTCGCGCCCTCCGTCACGATGAACAGCTCGTGCTGCGGGCCCACCGTCTTCATGGCCGCGAGGTTACCCTTACGCTCGGTCATTTGGATGGTGTAGACGCCCTGGCCGCCGCGATTCTGCTCCGGGTAGTCCGCGACCGGCGTGCGCTTGCCGTAGCCGCGCTCGGTGATGACGAACAGATCGCCGTTGCCGTTAGTGACTTCCATGCCCAGAACGCTCACGCCGTCCTTCATACCGATACCGCGAACGCCGCTGGTATCGCGGCCGGTGGCGCGCACCTGTTCCTCGGAGAACATGATCGCCTTGCCCGCGGTGGTGGCCAGGATAATCTTGTCGCCCTCGCGCACGCGGCGCACGTTCAGCAGCGCGTCGTCGTCACGCAGGTTGATAGCGATCAGGCCGTCGCGGCGGCTGCGGTCATATGCGCTCATTACGGTCTTCTTGACCATGCCGCTCTTGGTGGCAAACATCAGGTACTCGTCGGCAGGGAACTCGCGGCAGCTGATGACGCTCGCGATCTTCTCGCCCTCCTCGAAGGGCAGCAGGTTGACGATTGCGGTACCGCGCGCCTGGCGCGTACCCACCGGCAGCTCGTGCACCTTCAGGCGATAGACCTTACCCTTGCTCGAGAAGAACAGCACGTACTCGTGCGTGGACGCGATGAACATCTCGTCGATGACGTCGTCCTCTTTGAGGTTGACGCCCGACACGCCCTTGCCGCCGCGCTTCTGGGCGCGGTAGGCGGCCACCGGGATGCGCTTGACATAGCCGGTGTGGGTGATGGTCACGACCATGTCCTCATCGGCAATGAGGTCCTCGACGTCCAGGTCCTTCTCGACATGGCTGATCTCGGTGCGGCGCTTATCGCCGAACTTCTTGGAGATCTCGCGCATCTCTTCCTTAATGACGCCCAGGATCTTCTCCTCGTGCGCCAGCAGGTCCTCGTAGTAGGCGATGGCGCGGCGCAGGCCGTCCAGCTCTTCCTGGATCTTGTCGCGCTCCAGGCCGGTCAGGCGGCGCAGCTTCATCTCGAGGATGGCCGTGGTCTGCTCGGGCGTAAAGCCAAAGCGCTCGATCAGGCGGCCGCTGGCCTCGGAGTCGGTCTGCGAGGAGCGGATGATGCTGATGACCTCGTCGATATGGTCAAGGGCCATCAGGTAGCCCTCAAGGATATGCGCGCGGGCCTGGGCCTTCTTAAGGTCGAAGCGGGTGCGGCGGGTGACGACGTCGACCTGGTGGTCGATGTAGTGCTGCAGCATCTCGCGCAGGCTCAGGCATTTGGGAACGCCGTTGACAAGCGCCAGGTTGTTGGCGCCAAAGGTCGTCTGCAGCGAGGTGTACTTGTACAGGTTGTTGAGCACGACCTGCGGGATGACGCCCTTCTTGAGTTCGATGACCAGACGGATACCCTTCTGGTTGGACTCATCGCGCATATCCGAGATACCCTCGATGCGCTTGTCGTTGACGAGCTGGGCGATCTTCTCCTGCAGGGTGCCCTTGTTGACCATGTAGGGAATCTCGGTAAAGACCAGGCGGCTGCGGCCGGTCTTGGTGGACTCCACGTGAGCCTTGGCGCGCACGGTAATGGAGCCACGGCCGGTCTCGTAGCTCTGCTTAATACCGGCACTGCCCATGATGATGGCGCCGGTGGGGAAGTCCGGACCGGGCATGATCTGCATGAGCTCGTCGACAGTGGCGTCGGGATTATCGATCAGGTAGCAGGTTGCCTCGATCGCCTCGGTGAGGTTATGCGGGGCGATATTGGTGGCCATGCCGACGGCGATGCCCTGGCTGCCGTTGACCAGCAGGTTGGGGAAGCGCGCAGGCAGCGCCTGAGGCTCGGCGAGCGATTCGTCGTAGTTGGGCTGCCAGTCGACGGTATCCTTCTGCAAGTCACGCAGCAATTCCATGGCGGGCTTTGCCAGGCGGCTCTCGGTGTAACGCATGGCCGCCGCGCCGTCGCCGTCGATGTTACCGAAGTTGCCGTGACCGTCGATGAGCGGCGTGCGCATGGAGAACCACTGCGCCAGGCGGACCATGGCCTCATAGACCGCGGAGTCGCCATGCGGGTGGTACTTACCGATAACTTCGCCGACCGTCCAGGCCGACTTCTTGTGCGGGCGGTTGGGGTAGATGCCGCTCTCGTTCATCGCGTACAGGATGCGGCGGTGCACCGGCTTTAAGCCGTCGCGCACGTCCGGCAGGGCGCGCGCCGTAATGACCGACATCGAATACTCGATAAATGACTGCTTCATCTCGCGGCCAAACTCCGAAATCTGGAGCTGGCCGCCGTTGATATCCTCGCCGGCCGAGGCGCCACGGTCGACTTCGCCAAAGCTCTCCTCGAGCTCACCGTCGTCGTCCTCTTCCTCATCATCATCGGCATCGGGGTTATAGGCGTCCGGATCGCCGTCCTCGCCCTGCTCAGCACGGGCGAGCAGGCGCTTCAAATCGTCGGGCATGCCGGCATCGCCGGCCTCGCCCATACCCTCGTTATTGCTGATATCGTCTGCCACGTTATCTCCTCTTAAGCGTCAAGGAAGCGTGCATCATGTGCGTGCTTCTCGATGTACTCGCGGCGATAGCCGACCTCGGAACCCATCAGCTCGCGCACGGCGCGGTCTGCCACCACGGCATCCTCGATCGACACGCGCTGCAGGATGCGGGTCTTGGGATCCATCGTCGTCGAGGCAAGCTGCTTGGGGTCCATCTCGCCCAGGCCCTTGTAGCGCTGGACGGTATAGCCCTTGCGCTTCTTGGTGATCTTGCCGTCCTTGGCCTTGCCGTCCTCGTCGTTGTCGTCGGGGTTCAGGCCCAGACTCTGGATGGTGTCGCGCAGGATCTCGTCTTCGGGCTGGCGGCCGTTGGGATACACGTAGTGGATCTTGTTGCGCACCTTAATGCCAAAGATGGGCGGGCAGGCAACATAGACGTAGCCGGCATCGATCAGCGGACGCATGTACTTGTAGAAGAACGTCAGCAGCAGGATGCGGATATGCGCACCGTCGACGTCTGCATCGGTCATGATGATGATCTTGTGGTAGCGCGCCTTGGTGATATCGAAGTCGCCGCCGTCGCCGGCACTCGTCGTGACGCCGCAGCCGATCGCGGTAATCAGCGACTGGATGGTGTCACTCGAGAACGCGCGATGGTCACCAACGCGTTCGACGTTCAGAATCTTGCCGCGCAGGGGCAGAATCGCCTGGATGTCTCGGCGACGGCCGTCCTTGGCCGAACCGCCTGCCGAGTCGCCCTCTACGATGAAGAGCTCGGTCAGCTCGGCATCGCGCACCGAGCAGTCAGCGAGCTTACCGGGCAGGGACGCCGTCTCGAGCAGGCTCTTGCGGCGGGTCGCCTCGCGCGCCTTGCGGGCGGCGTTGCGCGCCTTGCAGGCCTGTTGCGCCTTCTTGACGATCTCGCGGGCGGGCTTGGGATGCTCCTCCAAGTAATCGGCGAGGCCGTCGGTCACGATCTTGAGCGTGAGCGCGCGCATATAGGAGCTACCGAGCTTGGCCTTGGTCTGCCCCTCAAACTGCGGATCGGGCAGCTTGACCGAGATAACGGCCGAAAGGCCCTCGCGCACATCGTCGCCGGTCAGGTTGGCGTCTTTTTCCTTGAGCAGGTTCTGTTTGCGCGCGTAGTCGTTGATCACGCGGGTGAGCGCGGTGCGGAAGCCCTCAAGGTGCATGCCGCCCTCGGGAGTGTAGATGTCGTTGGCGAACGACATGACGTTCTCGCCGTAGCCGCTATTCCACTGCAGGGAAACCTCGACCTCGCCCATCTTGGTCACAGGCGCGTCCGGATCCGATTTGCCCTCGATGTAGATGGGCTCCTTAAAGGCCTCGGGGACGTCCTTGCCCTCGTTGAGGAACTTGACGAAGTCGATGATGCCGCCCTCGTAGCAAAACTCCTCCACGTGGGGAGTCGCCTCGCGCTCGTCGGTCAGCGCAATCTTAAGGTTCTTATTGAGGAACGCCGTCTCCTGCAGACGGTTGTGCAGCGTATCGAAATCGTAGATGCAGGTCTCGAAGATCTCGTCGTCGGGCCAGAAGGTGACGGTGGTGCCCGTTGAATCCGAGGTGTCCACGACCTCCATCTTCTTGACGGTCTTGCCGCGCGAGAACTCCATCTCGTAGGTGTTGCCATCGCGGCGAACCTGAACGACCACGCGCTTGGACAGTGCGTTGACGACGGAGATGCCCACGCCGTGCAGGCCGCCCGAGACCTTATAGGCCGAGTTATCGAACTTACCGCCGGCGTGCAAGATCGTCATGACGACCTCGAGCGTCGGGATCTTTTTAACAGGGTGCTCGTCGACGGGGATGCCGCGCCCGTTGTCGACGACCGTGATGGAGTTGTCGGCGTGGACCGTCACCTGGATCTCGGTGCAGAAACCGGCCATGGCCTCGTCGACGGAGTTGTCAACGATCTCCCACACCAGGTGATGCAGACCGCTGGCGCTCGTCGAGCCGATATACATGCCCGGGCGCTTACGAACGGCCTCGAGACCTTCGAGAATCTTAATCTCGCCGCCATCGTAATCGTTTTCGTTTGCCACACGTCCTCCTTCAGTCAAGAAAATGTGTACAGCCTTACTAGTTTATCGTAAAAAAATACCATCGGGAACGAGGGTATTTGGCTCTACAAGGCCACCAGATGCGATTTAAGGCTCTTTTTTGCTTTGCACGCCCTTGGCCCACTCGGCACTGGCTCTCATGGCATTCTCGAGGGCCTCGCGCAGTTTTTGGTCTTCGATGGGCGCCACTTGGCGCTCAATCTCGGTGCGCTCGGCCTCACTTAGGTCGGCATGCGGGGCCGGCGGTCGCTCGGTCGTCGCCGGGCGCAGGCGCTCCTTGGCGGCGGGCGGCGTGTGACCGGGCGCGGTGGTTTTGAACACCAGGCCGTCCACATGCGCACCGGCGCGCTCCATGCGCGCGCGGATGATCTCGCGCAACAGCGTCATTTCCTGCGTCCACGAGGGCGAGTCGAGATACACCAGCAGCTCATTGGACTCGGGCAGGTAACGCAGTCCCGTCACATGCCGCCCCTCGCGCGTGCCCGAGCACACCGCGTTCCATGCGCGATAGACCGTGCGCGACTCCTCGGCGGCCTCCATCTGCGCACGGCGCTTAGGCGTTGCAGCCGCCAGGATGCGCTGGCGCTCTGCGTTCAAAAACCCGCTGAAGGCGACTGTCTCGCTCTCGCGCTCGTAATTAGCACGTCTCACCCATGCTCACCACCTTGGCTCGATCAAGCAGGTCATCGGTAAAGTACCCCAGGTTGGTCGTGGTTATGACCGTCTGGATATCATCGCCGATCAGCCGCAGGAAAGCGCCGCGACGCTCGCCGTCGAGCTCGCTCATCACGTCGTCCAGAAGCAGCAGTGGGGCGGTGCCCAGGACATCGCGAGCCACGGCAACCTCGGCCACCTTCCAGGACAGCACCAGCGTACGCTGCTGTCCTTGGCTGGCAAATGAACGGGCGGAGCGACCCGCCACGGTAAACTCAATCTCGTCGCGATGCGGTCCCACCAACGTCACGCCGCGGCGAATTTCCTCGTCGGCATGCTCGTCAAGGGCAGCCAGCATGCGCTCGTACGCCCAACCCTTCAGCTCTTCGCGATCCTCGACCTGGGGCAAATCCCCCAGCGTGGACGCATAGGTCACGTTGGCGACCTCACCTGACGCCACTTGCCCGTAGGCAGTGTGCACATGGCCCGCCAGCCGGTCGAGCAGGGCCAACCGGTGCACGAGCAGGGCCGAGCCCGCGCGGGCAATCGAATCGTTCCACGCGCCGAGCATCTCACGGCAGCACCAGGTCTCCTTGAGCAAGGCGTTACGCTGGGTCACGCAGCGCCCATAGGTGCTCGCAAGATCGGCGTAGCGTGCGCTCAGCTGCATGCCAAAGTCATCGAGGGCGGCGCGGCGCACACTGGCGCCTCGCTTAACCATGTCCAGATGGTCGGGGCAAAACAGCACGCTCGGCAGAATCCCGCGCACACCGGCGGCAGAGCATCTCTTGCCGTTGCGACTAAACGAGCGCTTACCGTCCTCCGCGCTCAATCCCATATCAAGCACGCGGCCGTCGCCCTCGAGCCTCAGCTCGATCTTGCACGAGCCCACGCCGTCATGGACGAGCTCGGCTGCGGTCGGATGCCTAAACGAGGAACCGCTCGTCAGCAGCTGCAGCGCCTCTATGAGATTGGTCTTTCCCGCCGCGTTGGGTCCCGCAAGTATCGTCACGCCCTCGTCCAGGGCAAGGCGATAGCTATCGAAGCTGCGGTAGTGCGCGACGGAAAGATCGCGAGCGAACATGGTCATGGCGCAGCGCTAGATGCGGACCGGCATGACCAGGTACAGGTAGTTGATCTTGTCGTAGGACTTGAAGATGCCCGCCTGCGAGTAGCTCTTGAGCTCCAGCGTGATCTCCTTCTCCTTGGACAGGGCATTGAGGCAGCCGAAGATGTAGTGGTAGTTGAAGGCGATGGTACCCGACTCGCCCTCGGCCTCGACATCGATCGTCTCCTGCGCAAGGTCTTGGTCATTGGAAATGGAGGACAGGCCCATCTGCCCGTTCTCGACATCGATCTCGAACTTGACGGCGGGGTTGGCGCTCGCGATAACGGCTACGCGCTTGAGGGCGGCGTTAAAGGCGGCGACATCGATCTTGACGCTCGTCACGCACGAATCGGGGATGAGCTGCTTGTAGTTGGGGTACACGCCCTCGATGCGACGCGACACGTAGGTGGTGTTGCCGGCCTCGAAGACGACCTGGGTGTCGGTAGCCCCGATCATGATGGTCGCTTGGCTGGCCATGATGCTCAGCGCGTCGTTAAAGGCGTCAGCCGGAACGTTGAGCTCAAAGGAGCCCTCGAGGGTCGAGGTCTCGACCTGCGTATCGCACACGGCCAAGCGGAAGGAATCGGTCGCCACCAGGCGTACGGTGTTGTTCTCGACCTTCATGTGCACGCCGCCCAGGATGGGGCGAGCCTTGTCGGTCGAGGTGACGCGCCACACGCGGCCGACCATTTCGGACAAGACATCGGTCGGCAGCTCCACGGCACTCTCGATGGCATAGGCCGGAAACTCGGGGAAGTCATTGGCATCGAGCGTGTTCAGCCTAAAAGAGCTCTTCTCGCAACCAATCAGCACCTGGCGCTCGGACAGCTCAAAGGTGACCGGGGCATCGGGGAGGGTCTTGGTGATATTGGAGAGCATCTTACAGGGGACAACCATCTCGCCCTCTTCTTCGACATGCGCCGCGATGCGATGACGGATCGAGATGGTGTAGTTAGAGGTCTGGAATTCCAAGATGCCGTCTTGGGCCTTAACGAGCACGCCCGACAGGATGGGGAGGGTGGATGCCGAAGCGACACCCTTCATAACGACGCCGATGGCTTGTGTAAGCGAGCTCTGGCTGACGGTGAACTTCATCTTTTAATACCTTTCTATAGATATAAATATCTTAATAATAGTAATAGCACTGACGAAACTGTTGATTACTCCCAAAGACGCAGGTCAGACCCAGAAAGAGAATCGACAGCAACCTGTGTGCAACAGGGGTGGTTTTCCACGTTCAAAACCTGCGCAAAACTTTTCATCACCGCGGGTTGGGTTTTAGACACCTTATGCCCGTGGTTTCGACAAGTTTTCAACAGCTGTGTCCATTTACCTACGAGCGCAGTGTAATTTTATCGCGCAGCGACTTGAGGTCTTCGGTAACAGTCCGGTCTTCCTGGATCATCTTCTGGACCTTTTTGTAACTCGTGCTGACGGTCGAGTGGTTGCGGTTGCCAAATTCGGCGCCCACCGCCGTGGTCGTCATCTCGCACATCTCGATGGCCAGGTAGATAGCGATATGGCGTGCTTTGGCGATATTGGCGTTGCGACGCGGGCCGATGAGCTCCTCGTGCGTCACGCCGTACTGCTCTTCGATGACGGACTGAACCGTCTGGACGTTGATCTTTTTGGCCGATGTGTCGAAGTACTGGCTGGCGATGGCGTCGATATCGTCAAAGGTGAGCTCCCCGCCCTCGCGCTCGCGGTCGCCCGCCTCGCCGGCGCAGCGCTCGCAAAAGCTCTCGAGTTCGCGGATGTTGGTGCCCGAGACCTCGGCCATGTGTTTAAAGTGCTCGTCGGTTAGGTGCCCGCCGTCGCCCCCATAGGCCGCCAGCAGCGAGTCGTCGCCTGCCTCGGGAGCGGCGACGATGGTGTTCTCGTAATAGCGCTGCAAGATCTTGTATTTCATCTCGTAGCTGGGCTCTGCGACCAGGCAGAGCATGCCGGCGTTGAAGCGGCTGGTCAGACGCTCGTCCATGCTCAGGTCCTTGGGGGCGCGGTCTGCCGCGATGACGACCTTCTTGTTGTTGCGGATGAACTCGTCCATGAGCTGGAAAAAGTAGTCCACGCTCGCGCGCTTGCCGATGATGTTTTGGATGTCGTCGATGATGAGCACGTCCACGCCGTGGTACGCCTGCATGATGGGGGCGTTGCTCTTCTTTTGGCGGTCGAACTCGGTCATCAGGTCGTCCAGATATGCCTGGGAGTTGGCATACTTGACCTTGATCTCGGGCGACTTTTCGGCGAGCTCGTTTTTGATGGCAAGCAGCAGGTGCGTCTTGCCCAGGCCCGATTTGCCGTAGATGAACAGTGATGTGCACGTGCCCCGCTCGTCCGCGAGGGCGGCAAACTTGAGTGCCGAGCGATAGGCATGGCTGTTCTCGGGGCCGTAGACAAAGTTCTCAAAGGTAAATTTTGAGTTCGCGGCGAGCGGGGCTCCATCCGTATTCTGCTCGAACGGCGCGGTCGGTGCTGGCATGGGTGAAGCGGGGGTCGCAGCTTGCGTGGATTTAGTTGGCGCTCCGCCCTTCATCTGGTTCATCATGCGGCGAAAATCATCGGCCGAGAGCGTGTTCTTGATTGCAATGCCCGAATCCGCGCCCGTCGTTGCGTCGTGAGCGATGGGCATGTGCGTGACGGGTGCGTTCGTTGACGTCGCCGCCGCGGTCGGCAACGGTGCCATGGTTTCACGGGAAACATCGCTGTGCTGGTGCTCGATTGTCGGCACGTCGCCTGCGGAGGCCGGCACCGCCGGGGAAGCAGCGGGAGCCGTGGCAGGCGCCGTCGCGGCAGCGGATTCCGTCGCGGCGCCTTGCGGTGCCACGATGTCGAGCGCGATCGGTGCAAAGGCGATTTCTTCCAGATAGGCCTCAATGGTCGGCTGATGCTTTTTGAGCTGCGCGATGGCAAAGCGCGAGGGGGCCTCGATCGTGAGCGTATCTTCGGTCAGGCTTATGGCGCGCGATTGCCCCAGCATGTTGATGAGGCGTGCATCTCGGCCGTCGCGCTGGCAAAAGGCGATGGCATCCCCCAGGATGATGCTTGCTTCCTCGTCCACTGTCTCTCCCGTTCTTTAGCTCTGAGCTCGCACGCGAGCGGCGCCGAGTTCGGTCAGATGGTATTTCTGGCCATGCTTGATGACCAAGCCGGCCTGCGCCAAGTCATTGAGCGTGCGTGACCAAGTGGGGGCCGAGTTTCCAAACGCCCTCGCCAGATCGGTAGCACCGCACGCTTGATTTTGCGCCAGATAGCCCAGCGCGGCGTTGCCGCGATCGCTTACGAACACGTCCGGTTGTGGCTGCGCATACTGATTTGCTGCATTAGGATACATCATTTGAGCTGCTGGTTGTTGAGAACTCTGCATCGGCGGCATTTGCTGTTGAAAACTTTGAGGCCACTGGTGGTAAGGCTGCGGAGGCATCTGCTGGGCCCAGGGGTTGTACTGCTGCTGCGTCATCTGCTGGTACGGCTGCTGATATCCCTGCTGGTACTGCTGCGGGAACTGCTGGCCATATCCCAGTGGCGGCATCTGCTGATATGGATATCCCTGTTGGTACGGCTGATAGCCCATTTGCTGGCCACCCGGTGCCCCCGTCGCCTGCTGCATTGCTGCTGTATCCTGATCCGCCAGCGGCATGGCCTCTGGCACGTTTGGCGGCATCGACATCGACGCCGCCTGGGGCTCTTGTGTAGGAAGCATTCCGGGCTGCTGCATCTGTCCCACGCGGGGCTGCATCTGTTGCGTTGCCATGGGCTGCTGCGCAAAAGCTCCCGGCAGGGGATATGCGGGCTGCTCCGTCTCGGGCCGCACGGCAGCACCGCGCCCGCCGGCGCGTTCGATTTCCTGCACGCGTTTAGGGTCCAGGCTTACCGTAACCACGGTGCCGTTGCCCATGTTGTCCTCGATGGACACGGCCCCGCCGGCGTTTTCCAAATACTCCTGCACCATGGGAAACCCTGCTCCGGTTCCACGGATATAGCGCTTCATCTTGCTGTTTGCGCTGGTAACGCCAAAGTCGAAAGCGCGCTCCTTGTCGTCGATGCCGGGTCCTTGATCAGCAAAGCGGATGGTGTCTCCGCCGTCCAGAATCGAGATGATGGGCTCGGCAAAGTGTGCGTGGATAAAGTTTTCGACAATCTCGCGGATGACCATGAGCGAGATGTGGCCACCTTGCTCTTTCATACACTGGTAGACGGTGTTGGTCGTCTCTTCCAAATACGTGCGGACATCTTGCGGATCAATGACGATCACACGCGGTGTCGACAGCATGTCGTCATAGACGGCGATGCGCGCGGCGTACATGGCTTTTGGCGCCTGCGTGGTCGTCTGCTCGCCTTCCTTACGCTCTTCGCGCACGCCGGTGATGTGCTCGTTGTCGGGTGCCGGGTCTCCGGAATCGACCATGGTGTAAAAGTCGTCAGACATGCCGCTCGCAATCTTTCAAAAGGTTTCGAACAAATAGTAGCTCACCGTGCAATGTTTCTCATCTTTCGACAACTTTTCAAAACCTGTTGAAAACTTTGGAAAACGGACGAAAAGTTCTCAACATTGCCAACATGACCTGTTGAAAACTCGATGAAATATCGTGAAAAGTTGCCATGCACCGCTAAATCGAGCTCGGCTTATGGGGGAACCGTGTGAACTGCGCAACCTTTTACCTTTGATTTCTTGACATTTGAACATTGATTTCCCTACAATCTTCAAGCTCACGTGTCTATATCTGCGTCCGCGCCCCCGCGGACACTCGAAATGCAGCAGGAGGAACTTAAGATGAAGCGTACGTATCAGCCTAATAAGCGTAAGCGTGCCAAGACCCATGGCTTCCGTGCCCGTATGGCCACCAAGGGTGGTCGTGCCGTGCTCGCCCGTCGTCGCGCCAAGGGCCGCAAGCGTCTCACTGTCTAGCAGCGATACACACATCTCGCATGAAGACTATTAAGTCTCGGCAAGATTTCGAGCATGTGTTCAGTCAGGGGCGTCGTTTCAATCACCCTCTGATTCGAATGACCATATGTGAATCGGTTGGCGAAGGCGACTCCGGAAGGGTCGCCTTCGTTGGTGCTAAACGGCTCGGTTGTGCTGTCGTGCGCAACCGTTCTAAGCGTGTGATGCGCGAGGCCGCCCGCAGCTGTGGATTTCCCGTTGCGGGTTATGACATCATCTTGTTCGCAACTCCCAAGACGAGGGTTTCCTCGCCGCAGGAGATGGACAATGCATTGCGTTCGCTTATGAAACGCGCCGGCGTTGCCGGGGAGGAGCGATGAGCAATCACGTTTTGCGACGTGTTGCCATCGCTCCTATTCGCATATATCAACAGGTTATTTCGCCCTTATTGCCTGACGCCTGCATTTATTACCCAACGTGCTCGCAATACGCCGTCCAGGCGATTGAGAAGTACGGTGTTTTGAGAGGCTGCTGGCTTGCCGTGAGGCGCATCGCTCGCTGCAATCCCCTGCACGTCGGCGGTTATGACCCTGTGCCCTAGCGGGCACTCGCT
This sequence comes from Collinsella sp. TF12-2AT, assembly GCF_003436735.1. NCBI lineage: Bacteria > Bacillati > Actinomycetota > Coriobacteriia > Coriobacteriales > Coriobacteriaceae > Collinsella > Collinsella sp. TF12-2AT. Next base: position 32,337 of record NZ_QSQK01000003.1, on the reverse strand, counting down.
ATCGGAGGAAAACTTACATGTGGGATTGGATCGTTAACATCCTTTTCGAGCTGCTCAAGCTCATCCAGACCTTTGCGGTCGACTGGGGCCTGTCCATTATCATCCTGGTGGTCATCATCCGTCTGCTGCTGACGCCGCTTATGCTCAAGTCGACTAAGTCGACGGCACGCATGCAGGTGCTGCAGCCCAAGATGCTCGAGATCCAGGAGCGCTATGCCGACGATCCCCAGCGTCAGGCCGAGGAAATGCAGAAGTTCTACAGCGAGAACAAGTTCAACCCGATGGCTGGTTGTCTGCCGCTGTTGATTCAGATGCCTGTCCTGTTCGCCCTATTTACGCTGCTGCGTAACCTGCCGGACTACTTTAACGACGGCACGTTCTCGTTCTTTAATATTCTGCCCGACCTGACCACCTCGCCGAGTGCCTCCTTTGCCGATGGCTTTATGGTCGCGCTGCCTGCGCTGGTCTGCCTGATCCTGTTCGCTGTCCTGACCCTGATTCCGCAGCTCTATATGTCGCGCAACCAGACCGGCCAGCAGGCTCAGAGCATGCGTATGATGGCCGTTGTCATGACGGTCATGATGCTTTGGATGGGCTGGAGCCTTCCCGTTGGTGTTCTGCTGTACTACGACGTCTCGTCTGCTTGGCAGGTTATCCAGCAGATTTTTGTGACGCAGAAGGTCATCGACAAGGCGAAGGCCGATGAGGAGGAGCGCCTTAAGAACGCGCCGCTGCAGGTTGAGGTCACTCGTCGCGAGAAGAAGCCGCGCCCGCACAAGAAGAAGTAGTGGGATATCAATCTTATTTAGGTACCTAACTTTTGGAGTACGTTATGTCTGAAGAGATCATCGAGGATATGCTTGAGGAGGTTGCCCCGCAGGTCGCGGGCGATTATCCCGAGATTGCACAGCGCTACAAGGCTGGTGAAGAGCTGACCGACGAGGAGCTCGACACCATTGCCGATGTCGCGATTTCCATCCTGCGTTCCATCCTTTCGCACTTCGATGCCGCCAACTCTCCTATCGATGAGTATGAGGGCGACGAGGGTGAGCTGATTCTGGATGTAACGGCTCCCGACCTTGCTGTTCTCATTGGCCGTCATGGTCGCACCCTTGATGCCCTTCAGGTTATGTTCTCATTGCTGGTGAGCCGCAAGCTCGGCTTTAGGTATCCGGTTGTAGTGGACGTCGAGGGATACAAGAGCCGCCGCCAGGACAAGGTTGCCTCCATGGCTCAGTCTGCTGCCGAGCGTGCCATCCGCACTCATAAGAGTGTTTCGCTTCCGCCCATGAATGCCTACGAGCGCCGACTGGTTCACATTGCACTTCGTGGCAATGACGCCGTCGATACTCATTCTGAGGGTTCTGACCCCGATCGCCATGTGGTGATTGTTGCTCGATAATCTACTCGAGCTTATGCTAAGGGGACGTGGTTTCCACGTCCCCTTTTTTTGTCAAAAGTTCTCGATACACTGATTTTTGTCAGAAAGGAGCTTTCGTTGTTAGTACTTACTGATCAGCAGGCTGACGAGATGTTGAGTCGTCTAACTTCCTATTGCAAAGAGTATTCCTTGAGCGTAACTGATACTGAGCTGAGGAAATGTATTCAACATTTGGATTTGGTTCTGGAAACAAATAAGACAACCAATCTCACCCGTATTCTTAACATAGAAGATGCTGCGGTACTTCATATCCTCGACTCACTTGTTTTGCTCCCCTATATCAATAAGGCTCCTGAGGGAGCTTTGCTCGATATGGGAACAGGTGCGGGCTTCCCTGGTATTCCGTTAACCATAACCACGCATCGTAAAGCTACTTATATTGACTCTGTTGGTAAGAAGGTTGATGCTGTCAATTCTTTTGTTGATGTTCTTGGATTGAAACATGCTCATGCGGTTCATGATCGCCTTGAAGAATATGCTCGAAGCCATAAGAAGCAGTTTTCTGTCGTAACCGCCCGCGCACTTGCCCCTCTACCGATTCTTGTTGAGTATGCTGCTCCGTTCCTCAAAGACGGAGGGCTATTTGTTATCACCAAGGGTAATCCTTCGGATGAGGAGCTTGCTTCCGGCATGTCAGCAGCTAAGATTTGCGGCTTCACTTTGCTTCTGAATGACGCAATCGATTTGCCTGAGGGCTTGGGCCACAGGGAGTTCATTGTTCTTAAAAAGAGTCATCCGGCATCCGTTTCATTGCCTCGTGCAAATGGCATGGCAAAGAAGAATCCGCTTGCCTAGATGTTTCACGTGAAACATAATGGATACTAACAACTTGCAGTGTTTCACGTGAAACATGGCGGTTGATATCGAATCGGAATGTTTCACGTGAAACATCCTCCGTTTGACAGCTTTAATACACACCAGGAGGGACCGTGGGATTTCGCGACGTTAAGCGTTCTAAGAGCGCAAAAGACACGCGTATCATTGCAATCATCAATCAAAAAGGCGGCGTCGGTAAGTCAACGACGGCTGTGAACCTTGCAGCAGCACTGGGTGAGCAGGGTCGTAAGACACTGATTGTCGATTTTGATCCGCAGGGAAACAGCACCAGTGGATTTGGAATTGAAAAAGAAGACCTTGATCGCTGCATCTATGATGCATTGTTGAATGATGTGCCGGCAGAATCGCTTGTTCTTGATACAAATTGCAAAAAGGTATTCGTAATTCCAGCTACGATTCAGCTTGCAGGTGCCGAAATTGAGCTCGTAAGCGCAATTGCTCGTGAAACCCGCCTCAAAGATTTGCTTGAGCCGATTCAGGACGAGTTCGATTTTATTTTCATTGACTGTCCTCCTTCGCTCGGCCTGCTTACTATCAATGCCTTGACCGCAGCAGACAGCGTTTTGATTCCGATCCAGTGCGAGTACTACGCACTCGAGGGCGTTACGAAGCTGCTAGAGTCAATGAAGATGGTCAAATCACGTCTTAACAAGGGCTTAGACACCTATGGTGTGCTTATGACCATGTATGACTCGCGTACTTCTCTATCGAATCAGGTTGTTGAGGAGGTTCAATCGTACTTTGGTGATAAGGCATTTAAGACGCTAATCCCCCGTACGGTTAAAATCTCCGAAGCTCCGTCTTTTGGAGAACCGGTAATTACCTATGCACCTCAAAATAAGGGTGCAAAAGCGTATATGAACCTTGCAAAAGAGGTGATCAAGCGTGCCTAGTGTAAAGAAACGTGGCGGATTGGGACGTGGACTCAATGCTTTGGTCTCAGAGGCCGAGTATGAGACCGGTGGTTCTGCTGTATCTGCTTCAAATGCCGCATCTGTAACAAAACTACCTATTGAGGATATCGTTCCCAACCCTAATCAACCGCGAATTCATTTTAATGAAACTGAACTTCGCGAGTTGAGCGAGTCAATCCAAGAGCATGGCGTTTTGCAGCCGCTCTTGGTTCGCAAGCATGGAAACGGCTATGAGATCATCGCTGGTGAGCGTCGGTATCAGGCATCAAAGCTTGCTGGTCTTGAGGAACTGCCTGTCATCATTAAAGATGTTAATGATGAAGAGATGCTGGCTCTTGCTCTTATCGAAAACCTTCAGCGTTCTGATCTGAATCCCGTCGAAGAGGCTAAGGGCTATCGCCAGCTTATCGATGCCAGCGGTATGACCCAGGAGGCATTGTCGAAAGCGGTAAGCAAGTCACGCTCTGCAATTACAAACTCGCTGCGCCTTCTCGATCTCCCCGAAGTAGTTCAGCAGATGATTTTTGAGGGTAAACTTACTGCTGGACATGCACGTGCGATTCTTGCAGTTCCCTATGAGGACGCGCGAATTCGACTTGCAGAGAAGGTTGTTGCGGAGGGCCTTTCCGTAAGAGCGACAGAAAATCTTGCTCCATTGTTTTCTGCCGGAGAGACAACTAAGACGCCACGGGCTGCAACGCCTCAGTCTTTTAAAAAGGCTGCGCGTGTACTTCGTCAGGTATTTAATACCAACGTTCGTGTGAAGAGCTCGCGTGGAAAGAATAAGATTGAGATTGAGTTTAAAGACGAGGAAGAGCTCTCTCGTATTCTTGGTGAAATGATTCAGTTTGATCAAGGAGGCCAAGATGAGGAATAAGATTTTTACTGCGATTGCATTGGCGACGACTGTCGCGGCTGGTGCCTTTGCTGGCTATAAGATCGCGACAGACGATGAACTTCGAGGTCGTTTGCTTCGTGGCGCGCAAGATATCGTTGATACGTCAAAGAAGAAAATGGATGTTATGACAGAAGATGTTGCCATGCGCACTGCTCAGGTAACGAAAAATCCTAAGATTAATCAAGGTTGGGTTAGCAACCAATGGGAAAATGTAGGCTATTAGGTACCTAACAATTACCCTGCATATTTTGAGCGGCCCTTGTCTGATTCATGAGACAAGGGCTGCTTATTTTGTCCGTAAACAATGGGGAAGCTAGCAGCGGTCCAAAATTGAGGTCAATAAATGAAACGGCCCCTGTTGCATATCCTGCAACAGGGGCCGTCCGATGTTTCACATGAAACGTTTTGGAGTGCGACTCCCCTATGCGCTCTTCTGAACTTTGAAGCGCTGTTTCAGCTGTCCGCAAGCGGCGTCAATATCGTTACCACGGGAGTTACGAATCGTGGTCTCGATGCCACGGGACTCAAGACGACGCTGAAGATCCTCAACCTTATGAATCGGCGACGGCTTGAGCGGGCTGCCCTCGATGTCGTTAAGTTGAATCAGGTTAACGTGGCACAGCGTTCCCTCGCAGAAGTCGCAGAGTGCCTGCATCTCGGGATTCGTATCGTTGACGCCTTCGATCATGGCATACTCATAGGTCGGGCGGCGGCCAGTCTTCTCGGTGTAGAGCTGAAGCGCTTCGTGAAGGCGAAGCAGCGTGTATTTCTTAACACCGGGCATGAGCTTATTGCGCGTCGACTGGATGGCGGAATGCAGGGAAACGGCAAGAGTGAACTGCTCGGGGATATCGGCAAATTTGCGAATACCGGGAATAACGCCGCTGGTAGAGACGGTGAGGTGACGAGCGCCGATACCGATACCATCGGGGTCGTTGAGGATACGCAATGCCTTGAGAACCTCGTCGTAGTTGGCAAACGGCTCGCCCTGGCCCATGAAGACAACGCTTGTGGCACGCTCGCCAAAGTCGTTGGATACATGAAGCACCTGGTCGACGATCTCTTGAGCGGTCAGAGAGCGCTTGAGGCCGTTGAGACCGGTAGCGCAAAAGGCGCAGCCCATGCCGCAGCCTGCCTGGGTTGAAACGCAGACGGAAAGTTTGTTACGACGGGGCATGCCGACAGTCTCGACGGAAATGCCATCGTGGTACTCGAGCAGATACTTGCGCGAGCCATCTTTGGAAACCTGCTTGGTGAGTTCAGTCGGCGTATCAAAGGCAAAAGCCTCTTTAAGCTGCTCACGGAAAGCCTTGGGAAGGTTGGTCATATCGTCAAACGAACAAACGTTCTTCTCAAAGACCCATTCGATGAGCTGCTTTGCGCGGAAGGCGGGCTGGCCAAGTTCGGCCACAAGCTCGCGAATATCGTTTTGGCTCAAGTCGCGAATGTCCTGAGATTTAGTCCTGGGATTCATGGAAGCCTTTCGATTTTGGGGAAACGTAGAGGGTATCGCTACAATATGGTATCAGCTGCAGAAATTATAGAGGAGGAGTCTGCCCATGCCGGGTAAAAGCCTAGAGAACATGCACGTAGCGGTCTTGGCGGGCGGTCGTTCCGCCGAGCGCGAGATCTCGCTCAATTCGGGAAAGAACGTCGTGGTGGCACTGAAGGAAGCCGGCTACACTTCGGTGGAGCTGCTCGACACGGCTGCCGATGACTTTATGGTAACCATGGCGACCGGTGGTTTCGACGTGGCGTTTATTGCCATGCACGGTGCCGGCGGTGAAGATGGTGCCATGCAGGGTGCCATGGAGACCCTGGGTATCCCCTACACGGCCTCGGGCGTGCTTGCCAGCGCTTGCGGTGCCGACAAGGAGGTCTCGAAGCTCCTGTACGCCAAGGCGGGCATTCCCATTGCCCCCGGCCTCGCGCTCGAGGCGGGCGATGAAGTCGATATCGATCATATCGTCGAGGTTTGTGGCGAGCGCTGCTTTGTGAAGCCGGCCGTAAACGGTTCCAGCTATGGCATTTCCCTGGTCCATGAGCCCTCCGAGCTGCCCGCGGCAATCGCCAAGGCGTTTGAGTACGGCGACAAAGTGCTGGTCGAGAAGTGCATCGAGGGTACCGAGATCACCGTCGGCGTATACGGCGAGGATGACGTGCGCGCCCTGCCGATTGTTGAAATCCGTAAGCCCGAGGACTGCGAGTTCTACGATCTGGACGTGAAGTATGTCGACCCTACGGACATCCATCGCATTCCGGCGCAGATTTCACCCGAGAACTACGCTCGTGCTCAGGAGCTCGCCTGTGCTGCCCATAAGGCACTCGGCTGCCTGGGTATCTCGCGCAGCGACTTTATCGTGAGCGAGGATGGCCCCGTCATCCTCGAGACCAACACGATTCCCGGCATGACCGATACATCGCTGTATCCGGATGAGATTCGCCACACCGATGACATGACGTTCCCGCGGGTGTGTGACAGTCTGATTCGTATGGGACTTCGTCGAGCGGGCGTTGCATGCTAATCGAGGACGCTGTTTCGTCGGGAACGCCGCAGTTTGTCATCGATTCCTATGCCACGCTTGCCGGGCGCGCCAAAACCCAATCGTTTGGTCTCATCGAGGAAGATGTTATCGTCCTCGATACCGAGACCACGGGTCTTTCGGTGCAGGACAACGAGCTTATCGAGATATCAGCGGCCCGCCTTTCGGGCCGCGAGGTTGTCGATCGGTTCGATACCTTCGTGCATCCCAAGCAGCTGATTCCCGCCGAGATTACCGAACTCACGAGCATTACAAACGCCGATGTGGTGGATGCCCCATCGGCCGTCGAGGCCGTGGCCGCTCTCGCCGATTTTGTCGGCGGCTGCCCGGTGATTGCGCATAATGCCACCTTCGACCGTTCGTTTATCGAGTCGGTCAAGGGCGGTGTCAACGTCAGCGACATCTGGATCGATTCGCTGGCACTGTCGCGCATCGCGCTTCCGCGCCTGGCCTCGCATAAGCTGTCTTTCATGGCCGACCTGTTTGGCTGCGACTCGGTGTCGCACCGCGCCAACGCCGATGTCGACGCCCTGTGTGGTGTGTGGCGCGTGCTGCTCGTGGCGCTCACCGACTTGCCTCAGGGCTTAATGGCGCGCCTGGCCGACATGCACCCCGACGTGCCCTGGTCCTATCGTCCCATCTTCTCGTTCTTGGCGGGACAGAACCCCGGTTCCATCTTCTCTCTCAGCGCCGCCCGCGCCGACGTGCTCAAGGCCGATCGGGCCGATGATCGCGTCGATGCGGACGAGCTGCCGGTCCTTAAGATGCCGAGCCGCGAGGAAATCGAGGCGGACTATGCCCCGGGCGGCCTGGTTAATCGCATGTATCCCACGTATGAGCCGCGCGATGAGCAGATCGCGATGGCGCTCGAGGTCCGTGACGCACTCGTTACGGGAACGCATCGCGTGATTGAGGCGGGGACAGGCGTCGGTAAATCGATGGCCTATCTGGTGCCTTTTGCCGAGGCCGCGCGCCGCAACAATATCACGGTTGGTATCGCGACTAAATCGAATAATCTTGCCGACCAGCTCATGTATCATGAGCTGCCCAAACTTGCCGAGCAGCTGGACGGAGGCCTATCGTTTTGCGCCCTCAAGGGCTATGACCACTATCCATGCTTGCGTAAGCTTGAGCGCATGAGCCGCGGCCAAGTCGAAATTACGACTAAGCGTGATCCCGCCGACACGCTTACGGCAGTCGCGGTCATCATGGCGTACGTGTGTCAGTCGGCCGATGGCGACCTCGACTCGCTTGGCATTCGCTGGCGCAGCGTCAACCGTCCCGACTTCACAACGGCCTCGCGCGAGTGTGCCCGTCGCCTCTGCCCGTTTTTCCCCGATAAATGCCTGGTCCACGGCGCCCGCCGTCGCGCGGCGCATGCCGATGTGGTGGTCACCAACCATTCCCTGTTGTTCCGCAATGTTGCGGCCGAGGGCAGAATCTTGCCTCCGATTCGTCACTGGGTGATCGATGAGGCCCACTCCATCGAGCGCGAGGCACGCCGTCAATGGGCGCGCGTGGTGTCGGCGGATGAATCGCGCGTTCTGTTTGAGCGCCTGGGCGGCTCGAGCACCGGTGCGCTGAGCCAGGTTTCCCGCGATTTGGCAACCTCGGAGGGCTCTACGCTTTACCTGGGTCTTACCGCCAAGGCGACGTCGACGGTTGTACGTGCGAGCATGGCGATTGCCGATGTGTTTGACGGCGTTCGCGAGCTTGGCCGCCGTGCCCGCGGCGGCTATGACAATGCGAACCTATGGATTGGCCCCGAACTGCGCGAATCTGACGACTGGCATGATTTCTTACAGTCGGCCTACGCTGCCATCGATGCATTGGAACAAGCTGACAAGAGCGTCGACGCGCTGGTGCAAGCCGTTGCCGCCGACAAGCCCGAGGTTGTTGTCGGCCTGGGTGATATCTCGCGCCGCCTACACGAGCTGGCCGAGAACCTCAAACTCATCATTGACGGTACCGATGAGCACTACGTGTACTCGCTGCAAGTCAATCGCAGATTGCGCGCCGGCGGCGAGTCGATGACCGCGGAGCGCATCGATATTGGCGAGGCCTTGGCAACCGAGTGGCTGCCCGAGGTCCACACGGCTATCTTTGCATCGGCGACCATGACGGTTTCCAAGAGCTTTGAGCATTTTAACCACGCCGTCGGACTCGATCGTATCGGTGCCTCGACATCATCGTCGCTGCACTTGGATTCGAGCTACGACTTCGATTCGAATATGGCCATGGTCGTGGCTGGGGATATTCCTGATCCGCGCGACCGCGAAGGCTATCTTACGGCGCTCGAGCGAGTGCTGGTCGACGCCCATCTTGCCATGGGCGGATCGGTGCTCACGCTGTTCACCAACAGGCGCGACATGGAGGAGCTGTACGCTCGCGTCGAGCCCAAGATGGCTCGTGCGGGTCTGGAACTCAACTGCCAGCAGCGCAACTCGTCCCCTCGCCGTCTACGCGATCGCTTTATCAACGAACCGACCTCGTCGCTTTTTGCGCTCAAGGCCTTCTGGGAGGGGTTTGATGCCAGCGGCGAGACGCTGCGCTGCGTCATCATTCCCAAGTTGCCGTTCTCAAGCCCCACGGACCCGCTCTCGTGCGAGCGCAACCTGCGCGAAGACCGCGCATGGGCGCGCTATTCGCTGCCCGAGGCGGTGCTCGAGGTTAAGCAGGCCGCGGGGCGTTTGATTCGCTCGTCGACCGATAGCGGTGTGCTGATCTTGGCGGATCCTCGCCTGGTGACGAGGGGCTATGGCAAGAAGTTCTTAACGTCGCTGCCCACGAGCTCCTACCAGCGCATCGAATCGGCGCAGATCGGGCACTATCTACAGCTGTGGCGTGCACGCCACGAGCGGCGGCGCTAAAGCGGACAGACGAGGGTTTTTGCCATATCGCACAGACGCTTTGACAGGGCGGGGTCATCCAAGATGCGGATGGCTCCGCCCGCTGCGATTATCTGGCTCAGCAGCCAACGCTCGGAGCCGTAATGCACGGTTACCGTTGCCATGTCTGTCCCGCTGCGCTCGATGAGGGTGATGCCGGCCCAGTCCAGATGCTCCGCCATATCGAATGGCATCAAGAGCTTTGCGCTACGCTGCGTCCGGGCAAGGGAATCGTGGAGGGATGCAACGTCCGGTACGTGAGGCACGACGGAGTCTTCCGTCAAGGCGAGTCCCTCGATTTTATCCATGCGATAGGTGCGCTGCTCATCGACCGCGATGTCCCAGGCAATCAGGTATGTTTGGTCGCCGTTTGCCGTAATGCGCAAGGGGTCGACCAGACGCTCGCGTGGCCGTGCATCGTCCATCGAGCGATACGAGATGCGGCAGCGAACGCCGTCCTGAATGGCGCAGCTCAGCTGCTGCCAGTGCGACCCGTGGCTGACGGTGTCAGAGACGCGCTGGTTATAGCCGAGCTCTTCGGGTAGAAGAGCGTGTCGAATTCGAGCCGCCGCCTGGGGCTCGATCCCCAACGATTCAAGTTCGTGGTTGAGCACAGCGCCCTCGGCGGCACTCAGACGCAGCGGTAGCACACGCCCAGCGTCACCGGTGAGGACCACACGCTCGCCGTGGCATTCGCAGATGATGCGCGCACCCGATTCTCGGTCCGCGAGCGTCGAGACGATCTCGAGAATCTCGTCGAGCGACACTCCTGTGATGTCAAAGCGACTGCAAATCTCAGTTCGTGTCATGCCGCTCTCGCCGGCGGCGTAGAGGGCCTCAATGATGTCGATGGCGCGCGAGAGTCTCTGCTCGCTGGTGAGTTTACGCACGGGCATACTCGTGCACCGTCCTTTCAATGAGGTGGTTCCACGCCTGCTTGAGCGATTTGGGGGCCATGGGCCTCATGCCGTCCATAGCGTGGGCCATGCAAAATGAGGCGGCGGCTTCAAGGTCGCGCACGTCAACGGTCCAGGTCCATCCCGCATCGGTGTGTGCGAGCTCACCTCGCCCGCGCGTGAGGCCGTTGATCATATCGATCTGCGCCTGCGGGGCGAACGAGAACGTGGCTGCAACGGGCGGTCGGTCGGCAAAATCGAATTCAAAGAACAGGTAGTCGTTGAGGTTGAAGTCCGCAGGGATGGTGTAGGCCTTCGAAGGACGCCAAGCGCGAACGATACGGTCGCAGCGGAATGTCCTGATGTCGTCGGTGGCATTGTCGAGGCCGCAGAAGTACGCCACGCCCTCGCGCTCGAACATGCCGTAGACGCAGACGGTACGCTCTTTTTGCCCACCGCGTCCGTTCTGATATAAAAATCGCAGCGCGCATCGCTCGGCAAAGGCGCTCCATACCGCATCGACGGTGGGAGAGCGGCGGATCGGTGCTTCGTCCACCGCAGATATGCCGGTGAGGTAGGCAATTTTGGAGCGAATGTCGGCAAGCGGCGCGGCAAAGGTGGAAGAGCCGGCCGCTATTGTCTGGTCGATAGCGTTGAGCAGGATATCGGCGTCGTCTGCGGTGATGAGGCCGCCTGCCGCAAACGTGTGCTCGCGGTCGATTGTCCACGAGCTTTCCTCGGTCTCCTGCGCACCGGCGGGGCGAACCTCCTTGATTAAGATGCCACGCTCGAGCAGTTTGTCACGATCGCGCCGAAACTTGCGCTTATCCGAGTCGATGTTGCCCGAGCCATATCCCAGGTCAGAATCCAAGACGATCTGCTCGGTCGTCAGCGGTTCGGGGGAGCTGTTGAGCACAAAGAAAAGATTGAGGATGCGCTGGGCCGTTTTATCGAAACTGGGCTCCGAATTCCCCTTTTTAATTGTCGCGGTCGCGTCGCTTGCCGTCATAGAGTCCTCGCATGAGAAGGTGGTTTGCTGCCATGATTTTAGTCCGATATGGAGATTAGGCTATATCCTTGTCCGCTCGGGGCGTTAAGATGGCCCGAATTCGGTCGTTTGCGCTCGCTCGGGGTATACTTTCGACTATATACGGTTCTAATGTGCATGCATTGGGCCTATTTGTCGGATTATGGATGTGGAGCGCACATGGCGAACACCCAGAACTATATTAACCACCTGCTGCAGAACACCGGCATCACGCCGGCATGCAGCGAAGAAGAGCGCTTGGCTGCCGAGGATATCGCTCAGATCTTCCGCAACCACGGCTTTGATCCCGAGGTTCAGGAGTTCAATGCCCCGGCGCCCAGCAGGTTGGCATTTGCCGTTACCGGTATTCTTGCGTTTGCCGGCGCCCTGCTGATGGGCATCGGCGGCGGCATCGGCTTGGTCGGCACCTTGCTGGCCATTGTCGGCGCCGTTCTTTACGTGCTCGAGCGCACGGGCCACCCCGTGGTTTCACGCCTGGGCAAGACGGGCGTGAGCCAAAATGTCATCGCCTACCACAAGGCCTCGGGCCCGCTCGCGTCTCCGCGCAACCGCCCGGTGGTCGTTGTCGCACACTACGACTCTCCCCGTGCCGAGCTGCTCGCCCGCGAGCCCTATGCTTCGTATCGTGCGCTCATCGCCAAGCTGTTGCCCGTTGCCACGGTTGCCCCTGCTGCCGTTGCCATCTTGCGTATCCTGCCGCTCCCCGGCGCGCTCAAGGTTCTGCTGTGGATTGTCGCGATCCTCGCTTCCCTCGTTGCGCTCGCCAACGCGGCAAACATCATTTCTAACCGCTACATTCTTCCCTATACGTCCGGCGCGGTGTGCAACAAGTCTTCTGTCGCCGCTATGCTCGGCGTTATGGACAACGTTGCTCCCTTCCAGGGCGAAAACGAGTTTCCCGACGATGTTCCGTTCGATACCTATTTTGGGGAGCAGAAGCGTCGTGCCGAGGAGATGGCGCGCGCAGCAGCGGAGTATGCCGCGGCCCAACAGCAAAACGACTACGGCAACACCATCGAGTATGAAGAGCCTACCTACGCCGAGGATGAGTTCGGTCAGCCGATTGCTCCCGACGCTCAGGCCGAGCCCGAACAGGGTGAGGATTTCGACGAGCAGATCGAGGGCTTTGAGGGTGCGTCTGCCGACGAGACGCTGATTGGCGCCATTGTGCCCGAGGATCAGAATCAGGCTGTCCAGGCCGAAGAGTTCAATGACGAGGTTTCCGCTGCCGAGCCGGCGGAGGAGCCTGTCGCGGCCGAGCCCGAGCCCAAGCTCTATCGCAATGCCGCCGGCAACATCCGCTTTGGTTCGGATGCCATCCGTGCGCTCGGGATGCTTCCCGAGTCCTGCACGCTCGATTACGAGGAGGGCGAGGAGCCGACGTTTGAGCCCGAGCCTGCCCCCGTCGTGACTGCACCTGCGCCCGCCGTCACCGTGGATGATGAGTCTGCCGCGGTTACCGCTGCCGTTGCCGAGCCCGAGGCGGTGTCCGCGATCGATCCCGCGGCAGGACTGGACATTTTGGCCCCCGCCGCGCCGGCGCAAGACGTTGCGGACGAGCCTGACGACGATTACGTTGAACAGCCGAGGCGCGTGTCTTACGAGAGCGATACTGATTTTTCGGCCGAGATTCCCGCGGCAACGCCCCATGCCGATATTGCATCCGCGTTCTCTTCGATTGGCGCCAGTGCTTCCAACTTCTTTAAGGGTGCGCTTGCAAAGGGCAAGAAATTTGTCGACGATTTCGAGGAGAAGCGCGCTGCCGCACGCGAGGCTGCCGAGCAGGAGGCTATCGCTCAGCAGCAGGCAGCCGAGGCGGCACGTGAGCGCGCGGCGCAAGAGCTCGAGCAGAACGAGGCTATGCAGTCCGTGCCCGTCGACGCTGCCGAAGCTACAACGTCCTTTGAGTCCCAGCAACCGGCGTCCACGGATGTTGTTGAGGCGACGACGTCTTTCGAGGCTCAGCAGCACGTCGATAGCACCATGTCGTTTGATGCCGCGCAGTTCGATTCCACGATAACGTTTGAAAAGCAAGGCACCGCGATTGCCGAGCCCCTTCCTGTTTCCGATGAGCAGGGCGACGCGGCAGATGATGGCGAGCCCATTGATGCTGCCGAAATTCAGGATGCTGCCGAGGACGAGTCCGTCGAGGTCAACTCTGACGAAGAGCAATACGCGGCAGCCGATCAAGGTGATTCGGCCGAGGTCGAGCAGGAGGAGGTGCCTGCGGTTTCCGAGACTCCCGAGACGGATGAGTCGAGGCCTTACTCCACGCAGATTTTCACCATGCCGACCCCGAGTGGTTCCGGTGCCACGGTTGCCAATGTCGCTCCCACCCAGGACGAAACGGTCGATTCCCTTATGGCCCAGATTTCCTCCCAAGCATCGCCGCGTCCGCAGATGAATGTTCCCGATCCGGCGTCGGCACCGTCGCCTGCACCCTCCTCGTCTCCGCTGGCTTCGGTCCCCGATCCGTCGCTGCCGTCGATGAAGCAGACAAACGTTGCGTCTCGTACGTCGCTGTTCGACCTTCCCGATCCCTCCGCACAGGTCAACGACCCCTTTGCTACCGCCCAGGGTCCCGAACCCACATCGGCACCCGTTGCGCCTCCTATGCCCGTTGCGTCGGGCGCACAGCCGATCGAGACCATTTCGGCTCCCGCCCCTGCGGCACCCAAGTCTCGCAAGCGCGGCCTGGGCGGCCTGTTCGGTCGTAAAAAGAAAAACGAACAGGACAGCATGAGTGACTGGCTGGGCGTCGAAGACGATTACGATGCCAAGAAGTCCGGTCGCGGCATCGGTTCGTGGGATAATTTCGAGGACGATAACGATGGCTGGAAGGGCGGCGCTACGTCTTCCGACGGCGCTTCTTCCGAAGATATGCTCTCGGCTGTCGCCTCTATGGGTGACGATGAGCTGCTCGGTCACGATATCTGGTTTGTGGCAACGGGCGCCTCGGATTGTGATGGCGCCGGCATGAAGGCCTTCTTGGCTTCGCATCGCGATAAGCTCCGCGGCGTATTCTTCATCAATCTTGAATCCGTCGGCGCCGGTAGGCTTTCGGTGGTGACGGTTGAGGGCGAACAGCAGCTGCTCAAGGGCGATCGCCGCATCATGAACCTGGTCAGCAAGGTGTGCAAGTCGTTCCATGTCGATTGTGGCGCGCTCGAGATGCCCTATGCCAAGACCGATGCCTATGCCGCGCTCGAGGCGAGCCGCCGAGCCCTCACCATCGCCGGCGTGGACGGCACGCGCCTGGCTTGTGCTCGTACCGAGGACGACTTGCCCCACAATGTCAACCCGACGAACATTGCCACGGTATCCGAGGTCGTGACCGAGGTTATCCGCCGTTCGTAGACGGAGCTCTAAGGAGTCAACGTGTTTTCGTATATTAAGCGCCATTGGCCTGTCTACGTGATTTTGACCTTGATTGCCATTGCGTTAGGATTTGGGGCTGCCTACATCGTGGGTGCGAAGGGCTCGACCCCCGCCTCCGCAATCAGCGAAGAGGTGGAGCAAGAACAGAGCACGGGCGCCGATGGGATTCCTGAGTCCGAGCAAGCAATCGTTGATGGTGGATCTTCGTCTGCAGAGTAGATGCGGCGATTTAAATGATTGAAAGCGGGCGAGCCGGGGGACTGGCTCGCCCGCTTTTTCATCGCGCTAGCGCTTCTTTGGGATTGACCTAAGGCGAGCGAACCATAGGGCTGCGGCACCCGAGGTCAGGAGCGCGGTGATGCAGGCGGCGATGGGAGCTGATCCTGTTGCCGGTAGGTCCCGCGGTAGGGTACAGCGTTGAATGACACTGTCCTCGTCATGTGACTCAAGTTTATCGCCGCCGCCGTTGCGGCAAAGATCGACGCGTGCGCTGTTGGTGAGTGCAGTTTGGGGTGTGTAAGCCGACGTTGCCTGCATGTGCACGACTGCGCCCCGAGCATCTGTGCCAAGGATTGCTTTGGCATCGTCAAGGTCGTCGTGCTCATCTTTGAGATCATCGCGGGTCCAAGAATCCGTATCGCTTCGAGTCGTAAAGTCGGCGGCTACCGCACCGTATTCAATGCGAATGCCCGTCACGACGGTATTGGATGCAAGGTCGAGTTCTTTCGCCTCGAGTGTGGCGGATTCCGTGGTCGAGACATCCGCCTTCCAGAGGTGCCAGCCGTCGTAATCGACGAGGCGGCAATCTTCACCCAGGCTCTCTTTTACTTCGTCGGACTCAAGCCAAGGATTTTCGTGCCCATCGTCAAGCGTCGCGTTTGCCGGCTCATCGACGTCTGTCGAGTCCAACGGCGTCGTGCGATACCACACGTTGCACAGACCGTTGAGGTCGCCGATGGCGACGGGGGTTTCGATTGAGACGAATCTCGCCGTGCCGTCTTTGGCGCACTCAAGATCATCGGTAATCGTAAACTCATCAACCCAAGTAGCGGAATCGTTTCGAGCATCGATGGTATAGGAGAAAAGCCCATCCGTATTGGTTTGCATCGCGGCGCGGTTTTTTCCATCGCCGTTAGCCAACAGACCCTTCCCGATAGGTTGGACAAGTTCCTGACGCTTGTCGACCTGTCCTTTGATCTCGATGGGCGCATCCTTCATCGTGACGGATTGGACTTCTCCCGTATCCTTTATTTCAAACGTTATCTCCTCGGCAAGGTCATAGGTCCGCGGCGACATCGTTTCGCGCAACGAGTAGGTGCCGGGTGCAAGATGTTCGATGCGGTGCGGCTTGTCGGATGAGGTCCAGGAGTCTATTTCGGTTTTATCGGGACCATATAAGGTGAGCTGTGCACCTTTCACTTCCTGCTCTCCGCTTGCATCGACCTTGGAGATATCAACCTTGGTGTAATCGTCGGATACGTTAAGCCGTGCTTCCACAACGGGTGTTTTCTGGTCGGCATAGGTAAGGTCGACGATATGGTGCGTCCGGTCGAGTAAGAAGCCGGTCGGCGCTTGAGTCTCGACAACCTCGTAGCGTGCGGGGCCAGATCCCAGCGGGAGGTCGTCCGCGCGTGCTTCTCCAGTTTCATCCGTCGTGACGGTAGCGACAGTCTCACCGTCGAGCGCGGCAATGCTACCGTCGGGGCGCACGATATCACCTGAGGCACGGATCTCAAAGATGGCGCCCGCGAGGCTGCTGCCGTCTACGGCATCGGTTTTAACGATCCTGATGTTTCCGGTCGCGGCGCGGTCATAATACGAGACGATTGCAACGGGCGTTAGGTTTATATCGGCGGGTATGTTTACCTCGATCTCTCCGCCGACAAGATAGGGCTCTTTGGCCGAGGTTTCGCGTACATAATAGGTGCCCGGCACGAGCGATTCGGGCAGTGTGACGGTGCCGGTCGCGTCAGTCGTAAAGGTGTCCATTACGTTATGTGCTGGATACCAGCATGTTTGTGAGACAGGTTTGTGATTGCTGTCGAGGAGTTGGAAGGTGAATCCGGCTAGGGGAACAGAAGCGCCTGTTTGGGCATCGCGTTTTACAATCTGGAGATGCGTCGACAGAGCGTGGTTGTCCACGATATATTGAAGCTCGGCGCCGTCGGAAATCTGATTGGCCTCGACGGTCCATTCCCCCGCACGTTTAAAACCCTCGGGGACGGTTTCCGGAACCTCACGAACCGTGTAGCCGGCGCGGTCGTATGGGACGGCTCCGTGGACACCGGCTGGTCGCTTGCCTGTGCCGAACCATGCTTCGGGCTGGTCTTTGGTGGAGGCAAAGCCATAGATGTTTGTAGTCAGTGTGCCAACAACCTGCTGAGAGCTGTTACTGACAACCTCAAAGACAACATCTCCTGCCGGCTGCTCCAGGCCGGATTGATCGCTATTGCCGTAGTCCTTGAATTTGGAAATCTCAAGGTCAAACGCAATGGGGATATCGGAAACGCGAGATTCGATCTCGACCACGCTTGAATCGCCGAGTTGGTCGGCTCCAACGGTGTAAGACCAACTGTCACCGGAGGGCAAATAGCCCTCGGGCGCCTTCGATTCATAGATGGTAAAGGTTCCCAGGGGGACATCGGTGAGGGTAGCTCGACCGCTTTCATCGGTCCTGAGAGTTTGTGTCCATCCAGGGGTTGATTGCGATACGCACACGAATTCTGCTCCTGCGAGCGAAGCCCCAACTTGGGGGCCTGCATTCGTTGCGGCGTCGAGCTTTACAATGCGCAAGGTAATGGTGCCGGGTTGTTCATCAATGGTGACGTATCCGCCGTTATCCGTCGTGGTAAAGGCAATGCGATCGTGCAGGGGGATATAACCAGCTGGCGCTGTTGTCTCAACTAGGTAGTATGCCGTGTTGGGCAGAAGTGCTGCCTGCGCTTGACCGTTGCCGTCCATCTGGATGGTGCCGACACGCGCGCCGCTGGCGCTCTCAAAAACATCGAATGTTGCCCCGGTAAACTGATAGGTATTGTTTCCGCTGGTAATAACAGTGTTCGCAGACTGCTTTTGGAAGGAAACAGAGACCGCCGGCAGTACATAGAGCATGTCTTGACGTCTGCTGCCGCCCGATACGGTTCCTAGATAGCGTCGCGCGCGGTGCGGAGCGGCTTTGATGCTTCCTGATTTTGCGCTGTCGTGGAGCCACCGCGCAGCCGCCACGACTTCATCGTCGGCGGTAAAGTGCCCGCTCTTGGTTTTGCCCTGAGCGGTCGTGTAGGAGTAGGTGCCGTCGACATGGGTAGTGCCGTTGAGCATCCATACGGCAAGCTGGGTGGCGGCGCGGGCGCGATCGGGTGAAAGATGGTAACCGCCAAACGACGTGGCGGTAGGATATCCGTGACAAACGATTGCTGCGAACTCGTCGTCGAGCCACACCCAGCCTTGATCAAAGTTGAGCCATGGGCCGTCCGGCTTGGTGGGGCCGGGACGCTCCTGGTTCATGCAGTAGGCAATCGAGGCGTCTTGAGCTTCATACTTGCCGATAAAGAAGGGCCCACAATCATCGCTGATAGTGCGGAAGCCGAGCTGGTCGTAGCCATCGACGGCAAATGCGGCTCCCGGTGCCAGGCAGCCGAAAAGCAGGAAGAGGAGCAGGAGCAGCGGACCTGTTGCGATTGCGCTGTGGACAGAGTGCGTGGGTGCGTTGGACATGGCTGCTCCTTATCCCTCGTGCGCCGCACGGGGAGGCTGCGACGCGTAGGATGAGGCTACCCCCGAGGTTCATGCGGGTAAGTACCGGAGCCTGACCAAAAGCTTGCCCAATTCCTGACAAATTGAGCTCAAATACAACAATCAAGCAAAAGCGCAGGTAGAAGATAAGGTGAACAGGAAGTCAAAGGTCCTCGTCTCCACAATTGACGCGATTTTCAAACGAATCTCCACAGCTAAAACAAGCATCGCCACCCTTGTATCGAACAAGACAACCGCGTTATACTATCCCCCACATATGCGGGCATCGCCAAGTGGTAAGGCATCAGCTTCCCAAGCTGACACTCGCGGGTTCGAGTCCCGTTGCCCGCTCCATTCGAATTTCAGGCACGGTAACGTTTCGTTACTGTGCCTTTTTCAATAAAGTGCCGGGACTCGAACCCGACAGGGTGCGAGCGTTAAATAAACGCGAAGCGTTTATAGCGAGCAGGCAAGGTCGCCGATAGGCGACCGCAGCCGGTGCGGATTTGCGAAGCAAATACGCGGACGTCCCGTCGCCCGCTCCATCGGGCGCGGGAGACCTTGGGACGGCCAATTCAACAAAGTCTTCCCCATCGTCTCCGTGAATCCGAGGAGATCGACCGCAGCCGGTGCGGATTTGCGAAGCAAATGCGCAGACGTCCCGTTGCCCGCTCCAATTCCAAAATGTTAGGTTAATGCCTGCTGCCCATACTCGCGCCCGCGCACGGTACAATGGTTGAGTTACGACCAACGTGCCAATAACCAAAAAGGAGCCGCTATGATCGATCGCTATACCCGCCCGGAGATGGGACATATCTTCTCCCTCGAGAACAAGTATGCCATTTGGCAGGAGATCGAGGTTCTGGCCTGCGAGGCCCAGGCGGAGCTCGGCAAGATCGGCATTTCTAAAGACGAAGCCCAGTGGATCCGCGACCATGCCAACTTTGAGAAGGCGAAGGTCGATGAGATCGAGGAGGTCACGCGCCACGATGTCATCGCCTTCCTGACCAACATGAAGGAATATATCGACGCCGATGTTCCCGAGGGCGAGCCCAAGCCTAGTCGCTGGGTTCACTACGGTATGACCAGCTCCGACCTGGGTGATACTGCTCTGTGCTATCAGCTTACTCAGGCGTGTGACCTGATTATCGAGGACGTCAAGAAGCTCGGCGTGATCTGCAAGCGCCGCGCCTTCGAGGAGCGCAATACGCTCTGCGCCGGACGCACCCATGGCATCCATGCTGAGCCGATGACCTTCGGCATGAAGTTTGGCTCTTGGGCATGGGAACTCAAGCGCGACCTTGATCGTCTTGAGGATGCTCGCAAGAACGTTGCCTTCGGTGCCATCTCCGGTGCCGTCGGCACCTACAGCTCCATCGAGCCGTTCGTCGAGGAGTACGTCTGTGAGCACCTGGGTCTGGTTCACGACCCGCTGTCCACGCAGGTCATCAGCCGCGATCACCACGCCTATCTTGCCGGCGTGCTTGCCACTACAGCGGCCACCTGCGAGCGCATCGCGACCGAGGTCCGCAACCTGCAGAAGACCGATACACTCGAGGCCGAGGAGCCCTTCCGCAAGGGCCAAAAGGGCAGCTCCGCCATGCCGCACAAGCGCAACCCCATCACCATGGAGAAGGTCTGCGGTCTGTCGCGCGTCGTGAAGTCCAACGCCCAGGTCGCCTTCGACAACGTCGCCCTGTGGCACGAGCGCGACATTTCGCACTCTTCCGCCGAGCGTGTCGCCCAGGCCGATAGCTTCATCGCGCTTGACCATATGTTCCAGTGCCTCATTCGCGTTATCGACGGCCTGCAGCTGTATCCGGCCCGCATGATGGCCAATCTCAACAAGACCCGCGGCCTCATCTTCTCCTCCAAGGTCCTGCTTGCCCTCGTCGATACGGGTATCACCCGCGAGGATGCGTACGCCATTGTGCAGGAGAACGCCATGGCCACCTGGCACGAGGTGCAGGATTGTGTCTCTGGCCCCACCTTTAAGGAGCGTCTCGAGGCCGATCCGCGCTGTACCGTCAGCCAGGAGAAGCTCGACGAGATTTTTGATCCGTGGGACTTCCTCACCCGCATCGATACGGTCTTCGATCGCCTGGAGCAGCTGAACTTCGAGTAGGGTTAACCTAATTCGACCGCTTGCGGATGCATTTCAACCTTTGGCGCCTTGCCCGTCTTGGGCGAGGCGCTTTTTTTACTGTCGCATATGCGCCCGGGTAATAAAATGAACTCCGACTGCTGTTTCGATGAAAGGGGGCACGTGCCCAGACGCATCAAGCGGGCCACCATCGTCTCGTTTACGCTCATACTCCTTGTTGCCGTCTGTGCGGGCGCCCTGACGTATACCGTTCGAAGCAGTTCTTCCTCCTCGAATGAAGCCGATAGGGATCTCCCGGTGCTCAAAATCGGCGTTACGGATAACGACCCCTATGTGTATGTCGATAGCACGGGCGATTACGCCGGTATCGATATCGACATCGCCCGCGAGGCCTGCAAGCGTGCGGGGCTCAAGCCGCAGTTTGTCGATATTGACTGGAACGATCGCGACCGGCTGCTCAAAAACGGTGATATCGATTGCCTGTGGTGTGACTATTCTCCCTGTTATCGCGAGGATAAGTATTACTGGACCGAGCCGTATCTAACCGTGACGGTCTCGGTTGCCGCCAAGAAAACGAGTGGCATCAAGTCCTTGGCACATCTCGATGGAAGTAAGACCATTGCGGTGATTGCGGGTTCGGTGAGTGAACGCCGATTGCTTGCGGGGGATCTGGGGGTCTCGTCGGACGTTCAAATCAAATCATATGGCTCTGCCGAACTCTGCAAAGCCGCTCTAGTCAAAGGGTACGTTGACTGCTGGATGGCGGATGTCCAGTCGCTTGACCGACTCGTTGCTCAGTATCCCGGCGTTTACCGTGTGTTTGCCGACAATGTTATGACGGTTGACCTGGGCGTCGCGTTTGATGACAGCTATGAAGGATTGGTCGTAAAGGATCTCAATACCGCGCTGTTCGACATGGATCGAGATGGCACGATTGACCGTATTGTGGGCAATTACAAGACAGGAGCGACGACGCGCGGGCAAGGAGGAAATTCATGACAACTGATGAGCACCGCTTGAGTCGAAAGACTCTGAACGTCATAGCTGCCAGCGTTATTGTCAGCGCCGTCTTGTTAGGCCTGTTGTATACGGTTGGAACCCATCGCTGCCTCGAAAAAACGCTTGGGTTTGGCCAAGAAACCATGGTGTTTTTGGAGAACGCTTGCGAAAAATATGACCGCTACGAACAGGGGAGAAAAACCGAGGCGACGCACGATTTGCTCGCCGCGGTTGAATCGTTTGCGACGTTCCTGTCCTCTGATCGCGTTGAGGTTAACGACGATCTTATCGAGCAATTTGTCCATGCCGAGAACCTTTCGGGGCTGATGGTCATGGACTCCGATGGCCATATGGCTGCCCACTACGACATCGATGGTCGCGATCCGCTCATGTTGTGGCGAGATGAGTTGGCCTGTTCGCCGGTCGCATCGATGTATCAAGGTTCCAAAGTGACCTACTCAACTGTCGATGAGCGCCGTGGTGTCGTTTTTGCCGTCTGTGCTGTTCCGTATGGCGACGGCGTTGCCCTGGCATACCGCTCACTTGTTTCCGATACGGCGGACGACTATTCATATGCCATAGCCGACGTGCTTTCGAACAGTACCTTCCACCAGGGTCCCACGGTGCTTGTTATGGAGGATGCGGAGATTGTCTCATCCAACAGTGCCGATGCTGACGTGTCGCTCGCCCGACTCCTCACCAGCGTAGGAGTTGAGTGGAAAGACGACGGCCTGACGCGCATCGAATATCGAGGAGACGAATGGTATGCCGTGCGTGCGGCATATAAGGACTACCGCCTGTTTGCACTATATCCCAAATCTGAGGTCATGTCTGACAGGATTTCATTTGTCGCCGTCGGCGTCTTGGTGTGTCTTGCGTTTTGGGTCGTGGTGCTGTTGGCTCGAAATATCGTTGACCACCGCAATTTGGTCGAAAAGGATAAACAGCTCGGCATTATCAATGCCATAAGCGCCATCTACGATTCGACCTTCCTTTTGCATCTCGACACCCTCGAGATCGAGGGGATCAATATGTCGCCGGCGATAGCGAAAATATTTGCCGAGCACAGCGAGGCATATGACTTTATGGACACGGTCTGCCGGGATATCGTGAGCCCCGAAAGCCGCGAAGCGGTTGTGGGACTCGTAGATATAAGTTCGCTTCGTGAACGTATGGAGGGCGTACCGTACTTGGCTGCCGAGGTGCGAGATTGTCGAGGCGCTTGGTACTCGCTACAGGTTGTCCCCCAGCATCGCGATGAGCAAGGCCGGCTGGAGTCGGTCGTCGTGGCGACGCACAACATATCGATGGTCAAGCATGCCGAGGAGCTGTCATATCAAGACAAACTGACGGGGCTTCGCAACCGCAACTATCTTGAATCGCGCGGAGATAGCCTGGTAAACGAGGACTTGCCCGTGAGCGTGATTATGTTGGACTGCAATTATCTCAAGCGGACCAACGACATCTATGGTCACGAGATGGGGGATGAACTGCTGCGACGGACGGCGTCCGTGCTGCGGCGGGTGGCTGGTGCGGATTATCTGCCGATGCGCCTTGGCGGCGACGAGTTTTTGCTGGTTTGCCCCCATACTGACAACGAGTCTGCGCTCGGGCTGGAACAGGATCTTCGTCTCGGTCTTGCCGCGGTAAGCGATGAGGCCCTGACGGTCAGCGCATCGATTGGCGTGGCGACCGTCGAGACGGCTGGAAATACGCTGGCCGATGTATATCGTGTCGCCGACCACAATATGTATCGGGAGAAGCGCACGGTCCACGCACAGGGTGCGGACTGCTAATCTTGCCCCCGCGAGTCCATGCATCGTAGGATGTTGAATCGGTGCTTGCGATAATAAGTCGGCCCAGGCGGGGATAATAGACGTCTGAAATTTCTTTCTGAGAGGGGATCTCAATGATTAGTTTTGACTACAAGCCGCAGGGTGTATGCTCTCGCAATATTCACCTCAATCTCTCTGACGATGGCAGCAAGGTGCTGGGCGTTGAGTTTACCGGCGGCTGTGACGGCAATCTCAAGGCAATCTCCAAGTTAGTCGAGGGTGCTCCTGCCGATCGCGTAATCGAGGTTCTCGCCGGTAATACCTGCGGTATGAAAAAGACCTCTTGCGCCGATCAGCTTACGCGCGCTATCGAGGCCGCTCGCGCCGAGATCGCCTAATGGGTATCGCCGACCACATCAAGAATGGAATATCGCGCCGTGGCTTTGTGCTCGGCGGTGCTGCCGCGGGCGCTGCCACGGTGCTTGCCGGTTGCTCGAAAAAAACGGGCACCAGCGACGATGCCGCCGGCGAGCCGCAAGTTATCAAGGACGATTCGAAGATTGTCTCGATCACTGATGAGTACGAAGCTGTTGATATCGATCTTGAGCCGGCGGCGTCGTGGACGCTGCCGCTGGGCACGCTGCTGTACTACTGCGATGGCGACTACGCTGCCGCGATGATGGCGCCTGCTTCTGCCCTGCATGCCAATACGCTTGGTGTGCTCAACCTGGGCGATGGCTCGCTTACCACACTTATCGAGGATCCCGTTGAGGGAACCGGTTATGCGTTTTACGACGTTCGCGCGGGTGATGGCGTGTTCGCGTGGGTCGAGATGAACTTTGCCAATGCGTCTTGGAAACTCTATGCGCAAAACCTTGCAGGCTCCTCCCTTACCGGCAACGCTGTCGAGCTCGATCGCGGTGGCGAAAATTACGATCCGCCGCTCTTCACAGCGTATGGGTCGTCGGTCATCTGGTATAAGATGCCCTCGTCCGGCGGCAGCAAGACGAGTAACGATTCGTACTGCTACCGTCAGTCGCCCAGCGAGTCCAAGCCTGAGACTATTTGGAAGTCGACGGGCCGCTTCGCATCCGCCCCGCGTGTGAGCGACGGCATCCTGACCATCTCGCCCCGCGTGCACAATGATGAGGGCGTCTATTACGGTATGACGGCGATCGACCTGACTGACGGCAACAATACGAAGCGAGCTCAGCTGGTGCTTCCTTCGTCGGTTTCGCCTTTCGAGGCCGTGTATATGGGCGACACCTTCGTGTTCTCCATTGAGGCGACGTATAACGGTGTGGGTAGCCTGGGCAATATGGGCACCTATATCGGTAACGAGGGCGGGCCGTACCTCTTCCTTTCGCGTGAGCCGCTCGCGTGCGTTGCGGGAAGGAAAAATAAATACCTGGTTAAAGTCCAGGCGTCGCATTTTTTGATTGACACTTCGGCTAAGACCTACGGCTCGCTTCTGTCGCCCGACCGAGCCCTGGAGTATGGCGATTATCCAGCTACGGCGGGAAAATCGGACTCATTCCTTACGTACGCCACGGTGCGCAACAGCCAGGGTATACCAGAGACGGTCACCGCACGCCTATTCTCTCTTTAAGCTTAGAGGGGTTAAAAAGGCGCCAACAGGGGAATAAGCGCGTTGTAATTGTGAGTACCGCCCGCCGAGCTGCCGCGTCATAGTGGCATCCGGCGGGTTCAGGTGCGTTAAAATGGGCTTGTTCTTAGCTAATTGAGACAGGGGGGCCGTGTTATGGCTTCAGATGCAAAAAAGATTCTGCTGGTCGAGGATGAGAAGGCAATCCGTGACGCCGTCGCTGCCTATCTCGAGCGCGAAGGCTACTGGGTTGTGGGCGTCGGCGACGGCCAGTCCGCGATCGAGGAGTTCGAGAAGCATCAGTTTGACCTGGTCGTGCTCGACCTTATGCTCCCCAAGATCCCCGGCGAGCGCGTTTGCCGCACCATTCGCGATACCTCGGATGTCCCCATCATCATGCTGACGGCTAAGGGCGAGATCGAGGACCGTATTATCGGTCTTGAGCTCGGCGCCGACGACTATCTGATTAAGCCGTTCTCGCCGCGCGAGCTTGTCGCGCGCGTACGCGCCTTGTTCCGCCGTGCCCATCAGGCCGACGAGCCAGCCGTCGAGGTACTCGACTTCGGCGATCTGGTCATCGATATCTCGGGCCACAAGATTTTGGTCGAGGGCAAGGAAGTCGACCTGACGGCTTCCGAGTTTAAGCTGCTCACCACGCTTGCCCGTCACCCCGGTCGCGTCTACAACCGCATGGAGCTGGTCGAGAAGGTGCTCGGCTACGACTTTGAGGGCTATGAGCGCACCATCGATAGCCACGTGAAGAACCTTCGCGCCAAGCTGGGCGATGATCCCAAGAAGCCCAAGTGGCTCTACACCGTCCACGGTGTCGGCTATCGCTTCGAGGCTCCGGCCAAGACCGATAAGTCGGACGAGAAATAGGGAAATCACATATGACACCTGCGCGCTTTGAAATCGGACAAAAGCACAAGCAGGAGAGCGAGGCGGGTTCCAAGGCTAGTTGGAACACGCCTCGTTCCGATTCACGGCCAACGATGAGCTATCCCTCGCGCATGGCACTTGCTTTTGCTCTGACATCGCTCATGACGGTATTGGTGCTGGTGGGCGTGGTCTCTGTTGTGTGGGGCACGGTCTTTTCGGATTACACGCGCTCCAATATCGTCGAAATCGCAAATTCCGCTGCCGAAAAGCTTGCGACGTCGTATGAGGAAAACGGCAATTGGACTGCGGGCGAGCTACGTACGGTCGCGACATCGAGTTTGGTGTCCGACGATTTGGGTATGCAGGTCGTCAACAAGAAAGGCGTTGTCGTTTATGACGACTCATGGCCTTCGGCAAGCGCGACCGCCGATGTGCGCGAGAACGAATCGCCGTCGAGCAGCTCGAGCGGGAAAAAAGCATCGCATAGTCCGGTCTCGTCGGCTCCCACCGGCTCCGATAGCGTTGCAAACGTCGAAATCATAACGTCTTCCGGCGAGCATGTCGGACAAGTAAAGCTGTGGGCCATCGGCTCCGATGCCTTGCTCACCAAGGCAGATTCTGCGTTTAGGGAGAAGACCTTTAACGCCATGGCCCTTGCTGCGGTTGTTGCAGTTTGCATTTCGGTCGTTATCGGATCACTCGTGTCGCGCATGCTCACCAAGCCGATTCACCGTATTACCAGCACGGCCAAGCAAATTCGCGATGGCGATCTGTCTGCTCGTACGGGCTTGCGCGGCGATGACGAGATTGATCAGCTGGGTGAGACCTTCGATGAGATGGCCACTTCGCTCGAGAAGGATATGAAACACGAGAAGCGCCTGACCTCAGACGTGGCTCACGAACTTCGTACTCCGCTTATGGCCATGCTCGCGACAGTCGAAGCCATGCAGGATGGGGTGTATCCCACCGACGACGAGCATCTGGAAACCGTTGCATCCGAGACACGTCGCCTGGCCCGTCTGGTGCAGCAGATGCTCGATCTATCGCGCATGGAAAACAGCACAGCGCCGCTCAACCTTGAGCCGGTGGACATGGTTCCCTTCGTGCGTTCCATCGTCAACGCTCAGGAGCGCCTGTTTGTTGACCGCGATCTGCGCTTGCGCTTTGCAGATGAAACCCAGGGTCACGACGATGTCGTCGAGGCCGATCCCGACATGATCACGCAGTGCGTCATCAATCTCATGAGCAACGCCATGCGCTACACCCCCGAGGGCGGTTGGGTCGTGGTGTCGGTGCTCAGTGACCGCAAGCATGTCAGTATTGCCGTTTCGGATACCGGCATCGGTATTGCCAAGGACGATCTGTCGCGCATCTTTGGTCGTTTTTGGCGTGCCGACGCCAGTCGCGCCCGCGAGGCGGGTGGCCTGGGCGTGGGCCTCGCCGTGACTAAACAAATCGTCGAGCGCCATCATGGCTACATTTCCGTGGAGTCGGAGCTTGGAAAGGGTACGACTTTTACAATTCATCTGCCTCGCGAGCACACGGCGGACGCGGCATCTACTACAATGGAGCACTAGCTTTTCGCTATTCGGTGAAGGAGGGGTTTCGTCCCTGCCGCTCCGAGTTTGCGAAAACGTGCGGGAAAGAACCCGCATTACTGTCGTATTTTGGTAAGGAGTGACTCACGTGACAACGATGGAGCGTCGTCCGGATTCCCGTGGCAAGGTTCGTGATATCTACGATGCCGGTGAAAACCTGCTGATGGTCGCCACCGACCGCATTTCTGCGTTCGACTTCATTCTTCCCGACGAGATTCCGTTTAAGGGAGAGGTGCTCAACCGCATCTCGGCATTCTGGTTCGATAAGTTTGCCGACATCGTTCCCAACCACCTCGTTTCCATCGACCCGGCGGATTTCCCTGAGGAGTTTGCTGAGTATCGTGACTACCTCGCCGGCCGCGCCATGCTGGTTAAGAAGGCCCAGACGATTCCTATCGAGTGCATCGTCCGCGGCTATCTGACCGGTTCGGGCAAGAAGACCTACGACGAGAACGGCACCGTCTGCGGCATCCAGCTGCCTGAGGGCCTGACCGAGGCTTCCAAGCTTCCTGAGCCGCTGTTCACGCCGTCCACGAAGGCCGAGATCGGTGACCACGACGAGAACATCTCGTTCGAGCGTTGCTGCGAGATCGTGGGCGAGGACATCGCCACGCAGATTCGCGACCTTTCCCTCAAGATCTACAAGGCCGCTGCCGAGTACGCCGCGACCCGTGGCATCATCATTGCCGACACCAAGTTCGAGTTTGGTGTCATCGATGGCAAGGTCACGCTGATCGACGAGTGCCTCACGCCCGATTCCAGCCGTTTCTGGCCTGCTGCCAGCTACGAGGAGGGCAAGATCCAGCCCAGCTACGACAAACAATTCGTCCGCAATTGGCTCAAGGCCAACTGGGATATGACGGGGGAGACCCCGCACCTGCCCGCCGAGGTCATCGATGGCACGTCCGAGCGCTATCGCGAGGCCTTCCAGATCATCACGGGCTCCCAGTTCACAAGCATGAAGGAGAACGCATAAGTGAGTACCCGTAGCGCCACGAACAAGCGCACGCAATCCCACGAGGTTACCGGGGTTGCGCGCAAGTCCGCCGCATCTGCTAAGCCTGCCCGTCAGGCAGCGAGCTCTGTCCGCGTCGTGCCGGCTTCGTCTAAGGCACGCCGCAAAGAGCTCGAGAAGGGCGAGAACCTCGAGGGCCTCTCTAAAGAGGAGAAGCGCGCCCGCAAGGCTAAGCAGCGCGCCAAGGAGGACCGCATCTACACGGTGTCGAATATCCTTCTCAAGCAGGATGAGGACTACACCAAGCGCCGCCGTATTTGGTGGGCTGTGCTCGCTATCGGCATGGTGCTCGTCGTGGCAATCGGGGCTTCGCTCTACTTCGCTCCCGGCGGCACGGTGTCCAGTCCTGTTCAGATGGTCGGCATCGTTTTGTCCTATGTCATCATCCTGGGTGACTTTATCTACGACTTCGCTCGTATTCGTCCCTTGCGTAACATGTATCGCGCGCAGGCCGAGGGCATGTCCGAGAACAAGCTCAACGCTCTTATCGAGCGCGCAGCTGCCGAGGAGGACAAGAAGGACTCCAAGAAGAAGTAGCGTTTGCATGCATACTTATCGCTAAGATATAAGGCGCGTCGTTTTTGCGGCGCGCCTTTTTACTGTTCTATAGATAGATGGAGTGGCACATGATTCGAGCTGCCCTGACGGTCGAAGAGGCTCTGGAGGGCATGAAGGCCTTGGAGTCCAAGATTAAAAACTATGCGCGCTTGGTTGTCCGCAAGGGCGTAAACGTCAAGCCCGGCCAGGAGGTTGTCGTTCAGTCTCCGGTCGAGTGCGCATCCTTTGCCCGCGTGGTGGTCGCGGAGGCTTATGCCGCCGGCGCTGGCCACGTGACGGTCATTTGGGCCGATGATGCCGTGACGAGGCTCACGTACGAGCATGTCGAGAAAAGCTATTTTGAGCAGACACCCGAGTGGAAGCGCATGCAGCTGGATTCCCTGGCCCAGGATGGTGCCTGCTTTGTCTTTATCGAGGGGGCGGATCCTGCGGCCCTCAAGGGCATCGATCCAGCCAAGCCGGCCGCGGCATCCAAGGCGAGGAATACGCAATGCAAAGTTTTCCGCCGTGGACTGGATTACAACATCAATCCGTGGTGCATCGCCGGCGCTCCGGTCGTGGCTTGGGCGCACGAGGTGTTCCCGGGAGACGCCGATGAGGTTGCAATCTATAAGCTGTGGAATGCGATTCTGCACACCGCGCGCGCCGATGGCCAGGACCCAGAGAGCGACTGGGAACTCCATGACGCCGCATTCGAAAAGAACCTGCGTTTCCTGAACGACAATCGTTTCGACTACCTGCATTACACCTCGGCAAATGGAACCGATCTGACGATTGGCATGACGAAAGGTCACGAGTGGGCCGGCGGCAAGGGCAAGACACCCGATGGACACCCCTTCTTCCCCAACATTCCCACCGAGGAAGTCTTCACCTCGCCTGATCGTATGCGTGCCGACGGGATCGTGTATTCGGCTATGCCGCTCATTCACCACGGTAACAAGGTTGACGATTTTTGGATTAAGTTCGAGGCGGGCCGCGTAGTGGACTACGATGCCCGCGTGGGTAAGGCGACGCTTGCGAGCATCATCGATACTGACGAGGGCGCTGCTCACCTGGGAGAGGTCGCGCTCATCTCCAAGAACACGCCGATCCGCGAAAGTGGCGTACTGTTCTACGATACGCTCTATGACGAGAACGCTAGCTGCCATCTCGCGCTAGGTGTCGGTTTCCCCGAATGCATCGAGGGTGGGTATGACATGTCCAAGGAAGAGCTCCTGGAGCATGGCGTTAACGTCTCGAGCACACACGTCGATTTTATGATTGGCACGGACGACATCGATATTACGGGCATTACGCCTGATGGACGTGAAGTTGTGATTTTCCAGAACGGCCAATGGAGTTGGGAATAGTCCCAGACCGTGGTACAATGCCACCCGCGGGCCGTTAGCTCAGCTGGCAGAGCAGGGGACTTTTAATCCCAAGGTCCAGGGTTCGAACCCCTGACGGCCCACCATAGAATGGAAAAGCGACTGGCGGATGCCGGCCGCTTTTTTGTTGCCGCGACGCGGGTTCGAACCCGAAAGGGCGCGGAGCTGAGTAAACGCGTGAGCGTTTGCCAGCGCAGCGCGCAAGGCGCGAAGCGCCGCAGCGGCCGCCTGCGGAGCAGGCTGAACCCCTGACGGCCCACCCAAAGTAAGGAATACGAAATGAAAACAAATAGATACGGAATTAGCGGCAGCACATTAAAGATAATAGCAGCCATTTCGATGGTTCTCGATCATGTAAGCAGGATCGTCCTGACCAATGGAATCATGACTCACGCATCGTACAGTCAGATATCAGACGAACAGTGGGCGATTCTAAGCGAGGCTTCGGATGTGCTTCATGTTCTTGGCAGAATTGCATTTCCCTTATTTTGCTTTTTGATAGTTGAGGGATTTTTGCATACTCATGACATAAAGAGGTACCTGCGAAATATGCTTGTCTTCGCAATCATTGCGGAGCCCATATACGATTTCGTTCAAACCGGGCAACTATTTGACCTTCGGCAACAAAATGTTATGTGTGAGCTCCTGCTTTGCTTGGTCTTCTTGATAATTCTGGAAAAGATACAAAGCCTTTCAAAATGGAAGAGGTACATCGCAGAAACTGCTCTGATTGTTTTGACAGCACTGGCAGCTGAATACACTAAACTAGATGGCGGTGTGTATGGCATTCTGCTTGTGGCTGCATTCTATTTATTCCACGACAGCAAGGCCAAGATGTTCTTTGCTGCAGTATGCGCAGTGCTCCTTTCGTCATGCCATATAGTTGGCGGCGGATTTGAGTTTGCTACAGCTAATATATTTAATCCTGATGTTGCTGCCGCGGTCGTTTCGTTGCTGCTTATCAATCTTTATAATGGCAAGCGAGGGCTGAAGCTCAAATATTTCTTCTACATTTTCTATCCGGCTCATCTTGCTCTGCTTTATGGTGTCTCACTTATTGTTTTGAACTGTCTTTAAAAACTCTCAAACAAGTCTCTGAAAGCAGAACTAAATTGACCCTAAGACTGCTTGTGAATTTCCGGAAGACCTGTGAGATACGAGGATAGACAACGAGGGCTGTAGAAAGATGCTTCGAAAGCATGAATGGCAGCGAGAAAATGAGTTCGGAAGAACCCCTCTGGATGATCCAGCATAGAATAGAAAGCGATCGGCTCCGGCTGGTCGCTTTTTTGTTGCCGCGCCACGGGTTCGAACCCGAACTTCTCTATATATAAGAACGCTTGGCGAACAAAACCTGCCTTTTACCGACGGGAAACAAATAGCTGATGCTTTTGGAGTAAAGTGGCGCTCCAGAGATGACCGATGCCTTAACACCTATAAACCAGCTGGTCATCGCCAATATCAGAAGCCAATGCTTCAGTTTTAACCTCAGTGATGCGACTGAGGGGCCTATTTATTTGTGAACAAAATATGGAGTGCGCGATTCCCGCCCCCGGCGCCCCTCCGGTCTGGCAATATATCTCCTTGCCGCGCGGCCCGGTCGGACCGGATCAGCCGCCAGGCGTGCACCTTGAGAACCGGATACTGCGAGGATGGACACATTCAGTGTCGCATCCGGGCAGACATCGAACCATTTGAAATGGTCTAACTTGGATTTGTTTTTCGCAAGGCCGCCGAGAGGCGGCCCCGAGAAATTCCTTTTCCTATACAGAACCATATGAATCGAACGGAACCGATCAGCGATGGACTGAGAGGACCGGACGGGCTCGAAGCCCATACATTTTGGACGGAGAGTTCG
>NZ_QSQK01000029.1:0-1053 GCF_003436735.1 Collinsella sp. TF12-2AT | reverse complement strand
GGCGTTGCCGCCAACATCCTGCCTGCCATGGGCTTCGCCATGCTCGGCCGCCTGGTGCTCACCAAGCAGCTCGTGCCCTTCTACTTCCTGGGCTTCCTGCTGTGCTCCTACGCCAACGTGCCCGTCCTGGGCGTCGCCCTGATCGCCATCATCATCGGCATCGACAAGTTCGACCTGCTCGGCCTGGGCGGAGCCCAGCCCCAGCTCTCCGCGGAAGGGGATGAGGACGATGACTTCTAGTCCCGAGAACAAGATCACGCGCTCCGACCTCATCAAGAGCGCCGTCAACACCGGCGCCCTGGGCATGGAGTTCTCCTGGACCTACTACAAGCAGATGAACATCGCCTTCTGCCTGATGGTCGCCAACATGCTCAAGAAGATCTACGCCGGCCGCCCCGACGACTACGCCGAGGCCCTGCACCGCCACTGCGCGTTCTTCAACATCACCGTCCAGTTCGCCCCGTTCGTCGGCGGCATCGCGATGGCCATGGAGGAGAAGGTCGCCCGCGGCGAGATCGAGCCGGAGAGCGTCAACGACGTCAAGGCCGCCCTCATGGGCCCGCTGTCGGGCATCGGCGACTCCATCTTCCTGTCGACGCTGCGCGTGGTCGCCGCCGCGGTGGGCATCAGCCTGTGCCAGGCCGGCAACCCCTTCGGCCCCATCGCCTTCCTGCTCATCTACAACGTCCCCGGCTTCGCGCTGCGCATCTGGGGCGCCGTCAAGGGCTACGAGCTGGGCGTGGGCTTCCTGGACGAGGCCCAGAGGACCGGCCTCATGCAGAAGATCATGACCTGCGTGGGAATCGTGGGCGTCATGGTCGTGGGCGCCATGTGCAAGGACATGTTCTGGGCCAGCATCCCGGTGGCCATCGGCTCGGGCGACGACGCCCAGACCCTCCAGGACATCCTGGACGGCATCATGCCCGGCATGCTCGGCATGATCGCCTTCTGGCTGTACTACTGGCTGCTGTCCAAGAAGATCAACCCCATGGTGCTGATCGTGGCCACCATGGTCGTGGGCATCGTCGGCGCGTTCTTCGGCGTGCTGGCGTA
>NZ_QSQK01000028.1:0-1362 GCF_003436735.1 Collinsella sp. TF12-2AT | reverse complement strand
GGTGACGCATAATTTCTTTCGCAAATTGACAACCGCATAGCGGAACACGGCCCGCGCCCCGTCATATGATTTCTAGCGGCTAAACAACAAATCAACGACGAAAGGGGCACGGGCCGTGTCTGCGAACATCGTAACAGTCGACGAGGAGTCGCTGCGCAAGGACATAAAGAATCTGGTGAGGAAGACCGTCGAGGAGACGCTCAACGCGCTGCTCGACGAGGAGGCGTCCGAGCTCGTAGGGGCCGGGCGCTACGAGAGGACGGCAGGCCGGGAGGCATACCGCAGCGGCCACTACGCGAGAAAGCTCGTCACCGGGGCAGGAGAGGTCGAGCTCAACGTGCCGAAGCTGCGCGGCGCGACCTTCCAGACGGCCGTTATCGAGCGCTACCGCAGGCGCGAGACTTCGGTCGAGGAGGCCATCGTCGAGATGTACCTCGCGGGCGTCTCGACCAGGAGAATCGAGGACGTCTCCGAACTCCTCTGGGGAGCGCCCGTGTCCTCCGGCACCGTCTCCAACCTCAACGAGAAGGCGTTCGCGTCCATCGAGGCCTGGCGCCAGAGGCCGCTCGAGGGCGATTACCCTTACGTTTTCGTCGACGGCATCTACCTCAAGCGCAGCTGGGGAGGGTCCTACGAGAACGTGGCCGTTCTGGTGGCCATCGGCGTCAACTCCACCGGCGACCGGGAGGTCATCGGCTGCGCGGAGGGCTACACCGAGTCGGCGGACTCGTGGCGCGAGTTCTTCTCGTGGCTCAGGGGGCGCGGGCTCTCCGGCGTGCGGCTCGTCACCGGCGACAAGTGCGCGGGGATGCTCGGTGCGCTCGAGGAGGTGTTCCCCGGGGCACGCTACCAGCGCTGCACGGTCCACTTCTACCGAAACGTGTTGGGAAGGGTGCCCGTGACCAGGAGGAAGGCCGTGGCGCGCATGCTGAAGGCGATTCACGCGCAGGAATCGCGCGAGGCGTGCTCGAGGAAGGCGGCGGAGGTGGCGGACGAGCTGGACGGGATGAGGCTCGGCGCGGCCGCGAGGACGGTGCGCGACGGCTTCTCCGAGACTCTCGCCTACACGGACTTCCCGCCGGAGCACTGGCGCAGAATCCGGACCAATAACGGTATCGAGCGCATCAACCGCGAGATCAGGCGGAGGACGAGAGTCGTAGGGACCTTCCCGGACGGCAACTCGGCCCTGATGCTGGTGACGGCGAGGCTGAAGTACATCGTGGAGCACGAATGGGGCAAGAGGAGGTACCTGGACATGTCGAAGCTGGAGGAGATGGACGAGCTGAGCAAGGAGGCGGAGGGCTAGAGCAAGGCGGGGCCGAGGCCGCCTCGATCAATTTGCGAAAGAATCTTGACGGTACC
>NZ_QSQK01000027.1:0-1435 GCF_003436735.1 Collinsella sp. TF12-2AT | reverse complement strand
TTTAAGAACGTCCATTACAGTCGAAATTGTCAGCCCGGGACCGTCTCGGGCTACGATTGAGGCGCGCCCAGAACGGGCCGCCGACCGGGCGCCCGCGCACGGCCGAACGTCCCTGCCCCCGAGAGGGCCCGTTGGGTGCTGCCGGCGCGGGACGCGCCGCCCCCGACGGCTGATAGGAAAGTGCCGGGCAGGCGCCGCGGCTGGTAATGTGAGTGCCGAGGGGGAGGCCATCCGGTCGAACGACTACCGGAAGGATACCACCGTGAAAGCGCCATCCACCAGGCCCGCGGCCGTGCTCGGCCTGGACGTCGGCAAGTCATCGCACTGGGCCTGCCTGATCGACCGCGACGGGGAGGTGCTGGCCAGCGCCCCCGTCCGCAACAGGGAGGCCGAGCTCGACGCGCTGTTCGCCTCCGCGCCCGCCGGCACGCTCGTCGTCGTCGACCAGTTCCGCAACATAGGGTCCCTCGCCGTGAGGCGGGCCCGCGCCGCGGGGCTCGGGGTCGCCCACCTGCCCGGGCTCGCCGCCAGCCGCGCCGCGGGCCTGTTCGCCGGCGAGGCCAAGACCGACGAGCGCGACGCCGCGGTGATCGCGCGGACCGCCCTGGGCGTGCCGGACTCCCTGTCGGGGGTCCCGGGCCGCGGCGAGGCCCTCGAGGCCGCCCGCGCCCTCTCGTCGCAGCGCGACCACGTCGTCGCCTGCGCGACCAGGGACAAGAACCGCCTGCGCGCGGTGCTGCTCGAGTCCTGCCCGGCCCTCGAGGCCGCGGTCGACCTGTCGGACCGGCGGTGGCTGGAGCTGCTCGCCGGGTTCGGCGGGGCGTGGGGGATCGCCCGCTCCGGGGCCGGGGGCCCGCGGGCCGAGGCCGCCGGGGAGGCCGCGGCCGCCTCCACCGCGCCCCCGCCGGCGCTCGTCGAGGCCGAGAACAGGCAGGTCAGGTTCCTGGCCGCCCGGATATCGGAGGCCCTCGACGAGGCCGGGGCCCTCGAGGCCGAGACGGCGGCGCTGCTCGAGGGCGACGAGACCTACGCGTGCCTGCTCACCGTGCCCGGCATCGGGCCGAGGACGGCGGCGCAGCTCGCGGTGTCGGTCGACATCGCGAGGTTCCCGGACCACGACCACCTGGCCTCGTACTGCGGCATAGCCCCGAGGGTGAGGAGCTCCGGCACGTCGGTGAGGTCGGTCAGGGCGTCCAGGCGCGGCGACGCGAGGCTCAAGTCCCTGCTGATCTTCTCGTGCAACAGCCTGGTGAGGTCCTCGGGGCGCTACGGCGAGTACTACCGGGCCTGCAGGGCGCGGGGCATGGGGCACGGGCGGGCGCTCAAGGCCGTCGCGAGGAAGCGGCTCAGGGCGATATACGCCGTGATGCGCGACCGGGTGCCCTACCGGGAGTAGCCCCGACGGTTGACAAAACTATAGGAACACCCAATGACT
>NZ_QSQK01000026.1:0-1499 GCF_003436735.1 Collinsella sp. TF12-2AT | reverse complement strand
TGGCCCCAACGATATGGGGTCAGGCCCTCTCCCTATATCAACCCGTCCGCGGCGACCTCGGCGTGTCTTACCGACGCTCGTCTTTGCAGTTTAATATCCGCCCGTGGCGATCTCTCGCTGGGCAATCCGTTGCTACGGCTGAGGCTTCTACGTCGAACCGACAGTCTGTGCACGCGTGTGGCGCCCTGGGCGCTCGCAGAAAAGGGACCTGAGGTTCGCCTCAACGGCTTCGGATCGAACCGCTTCCGGGATGACTGGCTTATGTGCGGGGGACCGCCCCCTACGCCTCCTCGGCCATGAGGCCGACCGCCCACACCCAGCAGGCGAGCTCGCGCGCCGTGGCGACGTTCGCCTTGTTGCCGTGGACCCCGCGCGCGAGCAGCGCCTCCCGCCTCTCGACCAGCCTCCGCACGCCCTTGGCGGCATGCCTCCGGGCGGCTGGGTCCGGGGCCTGGCCCTTGGCGAGGTCCTTCGGCCGCCCCGAGCACGTCAGGTAGTGCCACGCGGCCTCGACCAGCGTCTTCCTCAGGTGCTTGTTGCCGGCCTTGGTGATCGCGCCCCTGCGGTCGCTCTCCCCGCTGGAGTGCTCGGAGGGCGTCAGGCCGACCCACGCGGCGAACGAGCGGGCGTTCCTGAACCTGGAGAACTCGCCGGCCTCGAACACGAGGTCGGCGGCGGAAGCGGTGTCTACGCCCTTGAGGCAGCGCAGGGAGTCGACCCTCTTCCGCCACCTGGGCTTGCGGGCCTCGGCCTCGACGAGCCCCTCGAGCCTCGCCTTCTCCTCCGCAGCCCGCCTGACCGCGTCGACGTAGTAGGCGAGCGCGTCGTTGTCGGCCCCCTCCGCGAACCTAATCGACTCGATCCAGGACCAGTGCGCCCGGGTCCAGTTGCCCTTCCTGCGGCCGGTGGGCGTCCTCTCGTCGAAGACGAGCCCGTGCCTTAGCAGGAACTTGGAGAGCCGCTGCTTCGAGCGCGAGAGGTCGTCCCTCGCGTCCTCGAGCGCCCTGGTCAGGTCGCGGGCGGCCTCGCACTCGTCGTCGGGGACCCACACCTCGACCACGTTGCCGACCGACAGCATGCGGGCGAGGAACTCGGCGTCGTTGCGGTCGTTCTTCCTGCGCCTGTCCGCGCTGGGCTTGATCATCTTCGAGACGGCGCCGACCACGCAGTCGACACCCAGGCCGGAGAGCCTCTTCTGCAGGTCGAAGCCCGTGACCCCGGACTCGTACACGCACCTGGCCCCGGGGCCCACGGAGCGGATCCACTCCGCGACGGCGCCGGCGTCGTAGCCGAAGGTCGCGGCGCGCACCTCCCCGGTCATGACGTCGAGGGAGACGGCCTTTATCGAGCGGGCGTGGACGTCGAGGCCGACGAAGGTGGTAGTATCGAGCATGGGAGCCCCTTCCATGAATGCGGCGTGGCCGCCGCGGCTGAATTAGACACTCACCATTGTCGGCCTAATCCGCGGTCTTTCATGCAGCAGGGGCTCTCAATGTTTT
>NZ_QSQK01000025.1:0-1832 GCF_003436735.1 Collinsella sp. TF12-2AT | reverse complement strand
ACCATGGTCGTGGGCATCGTCGGCGCGTTCTTCGGCGTGCTGGCGTAGGTTCCTGCGTTCTATTCTGCCCCCAAGGGAAACGGCGACCCATTGCGGTCGCCGTTTTTTATTACCGAAAGCTAGCTGGAGGTGCTTCGTGATTCGATCTGACAATCCGCCCGATAATGGCGTGAGCGGGGCGATGTATCTATTTGGCACGGCGCTCTTGTGGAGCTTTATCGGCATTCTCGTTCGCGCCAATTCGCAGTCAGCTCTTTTGATCGGTGCCGTTACGGCAATATTTATGGCGCTCTTTATCCTGCTCGTCGGCAGGCCCGTCCTCCGCGTCAGCCGTCTTATTGTCCTTGTGGCCGTCTGCAACTTCGTGACGGGCACCACGTTTAACTTTGCCAACCAGCTCACGACGGTCGGTAACGCAATCGTCCTGCAGTACACCTCGATGATTTTCGTTATCGTGTATCAATCGCTTGCATCGCGCACGCTGCCCTCGACGGCAAAGATCG
This sequence comes from Collinsella sp. TF12-2AT, assembly GCF_003436735.1. Taxonomy (NCBI): domain Bacteria; kingdom Bacillati; phylum Actinomycetota; class Coriobacteriia; order Coriobacteriales; family Coriobacteriaceae; genus Collinsella; species Collinsella sp. TF12-2AT. The sequence continues at coordinate 1,329 of NZ_QSQK01000025.1, read as the reverse complement.
CCTCCGTGGTGGTTGCTTTTACGGGTATGGGACTTTTCTTTTTAGGGGATTTGAGTGCCGAGGGCATGCTCGGCAACCTGCTTGCCGTCATCTCGGGCGCCACCTTTGGGCTGTGTTTCTTTTTGAACTCTCGCCCCGATGCGTCGCCCATGGTGTCCTCGCTCATCTCCTGCGGCATCTCGATGCTGCCGATCGTCTATTTTGCCGGCGCCCTAGACTCCGTGAGACCATTTGAGTGGGGGCTCATGCTGGTGCATGGCCTTTTTTGCAGCGGCCTTGCGAGCGTGCTGTATGCCAAGGGGATTGCGCGCACCAACGCGTTTGCGGCCAACTTGGTCTGCATGAGCGAGGTCGTGCTCGCTCCCTGCTGGTCGGCGCTCCTCTTTGGCGAGGTCTTTCGCTGGAACGAGTTTTTGGGCGCGGCGATTATCGTTTTGGTGATTGTGGCCAACTTGGCATCCGATGCCTTTGGCGATGGCTTTCTGGTGGCGCTTGTCCGCCATCGAAACAAAGGGCGTGCCTAATGGGATGCGTCTGCCGTTTACGGTAAAAAACACCCCGCTGAGCGACTGGTATTAAATAAGACGAACCTGCATACCTATAATTGGTATCAAATCATTTGTGCCTGGTATGGGTGTTAGCAGCACGCCAGGTGCGCTTCGGACCGTGTGGTCAAACTCCCGGATTGATATCAATAACGCGCGCGACGGGAGTGGTGACGGTTCGAGATTCCTTATTGGGAGGAACTATGCTTGTCCAAGCAATCCTCGTCGGCTTAGTCGGAGCTTTTGGATGTCTCGACTACCAGCTCGGCACCCTCTACGCATTCCGCCCCATCGTCCTGTGCCCGCTCGTGGGCCTGGTGCTGGGGGACCTGCAGACTGGCCTTGCCGTTGGCGCCAGCCTGGAGTTGCTGTTCATGGGCTCGATCTCCATCGGCGCCTACGTACCGCCTAACGAAACCGTCGGCGGCGTGCTCGCTTGCGCCTTCGCCATTCAGCTCGGTCAGGGTACCGAGACGGCCATCGCGCTCGCCATGCCCATCGCCGTCCTTGCGCTGACGATCGGCAACATTACCAATGCCTTGTTCCCTGTGTTTGTCGATATGGCAGACAAATTCGCCCTCAAGGGAAACCTCAAAGGCATCTACGCCGTTCATTGGGGAATTGGAATCTGGGGCTGCGTCGAGTACTTCCTGCTGTGCGGCGGCGCCTTCTATTTGGGTTCCGACGCCATCCAGGGCCTGCTCGACTTCATCCCGCCCTTCATCATCGACGGTTGCGGCGTTGCCGCCAACATCCTGCCTGCCATGGGCTTCGCCATGCTCGG
>NZ_QSQK01000024.1:0-2067 GCF_003436735.1 Collinsella sp. TF12-2AT | reverse complement strand
TCTGATGACTTGAAGAAGGGGGAGGCCTCGCGGCCTCCCCCTTTTTTTGCGTTTACGGGCAACATTTCTTATGCAATTAAATCAATTTAATCATCCACCGCTGAATATAGACGTTCACCGTTCTTTGGTCGGTTCTCTGTTCTCAATGGACTAATATTTGCTTTAGCGCACTGCTGCGCTTGTCCTGTTTTTACACGGGTCGTTTTATTGATTGTGACGGAAGGACTCACATGGCAGATGTTCATGAGCTGCTTGATACTTGGATTGCCAATGTCAAGGACGAGGAGCTCCTCGCTGAGCTCAACACGATGAAGGAGCAGGGTGATGAGGACGCCATCACTGACGCTTTCTTCCAGGATCTCGCCTTCGGTACCGCCGGTCTTCGCGGCACTATCGGTGCGGGCACTAACCGTATGAATATCTATACGGTCGGTCGTGCGACCCAGGGATTCGCTGACTATCTCAATGCGACCTTTGAGCATCCGACGGTTGCCATCGCTCGCGATAGCCGCAATAAAGGTGAGCTGTTCGTTAAGACGACGGCTGCCATTCTTGCAGCAAATGGCGTGACTGCCCTCGTGTATCCCAAGATTTCTCCTGTGCCGACGCTCTCCTGGGCCGTCCGTGATCTTAAGTGCTCCGGTGGCATTTGCATGACCGCTAGCCATAACCCGGCGCCGTATAACGGCTATAAGGCCTATGGCCCCGATGGCTGCCAGATCACCAGCGAGGCCGCCGATGCAATTTCTAAGGCTATCGCCGAGACCGATACATTCACCGGCGTGAAGTCCATGGACTTTGATGAGGCTCTTGAGCAGGGTCTGGTTAAATGGATCGACGACTCGTGCCTCGAGCGTTATTACGACGCCGTTCTCGCGCGCGGCGTGACCAACCTTTCTGCCGAGGAGATCGCTGGCGCTCCGCTTAAGCTTGTCTATACGCCGCTGAATGGTACCGGCCTCATTCCCGTCACCACGGTGCTCGAGCGCGCTGGCGTCACTGATATCACGGTTGTTCCCGAGCAGAAGGAACCTAACGGCGATTTCCCGACCTGCCCGTATCCTAACCCCGAGATCCGTCAGGCCATGCAGAAGGGCATCGATCTCTGCGAGCAGGTTCACCCCGATCTGCTGCTTGCAACCGATCCCGACGCCGACCGTGTTGGCGTTGCCGTTAAGAATGGCGATGACTATCTGCTGCTGACCGGCAATGAGATGGGCGTTCTGCTGCTCGACTATATCTGCAAGACCCGTGCTGCCCGCGGTGAGGACCTCACTAAGAAGGTTGCCGTTACTACTATCGTTTCTTCCGCCATGGTTGACGCTCTGGCCGACGAGTACGGTTTTGAGCTCCGCCGCTGCCTGACGGGCTTCAAGTACATCGGCGACATCATTACCTCGCTTTCCGATGCTGGCGAGGTCGATCGCTTTATCTTTGGTTTCGAGGAGAGCTACGGCTATCTGGCTGGCGACCACGTGCGCGACAAGGACGCCGTGAGCACTTCGCTGCTGATTTGCCAGATGGCGCAGTATTACAAGCTCCAGGGTAAGAACCTCGCCGATGCGATGCACGAGCTGTACGAGAAGTATGGCTACTACCACAACAAGACGATTTCGCTGAGCTATCCGGGTGCTGAGGGTGCGGCAAAGATGGCCGGCATCATGTCCGGTCTGCGCGAGAACCCGCCTGCGGAGCTTGCTGGGTCCAAGATTGAGGCCGTCGTGGACTACAACACCTGCGTGAACGGCCTGCCGAAGGCTAACGTCATTGAGTTCGATCTTGAGGGCGGCAACAAGGGTATTGTTCGTCCTTCCGGCACCGAGCCCAAGATTAAACTGTACATCTTCGCCAAGGGCGCGGATGCCGCCGAGGCTGATGCAGCACTTGACGCGATCGAGGAATCCGGTCGCAAGCTGTTGGCCTAAGGCTTTGAAAGCCTATTTCTATAGATAGACGGAGGAGGGGATCTCGGAAACGAGGTCCCCTCTTTATTACCGGTAAATACAGCTGAGAATTCCGGATTGTGTAGGAAATGTGTACGCCCAGATTCCCGCCCCCGGCGCCCCT
>NZ_QSQK01000023.1:0-6217 GCF_003436735.1 Collinsella sp. TF12-2AT | reverse complement strand
GACGCCCACAAACTAGCCTCTCTTCATGAGCCCCGCAGTCCGCTCCGGCTGCGGGGCTTTTGCTGTTTGAGATGTGTGCAGGGGGTAAACAAGAGCAAATTTGGTTAGATGCTCAGGTCATGGGATGCCTGAAACCAGACGATGACTCCGAGAATCCTGATTCGGCGTTTGTCCAGCACAATATCCGGTTCCGACGTGCGATATGAGTAGGATGACAGCATCACGGTGTTCGTGCCGGTGCTATATCGCCGTATGACCATTCTGGAATTATCGGCCAAGGCGAGGACGGAGCATCCGTTCCAGGGTTTCAGGTTTGGATCCACGAGGAGAAGGGATCCTATCGGATAGCATTTGGACATGGCAGATGTGTCCATTTGAACAAAGAAGCACCCGCGATGGTTTTTGAATACGGATGAGGGGAGCGCCGTTGTTCCGGTCTGCTTGAGTCCCGTTCTGCCTCCATTCATCTGAATTTTAAATACATCACAAAGGGAGTCAGTAGTAGTTTCCTTGGATTCCCCCTTCCGCCCCTCGTGGTCGAGCTTTGCGGCAAGCCCTGCGGTTTCCGATGCGAGGTCGTCAAACTGCAGATTGAATTTCGAAACGATCTTGAGCAGTGTCGACCGGCGGATGACATAGCGGTCCTTTTCCCAACGGCATACCGTTTCTTTGGAGACGCCGACAAGTGCCGCGAACTCCTCCTGCGTGAGCTGGTCGCGCTTGCGAAGCGCCTTTATGTTTTGACCCGTTCCCATGTTATGAAGCGCGGACGAGGGGAAGGCAGAGGCAGTTGGGGCCGCCAAAGCCGTTTGTCAGCTCAAAGATAGAGATGGGAACAAGTTCAATACCGGCCTGCTCCAGTGCCTTGTTAGTCTCGGTGTTCTCTTCGTATACGCAGACCTTGCCGGGCTCCAGGCAAAGGGTGCTTATGGCATTGTTGGTTCTTTCGACCTCTGCCGCTCCGGGATTTGAGCCGCCGCAAGGGATAAATTGCGGTGAACTTAAACCCAGGGCTAATCCCAGCGCTTCTTTTAGTCCGCCTTCGACATGACGCGCCCGGGTTGTCCTTTCCGATCTGCCTCGTGTAATGCAGTAGACTCGCGCTTGGTCCAGGAGCTCCCGGTCAATGAGGAATGTCTCATAGTTAACACGAGCAAAGTATGTGTCGAGATGAATGCAGAGATCATCGTAGGGAACCTCAATGGCCCATACGGACTCAATAGTCGAGTTCTCGTCCCAGAGCAAGTTATTCGCTAGGGTGTCTATAGCTGCTGGCTCGGTTCGTTGAGAGATGCCAACGGCTACATTTTCGCTGTTGAGGTTGTGAAGGTCGCCGCCTTCAATGTGGTAAGTCGATTCATGCTTGAAGAACTGAGGAGTCTCGCGGAAATCCGGATGATAGTTAAAAATCGTTTTATAGGCGATAACCTCACGGTTGCGCTCTGGCCAGTACATATGGTTGAGCGTGACACCTTCGCCGATGACGCTTGCTGGATCGCGCGTGAACCACATGGTGTTAAGGGGGGCTATGAGAAGGTCGTCGGGTGAGTATGCGTCTCCCGTCAGCTTTGAGAGGCTGAACACCTCCTTGTTCGTGTCGAAGACCTGGGAGTAGCGAACGCCGTTGACGGCTGCCTGGACCAGGTCGCGGGAACCTTCGATATGCTCAAGATACTCGCGAATGGCAGACTCGAGCTCAATGCCCCGCGCGCCGCATTCTGAAATGTAGCTATCGATAAAAGAGCGACGCGCTTGCTCTGTCGCATCAAGGGCTTCGGTAAGAAGGTTTTCAAGATAGAGAATCTCTACCCCTTCGTGCTCGAGCATCGCCGAGTAAGCATGATGCTCCCTAAGGGCTTTATCAAGATCGAATGAGCTGCTAGACGGACGCAACGTAAAGACCCGATTGAACTGCCCGTCGGGGTAGTTGCGCGTTTCGGGGCCGGGGCAGTGCAGGAGGGCCTTTTTTAGCTTTCCTATTTCGTTTTGAACATGTAGTGCGGACATAAGACCTCGCTTTGGCGATGAGTATTGATTGCTTCCATAGTGGCACATTACGAGTTCGATTCAATTTACATCATATCTGTCACAGGTGAATGGCACGAACCGGCTTAGTAATTGATGTTAAACATCAATCTAGAAAGCAAATTGACAAATTACGTCAATCTAAAGTCCGTTTACGGGTCGATGCGCTTCGTTGGCGGGCGAAGAGACGGAAGGGTGTTTTGCGCGATGACACAATGGCTTTGCCGGCAACGAAAAACCCCTGAATTAAGGAGGAGAGATGGCAGAGACAGAAAAGAAGCGCACTCTTCGAGTCCCGCACGTGTACACCATCATTCTCGTCTTGATGGCCGTATTTGCCGTTCTGACCTGGGTCGTGCCTTCGGGTTCGTTTGAGCGCCAGGAGGTTAACGGTCGCGAGGTAACGGTCTCGGGCACCTATGAGCCTGTCGATAAGGTCTATACGGACGAGGACGGCAACGAGGTCGATCTTCGCCAAGGCATCTTCGAAGTACTTGAGGCCCCTGCGATCGGCATCCAGCAAGCGGTCGAGGTCGTTGCATTCATTATGATTGTGGGAGGTTCCTTCCAGGTCATCACGGCGACCGGAGCCATCACGAGCGGCGTCGCCCGAGTGGTGAAGAAGTTCAAGAGCAAGGACGTCCTCATCATTCCGATCCTAATGGCGCTTTTTGCCTTGGGCGGCAGCACCTTTGGTATGGCAGAGGAGACGCTTCCGTTCTTTGCGATTCTTATGCCGATCATGATGGCCATGGGCTTCGACTCAATTACAGCGTTCATGACGGTGTTTGTGGGTGCCCGTATCGGATACATCGCATCTACCGTTAACCCGTTCAACGTCCTGATTTCCCAGGGCATCCTCGGTATCCAGGGCAACCCCCAGCTTTGGTTGCGTACTATCGCCCTTGTCGTGCTCACGGCAGTTGCCATCGCATGGGTTGTGATGTATGCCCTCAAGGTTAAGAAGAATCCCGAGGCATCCCCAGCTTTCCACGATGATATCGAGAAGCGCAAAGAGTTTGGCGCGGACGAGAACCTCCTCGATAGCGAGTTCACCGCTAAGCAAAAAGCCGTCATGGTTATTTTCGTGCTTGGACTTGGCACTATCATTTGGGGCTTGGTAGCCCAGGGCTGGTACATGAACGAAATCTCTGCGATTTTCTTGGCCATGGCCCTTCTTTCTGGTGTTGTTTCCGGGATGAATGAGAAGGAGATCGCTGGCGAGTTCGTTAAGGGAATTGCAGATTTCGCGTTCTCTGCCATCGTTGTTGGACTTGCCCGCGGAATCCTCGTAATCGCCAATGACGGCCTCATCATCGATACGATTCTCAATACGCTCGCCACGGCTCTCACTGGAGTTCCAGCCGTTATCTTTACGAGCATTCTCTACGTCGTGGATAACCTTCTGTCGATCCTCGTTCCGAGCTCCTCGGGCATCGCTGCTCTTACGATTCCCATTTTCGGCCCGCTTGTTGAGCTGATGGGCTTAAACCCCGAGGCTGCAGTTACCGGCCTTTCCATGGGCAGTGCTGCCATGTCTCTCATTTCGCCGACAAGCGCGATGCTCGTTGCCGGTCTTGGCGTCTGTAAGATTCCGCTTGGCCAGTGGTGGAAGGTCGCTTGGAAATTCTTCCTGGTCGTAAGCGTTATCTGCATGGCATTCACTGCGGTTTCGGGTCTTATCCCCCTGCCGTAAATGCAAAACCCCACATACAAGTTGTGAGAAAGAAGGATAGAGATGAACAAAGGACTGAACGTTCATAGCGAGATTGGCGCCCTCAAGAAGGTGTGCGTCCATCGCCCCGGTATGGATCTTGTAAACATGAAGGCGGAGGATTTCGACCGCGTTTGGATTCACGACGCGTTCTATCTGGACTATGCCCAGAAAGAGCACGATCAGTTTACCGACCTTCTTCGCGGCGCTGGCGCCGAGGTCGTCTATATGGAAGAGCTGCTCGCTGAGACGTTTGACAAAGTCGAGGGCACTCGCGCAGAGTTCATGACGAAGTTCATGGGGGAGTCCGGCATCTCCAACGCGGCCCTTCGCCAGGCCGTTGTCGAGAAGCTCGATTCCATCAAGGACAACAAGGAATTTGTCCTCACGGCTATGGGCGGACTGTATGTGCGCGACCTCGAGATCCCGCATGTCGGCGGCTCTCTTGCCAGCTTGGACGGCGATGAGCTGAAGGGCGACGACATGGTCCTCTTCCCCATGCCCGCCTCGTATTTCTCCCGTGATCCCCTGGCTGTCGTGGGCAAGGGCGCTACCATGAACCGCATGTACTGGAATCAGCGCAATCGCGAGGTAATCTTCTACGAAACGGTGCTCCGCAACCATCCCGATTACGCCGGTAGCCCCATCTGGTACGACCACAATAGCGAGTGGCATATCGAGGGCGGCGATATTCTCAACATCAACGCCAAGACGCTCGCCATCGGTATTTCCGAGCGTACCCAGACTGCGGCCATCGATGAGCTCGCCAAGAATATGTTCTGGGGTTCTGATGAGGCCGAAATCGAGAACATCTATGCCATCAAGATTCCGCACGGCTATGCCTACATGCATCTCGACACCGTTTGCACGCAGGTCGATCGCGATAAGTTCACGGTCTATCCCGGCATCTACCAGACGCTTCGTGCCTACCGCCTGACCAAGGGCGATTCGGAGGGGGAGGTGCATATCGAGGAGCTCGAGGGCACCCTGCAGCATATTCTCGAGCTTGCGACGGGTATGGACCACATCACCATGATTGAGTGCGGTGGTGGCGATCCGATCGAGGCTTCCCGTGAGCAGTGGAACGATGGTTCCAACACTCTTGCGGTCGCACCGGGCAAGGTCTGCGTGTATGAGCGCAACGTTGTCACCAACGATGCTCTTTACAAGGCTGGCGTCGAGCTGCTCGTCGCCCCCTCCGAGGAGCTTTCTCGCGGTCGCGGCGGCCCGCGCTGCATGACCATGCCGTTCTGGCGTGAGGAAATCTAGTCAGCGTTAGCGTATCTGGGCGGCGCGTGTGCGTCTGCGCCGCCCATCCCTCCTTGTGTGTTCCAACAACCGAAAGGACTCAAATCATGGCTCTTAATCTTTCTGGTCGAAGCGTTCTTACCCTGCTTGACTTTACGTCCGAGGAAATCGAGTACATGCTCGACCTCTCAAAGAACTTCAAGGATATGAAGCGCGCCGGTTATCCGCACCGCTTTCTCGAGGGCAAGAACATTGTCCTGCTGTTTGAGAAGACCTCAACGCGCACGCGCTGTGCCTTCGAGGTCGGCGGTATGGACCTGGGTATGGGTGTGACCTACCTCGACCCCGGCTCGTCGCAGATGGGCAAGAAAGAGTCCATCGAGGATACCGCCCGCGTGCTCGGTCGCATGTATGACGGTATTGAGTATCGCGGCTCCGACCAGTCGATCGTCGAGGAGCTTGCCGCCAAGGCTGGCGTTCCCGTCTGGAACGGTCTGACCAACGAGTACCATCCCACCCAGGCCCTTGCCGACATTCTTACCATGCGTGAGGAGTTTGGCGACACGCGCGGCATGAAGCTCACCCATATGGGCAAGGAGCAGGGCAACGTCAGCGACTCCCTGATGGTTATCTGCGCCAAGCTCGGCATTAACTTCTGCTCCTGCGGACCCAAGGGCGATGTCGAGGGCGCCACGCACTTCGATCCCGAGCTTCTTGAGCGCTGCCAGGAGATCGCCGCTCAGAATGGCTGCACGATCCAGCTCACTGAGGATATCGACGAGGGCGTCAAGGATGCAGACGTGATCTATACGGACGTTTGGGTCGGTATGGGCCAGGCTGAGGAGCTGTGGAAGAGCCGAATCGATCTTCTCTCTCCCTATCGAGTAACGCCCGAGGTCATGGCCAAGGCAAACCCCGGCGCCATCTTTATGCACTGCCTGCCGAGCTTCCACGATACGCAGACCACCATCGGCGCCGAGATTGCCGAGAAGTTCGGCGTGACCGAGATGGAGGTTTCCGACGAGGTCTTTGAGAGCGCGCAGTCTCGTGTGTTCCAGGAGGCCGAGAACCGCATGCATACCATTAAGGCCATGATGTACGCGACGCTTCGCTAGTAGCTGGGAAGTGAACGAATACTATGAGTAAACCGTACGGTAAGCCCGACCGCATCGTCGTCGCCCTTGGCGGCAACGCCCTCGGCAACAACCCCGTCGAGCAGATCGAGGCCGT
>NZ_QSQK01000022.1:0-6255 GCF_003436735.1 Collinsella sp. TF12-2AT | reverse complement strand
CCGAGCATGGCGAAGCCCATGGCAGGCAGGATGTTGGCGGCAACGCCAAAGCCAGCAAGGACAAAGTCGGGGATAAAGTCGAGCACGCCCTGGATAGCGTCAGCACCCAGATAGAACGACAGCGAGCACAACAGGAACGCCATGATGATACCGGTGGAACCGATCAGGAAGTGCATCGCATAGACGCCCTTAAGGTTGCCCTGGGCAGAGAAAACATCGGCGCGGTCAACCAAAATCGGCAGGGCGGTGTTGAGGATGTTCTTGATGGCAAGGCACAGCGTGGCGATGGGCATAGCGAGCGCGATGGCTGCCTCGGTGCTCTGGCCCAGCTGGATAGCGAAGGCACAGGCGAGCACGCCGCCGATCGTCTCATCAGGCGGCACGTAGGCGCCGATGGAGATCGAGCCCATGAACAGCAGCTCCAGGCTCGCACCGATCGCGAGACCGGACTGCAGGTCCCCCAGCACCAGGCCCACGAGCGGGCACAGGACGATGGGGCGGAACGCATAGAGCGTACCGAGCTGGCAGTCGAACTTACCAAATGCGGCGATAAGTCCGATGAGGATTGCTTGGGTAAGCATACATCCCCCTTTCCATATAGGACACTACGAAGAACCCGCAGGCTCTTCGAATTTGAACGCCTAGAGCACGCTGGCGCAGTCAACCTTGGGGTCATCGGCCAGGGGTCGAATCTCGACCTCAACGCCACGATCCAGCATCTCGCGCACATCGGCTTCCTCGGCCGCGGTCAGGAAGATCTGACGAGAGACCTGACGAGCATCGGGACGCTTCTCGTCCTTGGGCTTGGTGTTGCCCAGGTTGACCGACTTGATCTGCGGGCAGCCCTCAACAAGCTGCTTTGCCTCAGCGATAGTGGCGACGCAGATGATCATCTTGTATTTGTCAGTCACACCCGAGTTAATGGCCTCGATGGCATTCGCCATATCCTTGATGACGAGCTTGCAGCCGGCAGGCTTGCCCATCTTGAGCGTCGTCTTCCACACCGGGTCGTTGGCGACCTTATCGCCCACGCAGAAAATGCAGTTGGAGCCAAGGCCCTGGACCCAAGAGACCGCGACCTGGCCATGAAGCAGGCGATGGTCGACGCGAAGTAGCTGAATCATAATGTGACCCCCCAAAGGTCTTGTGCCGTCTTACGGCGTGTCAGTAGGTGCTGCGGATTAGAACTCTTCTTCCTCGTCGTCATCGACCAACAGGTCGTTGACAAACTTCACGCGCGTATCATCCGCAGCGACGATGGCGCGAATCGTCTCCTCAACCGGCGCCGACTCGTCAGAGAACAGCAGCTGGATGAGCAGAGGAAGGTTCATGTTGGTAACGAGGTACGTGCGGGGACGCGTCTGGACGATCTTGGTGAACTCGTTGTTGACGCTGCCGCCAAAGAGGTCGGTGCAGACAACGACATCATCGTCGGCAGACATGCCCGCCAGCAGTTTTTGGGCCTCCTCAGCCACGTCCATGCGGCCATCGACGAACATCGAAAGATCGTGGACGTTGTCGCGAGCGCCCGAGAGCAGCTCGACGCTCTCCTTGATGCCGGTAGCGAAGTGCGCATGGCTGGCGATGATGTACTGTCTCATTCTGTGTTCCTCTCAATAGCCCGGCACGTTCCCGCACCCGTTTTCTTTAGTAGTCGAACTGGTGATAGTAGCGACGGTAGTTGAGGTTGTGCTTGGTGACCGTCTCGTAGTAGCGAGCCAGACGGTCGGTCACGAGCACCGTCAGAATCCACGGGGAGACGATGGCGCGGAACTCGTCGTCAAGGCCGGGGATCGCGAACTCGGCGGTGTCGATGATGTTGATGTCGGTGTCGCCGGTCACGCCGCGGGTCAGGAACGCGCGGACGCGCTCGTCGAGCTTGCGGTTCTCGTCCTCACCCATGAACAGGAACACGGGGACGCCAGGCTCCACGAGCTCGAGGGTGCCGTGGAAGAAGTCGGCCGAGGTGATGTAGCGGGTGCGCTTCCACTGCATCTCCTCGAGGATGCACATCGAGAACAGGATGGTCTCGCCCCACAGGGCGCCGGAGCCGATGAACATGGTGTAGGGGGCCAGGGCGTACTTCTTGGCGAGCTCCTCGGCGCGCGGCTCGAAGCGCTTGCGGATATCGAGCATGTCCTTCCAGATGTCCTTGGTCTGCTCGATAAACAGATCGAACTTGGGGAAGCAGCCGCGGCGGTTGAGCAGGCGCAGGCCGAAGCAGTCGGCGAGGTAGTAGCCCTTCTCGCAGCCGCCCGAACCATGGTCAGAAGCCATGGCGACGCAGTTCTCGGCGCCGACAGCCTGGCCGATGGGGCCCTCGGGCTTGGTCATGGCGTAGACGCGCACGCCCATGCCCTTCATCTTCTTGACGGCCTCGAGGACCTCGGGGGTGGTGCCGGACTCGGAGGCGGTGAGCACGACGGACTTCTCGGTCATGCGCTTGTGGCCCATGACGTTCCACTCGGCGGCGTGGATCAGGTAGACCTCGAGGTCGCGGTCGCCGAACTTGTTCATGAGGTACTCGAGCTGCATGAGCTCGTCCCAGGTGCCGCCGACGCCCATCAGGAACACGGCGTCGTAGCCCTCGTCGGCGACCTTGTCGGCGAGCGCGGTCATCTTCTTGCCGGTCTCGTAGAGCGCCTTGCCGTCCTCGAGGTAGCCCTCCTGGTCGAAATGCATGATCTCGATCTTCTCGGTTTCCTTCATTTTTCTCTCCTTTCTGGGGTTGTTTCCACATCCCCCATGCCAACGGGCATCAAAACCCGCTTACATTCCGTAACACTCAGCCGCTTTGGCCTTAAGCGCATTGACTGACTCTTCGTAGCCCTCCGCCTTGACCTCCATTTGCTTGGAGACAGCATCGAGATACGGGTGAACGTCCCATGACTTCAGACGCTCGGCGATTATTGCCGCAATCGTCTGGAAGAACACGAGATTGGGAATTGCGCTGAGCAGCGGAGCCACCTGAGGCACCACAACCTCGTGAGCCCCACCCTTGGGATGGGCCGTGAGCAGCACCGTTTTTGTCGTAACGTTCGATAGCGCATCGGCGATATTCGCAAGACGCTCCGACCCCTTCGAATCGTCGACAATAAACACCAGATAGCCCGGAACGATCTGCATCTCGGGACCGTGGACGAACTCCTCGCCTTCGTGATGCATGGCAGGAATCTTGATGGTCTCGCTCAGCTTGAGCGCTGCCTCCTCGGCAACACCATAGTTGGGGCCGTTACCGACGACCATAGCGGGCGTGTGCTCAGAAAGCTCGAGCATGTGGTCTTGGACATATGCCTCGGCGGTCTTGCACATCACGGCATTGGCCTGGATAGCCTCGCGCAGGTCGTCAAGACGCTGGGCAACGCCCTTGGCGTCAATCGTTCCGCGCGCCTGACCGCCGTAAATACCAAAGAGCACCAGGTACTCAACGAGAACCTCGACGCCCAGAGTCACAAAGTCCACCGACTCGACGCCCACACCGTAGTCAAGAACGATGTCAGCGTGTTCCTTGATGGGTGCCTCGACGTTTGCCGTGAGCGCAACTGCAGCCATATCGTGTGCGCGCATGTAATCGAGCGCCGCAATCGTATTGGTCGAATAGCCACTCTGCGAGACGGCGATGTTAAGCGCATGCTGTGGATAGGTGTGTTCAAAATCGACGAAGGCCTCGGGCGTCACAACGGACACCTGCATCTGCAGCGCATCTTGCAGGTAATCGCGGGCGCAATCGGCGGCATGGCGCGACGAACCCGAAGCAACGATGCGCAGTGCGTCAAAAGAACCGGACTGGAAAATATCAACGAGCTGCGCTACCAGCTCAGACGAACGCTCGAGGTTCTCTCCCATACGCACATGGGCAAGCTGAACGTAATCGAGCATCTTCATCGTCTCACCTCGTAACAAATCATTAGTATTTGATACCAATCACAGTTACAGGTTACGGCTTTTTGATACCTCTTTGTCGATTAATTTATCCCCTTCGGTGAACGGTCGATTTTGCGCCATGTAAGGTTGTATATACAGTCGGTCAAATTGCCCAAACAGACCGGCTGTTACCGCGCGCGATGCAAAGCCCCAGCTAGTACGTATAGGTGTAGCCGCCCGCATCGCCGCGGCTAAACGACTTGACGTACTCGATCGCCTGGCCGCTCGCATCGAAGCTCACGCACTCAAGCGTCAAGGCAAGATCGCCCTGCTCCAGTCCAAGCAGGCCGGCATCTCGCGCGCCCAGTGCTTCGATATCGAGCTTCTCCTGCGCCATGACCGGCTTTCGGCCCAGCATCTCATAGGTCTCGTACAAACTGAAGACCGAAACGTCAATATTTTCGATTGTGGGAAACAGCAGGCACGGAATGAACGCCATCTCAATCGATACGGGATCGCCGTTGACGCAGTTCAAACGCCGAATCGAATACAGCAAATCGTCCTCGGCAATGCCAAACAGGTTGGCATAATATGGGCCCGCATAACGCTTGGAACGCGCGAGGATGCGGACGGACGGCTCGCCGCCCGAAGCACGAACCGACTCGCGAAAGCCTCCTGTTCGTTCGTAGGCAACGGGCACTTTCTGCGCCACAAACGCGCCCTTTCCGCGGACGCGTCGAATCTGCCCGCGCCGAACCAGCTCATCGGCAGCACTTCGAATGGTCAAGCGTGTCGTACCAAATTCCTCGGCGAGGTCTTTTTCGGACGGAATCATGGAACCCGTGGGATATATACCGCGTTCGATACGCTCTTCAATGCGACGTCGTATGCGCATATAAACCGGGGTGGCATCTACTGTTTCAGCCATTGTTCACCTGCCACGCTCCTCATGCCGTTCTTTTCACCGTTATCGGCAAAGCGGAACTTTGTGGGCAAAATCACCGATTTGCAATGCTCCACAAAACGCATGTCCTTATCAAATTCGATCGTGCTCTCATAGAACACCGGCGTCCCCTCTTTTTGCTGGAGCAGCTCGGCCTCTTCGGCGTTCAAACGCGAGATGGAGATATGCTCACGTCCATGCTCAACACGCACGCCACCTTCTTTGAGCAAGACATCGTAAAGGCTCTCACACTCAAAATCGTGCTCGGGAAGCGATGGGCACAGGGACAGGTTAACGTGAGCGGTCTCGATTGACGCCGGCTCGCCCTCAATAAGTCGAACGCGCTGCATGCGGAGCAAGGGAGCGCCTACAGCCACCCCAAGCTTGTCGGCAAGCGCCTCATCCGCCTCGATGGTCCCGGTGGAAACCAGACGAGAAGAGGGGTGCAGGCCGGCAGTCCGCACAGCATCGGAAAAGTTATACGTTTCCTGGAAGATGTTCAGCGGCTTGGGAGGACACACATACGTGCCCGATCCGCGACGGCTCTCGAGCGTTCCACACGAGATAAGCCGCGTGATACCGGCACGCAACGCCGTACGCGAAACGCCAATCTCTTCGCACAGCACGCGCTCGGCCGGCAGGCGATCGCCGCCGGCAAGCTGATGGTGCTGGATATACCAAAGAATTCCCTCAACAGCACGATCGTTGGGGGGAATTGCATAAGATTCGCCTGCCATTGCACAGACTCCTCATTCAGAAACGTATGCCGCCAAAATTAGGCCAGCCCTCCCATGGCATCAAATTCGGCCTTGATCTTCTCGGCGACATTCCGATACGACTTATATAGACTTGAATCGCGTTTGACTTCGTCGGTCATAACGGGAATCTCTAATTTGGAAACCTCGTCTTTTCCCGTCTGAACCGCCACAACAACGCCCATACCAAGACACATATTACGCTTGGCAGCGTTTATTTTCGCCGCCTTGGCAGGATTTGCCAGGATACGCTGGGCAAATTCCTGTTTAGAGACCGCTTCTTCGGCCTCCGGATCGCCCGCCTCGGCCACTTCGCACTGCAACACGTCCGCATAGTCAAAAATCTTCGGCTCGCCACCGCGTTGATGCACAGCCCACTTGCGGCGCGTGGCATCCTGGTAGATAGCCGGCAAAAATGTAAACCGCGGCGGGTCCAAAATCGTATCCGTGATGGTAAACACATCGGAATCAAAGGCATCCTGCGGGTTTTTCTTCTTGAACAGCCCCATATCAGCCTCCCGTACTAACACTTAACAACTCGAGCTAAATATAGCACCAATTTCAAGCCGTCACTTTAGCGCATCGGTGCGCGGCGCCTACGGCTCGCCCAGCGGAGAATACGTACGGACGAGGGCCGGGGTGCCTGCTTTGTTTTGAGAAGTGGGCTCCGCGAACTTCTCAAAACAAAGCAGG
>NZ_QSQK01000021.1:0-7387 GCF_003436735.1 Collinsella sp. TF12-2AT | reverse complement strand
GCCACTTAATGTGGCCTCCGTCGTGAGCAGGACTGTAGAGCAGGAAAGTTCATATGCGGCCGCTGGCGCCCGGGCAGCGTCGGGGACCGCACCCGTACGACTACAGCGTCATGTTTGGATCGGCGTCGACGTCGAACGGCGAGATTTCACCTCGGTCGAATTTACGGCGAGCGACCTCCGCGATCATGGCGGCGTTATCGGTGCAGGCAGACAAGGGCGGCACCGTTACGCGGATCCCCTGACGCCCGAGCTTCTTGATCATCATCTCGCGCAGATGCGGATTGGCCGAGACGCCGCCGCCGATGCAATACTCCTTGCACCCGGTGGCATGCAGGGCGTTTTTTGCCTTCTTGTACTGCACGTCAAAGACCGCCGCCTCAAACGAGGCCGCTAGGTCGGGCAGGTGAATCGTGCGCCCGGCCTTGGTCTCCTGCTCGATGTAGAGCGTCACCGCCGTCTTGAGGCCCGAAAGCGAGAAGCGATAGTCCCCCCTGCTGTTCAGTGCACGAGGGAAATCGATCGCCTTGGGGTTGCCCGTCTCGGCAAGCTTGGAGATGATGGGGCCGCCGGGATAGCCCAGGCCCAGCGCCTTTGCCACCTTGTCGAAGGCTTCGCCCACGGCGTCGTCCAGCGTCTCGCCAAGCACTTCGTAGTCGCCCCATGCCTTTACGTGCACGAGCATGGTGTGCCCGCCCGAAACGAGCGTAAAGATAAACGGAGGTTTGAGGTCGGGCTGCGCCAACAGGTTGGCAAACAGGTGGCCCTCCAGATGATTGACGCACACCAGCGGTTTGCCGGCAGCATACGCAAAGCCCTTGGCGAAGGCGACGCCAACCACGAGCGCGCCCACCAGGCCCGGACCCTGTGTCACGCCCACAGCGGCAAGCTCACTTGGCGCAATGGCTCCGCCCGTAAGGCCCAGCGATGCTGCGGCGTCTTCAAGCGCCGCATCCACGACACTCACGATGACCTCAACGTGCTTGCGCGAGGCGATTTCGGGCACCACGCCACCAAAACGGGCATGGAAATCAATCTGCGTCGACACCTGGTTGGCCAGCATATTGCCGTCCGCATCGATAATCGCCACCGCCGTCTCGTCGCAGGAGCTCTCGATAGCGAGTACGAGGCGGCGACGCTCAATCTCGGCACGCTCCTCGGCAGAGCGCTTGGGCACAGGCAGGGGCCATACGCGCTGCTCGGCTGCCGTCGGCTCGGGCGAGGCGTTATCGACCGGAAGCACGAGGGGAAGTGGGGCCGTCATGACGATGGCGTCCTTGCCGGCACCGTAGTAGCCGCGGCGACGGCCCGCCTCGGTAAAGCCCAGGGCGGCATAGAGCGCAATCGCGCCCTCGTTGCCGTCCTCAACCTCGAGCGAAGCTGTAGTGCAGCCGAGCATCTGCGCGTCATAGCTCACGTGCGACAGCAGCTTGCGAGCAATGCCCTCGCGGCGATGAGTCGGATCGACGGCAACGTCCATAATCTGCACGTCCCCGTCGACGACCATGCCGCCGGCAAGACCCAGCAGCTGACCGTCGTCGTGCGCCACCCACCAGCTACGCGGAGCGGCAACGTCCTCGCCCAGCTCGGACAGGAACATGCCCGGCGTCCACGCCTCGTGTCCGGCGCCTTCAAAGCAGGCGGTCTCCAGTGCGCTCGCGCCCTCGGCATCTGCCGCGCCCATGGGGCGGAATTGCAGATGACGTCCGGCAAGCTCGTCGGCAACACCTGTCACCTCACTCTGCGCGCTCTCGGCAAGACCCAGGCGCTTGCGCTCGTTTTCCTCGGCATCCGAAAGGCGCGTATAGATCGGCAAGACGCGAGCCGGATCGCCGTCGCCTGCGGCGTGCGCCATCAGCAGGCCCTCGCCCGAGGGCCACCACAGGTCTCGCCCCACGCAGCGTGCTGTCTCGTCCTCGCCCAGCAGCTTGCCATAACGCACGAGACCGTCACCAGTCAGCTGAACCTGATCCCAGTCCGCGGTCTGGCGCCACTCATCAAGCGCCACGGCGGCCTTGACCACGCTCTCGCGCTCAAACAGACGCTCGGGACCCTCGTCCCCCAGCACATACAGCGCCGGGTACACCTCGCCGCGCATGGCGTCGGCAAGAACACCAAGTTTGCCGCGTACGCCGGCCTTCCATGCCGTCCAGGCGCAAGCGTCAAGTGTCGACACACCGAGCAACGGCACGTTGGCACCGCGTGCCAGACCCTTTGCGGTGGAGATGCCGATACGCACGCCCGTAAACGAACCCGGGCCGCGGCCGACCACATAACAGCCGACATCGCTGCGATCCAGGCCGGTCTGCTTCAGTAGGCCATCAACAGTATTCACGAGCTCCACGTTGGCATGGCGGCGACACAGATGGTCTCCACTTACCAGCTTTGCCTCGCCTGTCTGCACATCAATCCAGCTTGCCGCGCAGGCAAGCATGTCGGTCGATGTGTCGAGCGCCACCACCAGCGCGTTGTCGTTATGCAAGCTCATCTTGTACAGCCTTATCTATCAAATGGGAAAGCTCCGTCGCGCGCTCGCCGTGTGCCTCGAGCGTTATCGTTCGCACGTCGCTGTCGCCCTCATCGCGCTTAAGCGTCACCGAAAGATACTCATCTGTCAGTTCATCTTGAAACTGCTCGCCCCATTCCAGTAGGCAAACACCCTCATAGCCCAGCACGTCAAAAATGCCCGTATCCTCTAGCTCGTAGGCATGCTCCAGACGGTACAGATCAAAATGGAACAGCGGAATACGCCCTTGGTCATGAACGGCCATGAGTGCGAACGTAGGGCTCGTGACCATGTGCTCATCGCCCAGGGCACGCGAGACGCCCTTGGTAAAGTGGGTTTTTCCCACACCCAAGCCGCCGGTCAAAATCAGCACATCGCCATCTTCTAGACACGGTGCGACCAGCTCGCCAAAATGCTCCGTATCGGCAGTACGAGCCGTTCTATAGGTACCTACCCCCAGGCGCTCCAGGGACATATGCGCTCCTTATTATTCCGAGACGGTCTCCGACGCGGGGTGCCGCTCCAGATAGTCTCCCAGCATCTTAAAGTCTTCCTCCAGCAACTCCTGCCACGCCGGATTGCGCAGCGCCGCCGCAGGATGAAACGTCGGCATCACCACAAAGTGCCCCATCTGATGGAACCTGCCGCGCAGCTTGGTAATGCCGATCTCGGTCTTGAGCACAAAGTGCGTTGCGGGGTTGCCGAGCGTCACGATGATATCGGGCCAGATGCTTCGGATCTGTTCGCGCAAAAACGGTGAGCAAGCCAGCACTTCCTCGGGGCGCGGATTGCGGTTTCCCGGCGGACGGCACTTAAGCACATTGGCGATATAGACGTCCTCGCGCTTAAGACCAGCCAGGGACAAAATGCCGTTGAGGTCTTCACCCGCCGCCCCCACAAAGGGTTCGCCCTGCAAATCCTCGTTGCGACCCGGCGCCTCACCGATAAACATGACGCGAGCGCGGGGGTTTCCCACGCCAAACACGATATTGCGACGCGACTGATAGAGCTGACAGAGGTGACAATCACCCAGAACGGCCTCAATTTCCTCGAGTGCGACCTCGCGTGGCGCCTGATGGGAATGGCCGGGGATGTGCATGACGCCCATGGCGACTCCTACACGTAGACCTTGTCGAGACGCATGCCAAAGCCGCAGGCGACCTCGTAGTTAATCGTGCCGCGCAGTCGGGCCATCTCGTCCATAGTAATCTCGGCATCGCCATCGCGGCCGACAATGATCATCTCGTCACCATACTCGGCCTCGGGAATCTCGTGTGCCGGGTTGGACTGAATGGCGACCATAAACTGATCCATGCAGATATTGCCAACCTGACGCACGCGCTCGCCGCGATACAGCACATCCATACGATTGGAAAGTGTACGCGATAGGCCGTCGGCATAACCGATCGGCAGCGTGCAGATCTGAACGCGCGTACGCGGTACGCGATAGGTAAAACCGTAGCCCACGCCCTCGCCCATCGCAGGGTGTGCCACGCGCGTCACGCGCGCATGGACGCTCATAACGGGATCGAGTTGCATCACGTGGCCACTCAGCTCGCACGGCTGCATGCCATACAAGCCAACGCCGGCGCGAATCATATCAAAATGCATCGAGGGATCGAGCATCGAAGACGGCGTGTTGGCGCAGTGCACGATACCGCACTCAAAACCCGCATCCTTAATGGCCTGAACGGCCTCGGTAAAGCGCTGGCACTGCAGCTTGTAGTCCCAGCCCGAAGGTTCATCGGCCGTGGCGAAGTGCGTAAATACGCCGTCACACTGAATGCCGCGATGGAAATCAATACCACGGACAAAGTCGAGCACCTGCGTGTAATGTACGCCGATACGGTTCATGCCCGTCTCGATGGCGAGATGATACTTGCCCACCTTGCCCGCTGCGACGGCACATTCGCCATACGCCAGAGCAAAGTCGGACGTATAGACCGAGGGCATGATATCGAACTCGAGCAACGTCGGAATGGCCTCGATAGGCGGCTCGCTTAAGATGAGGATGGGTTTCGTGATCCCGCCCTGTCGGAGCTCAACGCCCTCGCTAACCGTCGCCACGGCAAACATGTCGGCACCGGCCGAATACATGATCTTGGCGCACTCAACAGCTCCATGGCCATAAGCGTCGGCTTTAACCACGCAGCATAGGCGCTGGCGCGGATTTAGCAAATTCTTATAGGCCCTCGTGTTGCGGCGGAGCGCCCCGCGGTCGATCTCGACCCAGGACCAACGCGTCAAATCGGCTTTATTCATAATTAGTCATCCGACCTTTCGTCTGTGATTCCCAGATCATCGAGCGCATCCTTTGCCGCCAACTCCATGGCGGGACCGATCAAGTCGATAAGATCGGTCGCGATAACGCTCTTCTCGCCAAACTCCGTCGCCGCGGCAAAACCGGCATAGCTATGAAGTGCGACGGCATACGAGTACAGCAGCTCCCAACGGTCCATCTCGTCGCGCATGGTGGCCAGTGTGCCGGCCAGAATGCCCGCAAGGACGTCACCCGAGCCAGCGGTCGCCAACGACGCCGGGCCCGAGAGCGGCAGCAGCACACGCTCAACACCGCAAATGGCTGTCGTCGGGCCCTTAGCGATAACAACGAGGTTATCGGAACCAGCGGCCCAGACAACCTTCTGCGCGGCTGCAATCGCGGTACCAAGGTCGTTCACCTCGTCTCCGGCAACCAGACGCGAAAGCTCACGATAGTGCGGCGTCATAACCAACGGCTGCTCGCGACGATACATCTCGGGGTTACTATCAATACCGTCAATGGCAATCTTAGCAAGGCAGTTGAGTGCATCGGCATCCAAAATAAGCGGTACATCAAGCTCGAGCAAGCCCGAAACCACCTGCATAGCGCCGGCAGACGTCGTCATACCGGGACCGCACAGTACGCAGCTGTACTTCTTTGCAATCTCGCACACCGTCATGCGCGCAGCGGCGCCAAAGGAGCCGCGGGAATCAGACGGAATAGCAAAGACGGGAATCGAAGGAAGTGCCATGCGAATAAGATTAGCGCAGGCGTCAGGAGCCGCGACTGCCACGTAACCAGCACCCGCGCGAGCTGCAGACTTGGCCGCCATAATGGCAGCACCAGGATATTGCGCAGATCCGGCGACAATAAGCACAGAGCCACGGGAATACTTATCGATATTCGTAGGAAGTGGAGCAAAGTAATCAACTAAGTCACCGGGCTCGACAATCTCGGCGGCGTGGTCGACATCATCGATGACCTCGTCAAGACGGTCGTAAAGATTGCCGCAGATCAAATCGCCAGCATACTCAGGGCCATCAGCGCTATACAGACCAATCTTGGGCGCAATCATCGTCACCGTATGCTCGGCACGAATGCAGTCGTCATCAACAACGCCCGTCTCGGCATTCAGGCCCGAGGGGACATCAATGGATACGACACAATCGGCGCATTCATTGACCGTAGGAATCCAGATGGAGAACGGCGCACGCAGATTCCCGTGAAAACCGGTACCAAAAATGGCATCGACAACAACATCGGCCTTACCGATCAAAACCTCGAGTTCGTCACGCGAAGGGCCGACGCAAACGTGCACATCGCGGCCGGCAGTACGACGAGCAACATGACGTGCCAGAGCAGCAGGAATCTCATCCGGTTCAACCGGAGAAACGATATCGACGTCCACACCCTTATGGCTCAGGATATCGGCGGCAACCCAACCGTCGCCGCCATTATTACCAAAACCGACCAGAACGAGAACCCGATCGGGATTGAGCTTCAAGACCTCGTTGGCGGCAAACTCACCCGCTAGCTCCATAAGCTCGGCCTTCGAAGTCCCTTCGCGTTCGATGATATCCTCGAGACGAACGACTTCTTCGGTACTCAAAACCGGTTTCATCTATGCTCCTAGCGTATCTTGCGAAGCATCGCCCAGGTGCTCCGTCAATGCTGAATTCTGCAGCTGCTCAAGCTCATCTAAAACAGAGCGAGCCTCTTTAAATGTCTGCGTAACGCGTTTCTTGGTGCTCACCTTTTCATCTTTTGGCTTAGGCCGAGCATCTTCGGTAATCGCGATGGCATTCGCAACGGCTAAGTCTCCTGTAAGCGTAATGGAAAGAGCGACCTCAACAACACCCAGCTCTTGAGCGATCTCAAGAGCACGGCCCGAAAGCAGCGCCTTCGGTTTGCCGAGTTTATCACGCGTAACCGAAACATCCTTGCGACCAACGCCTTGACTAAAGCCCGTGCCGAGAGCTTTAAGTACCGCCTCGCGCGAAGCAAAGCGGCTGGCATAGTGAGCAGCGGGACGCGATGATGCATCACAATACGCACGCTCTTCTTCGGTAAACACACGCCGAGCAAACGACGGCGTCTTTTCAAGAATTGATTTCATACGGGAAATCTCGACGATATCAACGCCGATTCCAGCTTCAGCCATGTTCACCTCCATATCGCACAGACTAAGTTATTGTAGCCCGTTCACAGAAGATGCGACAAACGAGGGTTATAAAACACAGCTACTATGTGAGACAAAAGCCCGTAAACGCAAAAAAGGGGGAGGCCGCGAGGCCTCCCCCTTCTCAGTTCAAGCGTACGGCTCGGTGCCGTCCACCGGTCAGCGGCGCCCTGGCCTCCCACGGGCTGGCCCCGCAGTACTCTCGGCGCGATGGGGCTTAGCTTCCGGGTTCGGAACGGGACCGGGCGTGCCCCCCATGCTCTGGCCGCTGACCGGTGGGCGGCGCCCACCGTTACGGTGTCCTGGGTCTCATCTACGTGCCCTGGGGGCCGCATGGCGCATAGGGGAGATCTGACTCGGGGGCATCCTCGTGCCCGGACCGCGCTTTCGAGCGCGAAGTCCCGCGGGCCGCGAGGTGCGGTTCCGGAAGAGCTCGGGCGATTAG
>NZ_QSQK01000020.1:0-13489 GCF_003436735.1 Collinsella sp. TF12-2AT | reverse complement strand
GCACATTAAGTGCTTTCCTTTGCGTGCGGAACTCGCGACAAACTTAACCCCCGCCCTCAGCCCCGGAAGCCCTCCCTGCCGTCACATTATTCAACCAGTTTTGCGGGCGTGCGCCGCTGCGCGGCTAGCCCGCGTGCTCCTCGGCGGGGTTGGTCTGATTGTTTTTGTTGAAGCTCTGCCTTTGGCTCAAATGGAAACGGGGGACGCATCTGCATCCCCCGTTTTTGTTGCGGTTAGTCCAAGTCAATAAACTTAGTGGTCAGTATCTTGCCGTCTTTGACGAGCATTCTGGCCATGGTGGGGCCTCGGCTGCCTCTGGGGTAGCTGGCGCTGCCCGGGTTGAGGACTAGGCAGCGGCCCACTTGGGCTTCTTTGGTTACGTGGGTGTGGCCGTTGATGGCTACGTCCACGGATCCCACCGGAAGGTCTTCGCGGTAGTGGGCTACGGCGAATTTGAGGCCTTCGTAAGTAAAGAGCGCAAGACGGTCTACATCGGGGCCGTAGTCGCGGTAGTAATCGTTGTTGCCCAGTACGGCCCGCACGGGGGCGATGGTGCATAGGTGCTCGTAGTCCATCTCTGACGTAAGGTCGCCGGCGTGGATAATCAGGTCTGCGCCCTCAAGCTCGTCCAGGAGCGCAGGCGATAAATAGCCGTGGGTGTCCGAGATGATGTCGATACGCTTGGCGCTTGCACTGTTCATGGGATCCCTTCCGCAAAAAAACGATTCGGCAGATGCATACAAAAAAGGCCCCACGGCTCCGCAGACGATGGGTCTACAGGGCTGCGGGGCCAGTGTGCTAGAGGCTCAGGGCCTTCTTGAGCGGCACGACGCGGCGGCGCGAAACCGGCACGCGTTCGTCGACGCCCGTAATGCCCAGCTGGATGGCGCCCGAGGGCACCGTCTCGACGTCCGTAACGCACGCCAAGTTGACGATATAGCGGCGGTGAACACGGAAGAAGCCAAAGTCGCAGAGCTTGGCCTCAAACTGCGCCAGCGAGGTCGTCGACAAAAAGCGATCATCGACGGTATAGATGCAGGAGTAATCGTCCTTGGCCATGATAAAGCGAATGTCGTCCACGGGAATGAGCACCTTGCGGCCGCCCTTTTCCACCGGGATACGCTCGATGGTCACCTTGCTGTCCGTAACCGGCTTGGCGCGTTGCATGACTTTCTCGATCGCGCGATCCAAGCGAGCTTCCTCGACCGGCTTCATCAGATAATCGACGGCATCCACGTCGAATGCCTCGACCGCATGGTCGCTATACGCAGTCACAAATACGATCGCCGGCGGATTTTTGAGCTTATGCAGCGCCTCGGCAAGTTGCAGGCCCGAGGCACCGGGCATCGAGATATCGAGAAACACGACATCCACGCGACTTTCCATAAGCATCTCGATGGCGGAGCGGACGCTCGACGCCTCCGTGATCGTGCCGATCTTGCCCGTTTGCTCGAGCAAGAAGCGAAGCTCCGAGCGAGCCGGCGCCTCATCATCCACAATCATCGCACGCAGCATAGGGATAAAACCTTTCGTCAACTAACTACGCCGGGCATCCGTCGCATGACGTTGAGCCCGTAGCCTTTTATTTTACTCTTGAATGTCAAAGATGCTCTCTGACAAATCAAGATGAAGGAGCACTTTGGTGCCCTTGCCCGGCGCCGATTCGACACGCGTATAGGAGTGCGGCCCATAAAAGCGATGGATGCGCTCTGAAATATTGTGCATGGCCACACCGGCGCCGCCACCCTGGGGAGAGCTGGCGTCGGGACGGGCAGAGCGCTCGTCAAACAGTCTGGCGGCGGTACCCTCATCCATGCCCACGCCATTATCGGCCACGGCAATCAAGATTGCATCCTCGCCGTCTTGGTGAACGGTCACGTCGATCCTCAGGGCGTCGTCATCGCCCATACCATGACGTACGGCGTTCTCGACAATCGGCTGGATCACGAACGCCGGCACCAGCGTATCTTCCACGTCCTCGGACACATCGAACGTCGCAAGCACGCGGTCCTCGCCAAAGCGGGCCTTCTCAAAGGTAAGGTAGCGCTTGGTCTGTGCGACCTCGCGCGAGACCGGAATAAGCGATCCCGAGTTGTCGAGTGTGGCACGATAGAACGATGAGAACTCACGAAGCAGTTCGCGGGCCCGCAGCGGGTCGGTGCGCGTAAACGATGCAATGGTGTTCAGCGTGTTGAACAGGAAGTGCGGGTTAATCTGCGCCTGCAGCGCACGCACCTCGGCGCGCGCCGTGAGCTCCTTTTGCACCTCGAGCTCGTGGATGGCGAGCTGCGTGGACAAGATCTCGGCAAAGCCCGAGGCAAGCGCGTACTGGGTACGGTCGACGGCGCGCGGGGTCTTGTAGTAGAACTTGAGCGTGCCGACGGTACGATCGCCCACCTTGATGGGGGCGATAATGCCGGCGGGAACTTGGTTGTGCGAGCCGTCCGAGCCCACGACATCCACCATACGGTTGAACGACTGCACGATGCCATGTTCGATAACGTAGCGTGTGGCAAGCGTGTGGATGGGAGAATCTGGCAGTAGTTTTTCCTCAAACTCTCCCGCGCAGGCAAGCACGTTGCCCTCGTCGGTGATGGCCACCGTCATGGCGCGCGTCTCGGGCAAAATGCGCCGGCACACCAAACGCGCCGACTCCTGCGTCAGACCGCCCTTAATGTCCTCGAGCATGGCCGAAGCCACCGAGAGCGTCTCCTCGGTGTACTGGGAGCGCACCGAATCGGGATTGAGCGTCAAAAAGATAAAGATGCACAGAAAGATGCACAGCAGCGCGCAGGCAATCACCGTGGCGATCGGCTCGATACCGGTCACCAAGGCAAAAATAAAGTACACCAGCACGCAAATGGCGCAGGCAACGGCAATGATGCGAAAGATTGATATTGAACTATCGCGCTGGGCGCGGCGGTCGATCATTCGGCCCCCTCCAGGATACTGATCAGTTGTGCGTCACGCCAAAGCCCGTCCATGATCTTGGGCCAAAAGCTCTGGAAACGCAGGTAGCTTGCAGCGTTTTGGCGCGCATAGGCCTTTGCCTCGTCGATGCCATGGCGCCAAATGCGCAGGTAGCCCTCATGCTCGCGGGTAAACACGCTGCGGACCATAGCGGTCTTGCGCACGCGGTCGTCGAGCTCGCGCGAAATCCACGGGCCCGGGTAGGGCATGAGTGATGCCGCCGTAACGGGAATGAGCTCCTTTTGATGCGCGGCGAATGTCAACTTGGCCCGTTCGTAGTACCAACGGTATACATCCTGCATAAAGCGCGGTGAGCGCTTTTCGGACTCCGGAGGCAGATGGCGCACGGTCCACTCGTTATCGAACCACACGTCGTAGCCAAACATGCGCATGTTAAAGAGGTAATCCAAGTCCTCGCCGCGGGTGATAAACGGGTCAAAGGCCACACGCGTAAAGGCGCGGGCGTGCAGGGCCATCAGGCCGCCGCACACGTAGTTGGAGCGCGAGATGCGGGTGCCCGAGAGCGCCTTTTTCATCCAACGGTTGAACTCGATGCGCTTGGTCCACCAACGATGGCAGATGCCCGCCTTGTCCGTGGGAGCCAGCGGCGAGCCGTCGCGATCGTAGAAATAGCCGCTCTTGACCAAGATCGGCAAGCCCTGACGCGTCTGCTGCCCCAACGCATAGGTCGCGCGCTTCATAAAGTCGGCGTCGATGACAGTCTCATCGTCATCCAAAAAGATAACCGCGTCATGCCCCAGCACAGCGGCACAGGCTAGCCCCATGTTGCGGATGGCACCGTAGCCTCGCAGGCTCACGCACTCGCCCGAACCCTTGGGCGCGATCTGAGCAACCCGGTCTGCGATGCGCGAGGCCTGGGTGTTGGTGACAACGGTGACCTTGAGCGTGGGATGCGCGTCGACAATCTCGCGCACGCGCAGCGACACATCGGCTGTGGCAGAAACGGGACAGACCACCAAAAGGATGATGCGCGGGATGTCACGTACCTGCTCAAGCGAGACCAGGCAGCGGTCGAGTTCGGGATTGTCGGCGTTGAGTCGCGTCGAATGATCATAGGTGCCAGGGGCGTTTGCGCAAGCGTCATCACCCGCCCAATACGTTGGAATCACGACCGTGGCGTTCATGCCTTACCCTCCCTGCAACACAAAAACGGGACGCCGCCAAACACAGGCGACGCCCCGCGACCTAGCTGATTCCATCATACCCACTTGGGCAAATCATTGCTCGCAAGTCGCAATGTTTATTGCGGATAGCCCCAAAAGAGTACCGTGGACAGGCACAATAGCCGCTCGCTCCTATGCGGCATGCTCTGCCGCCCGAGTCATGCGGGACAGGCGGACCAGCAGCATAAAGCCAACGACCAGCAGCACACCAATGGAAAGGACGCCCAGCGACGGGTTGCCGGTCAGCGAGGTGACGACCGACACCAGGAAGGTGCCCATAACGCTTGCATAACGACCAAAGATGTCAAAGAAGCCGTAGTACTCGTTGGACTTTTCCTTGGGGATAATGCGGCCAAAGTAGCTACGGCTGAGCGCCTGCACACCGCCCTGGAACAGGCCGACCATAATGGCAAGCACCCAGAATTCAAAGGCGGTCTTTAGGAAGAACGCGGCGAACAGCACAATCCCCATGTAGGCGGCGACCGCCACCAGGATCATGTTGAGCGTGCCCACGCGTCCGGCGAGCTTGCCGTAGATGATGGCGGACGGAAAGGCCACGAACTGCGTAACGAGCAGCGCCAGCACCAGCTGCGTCGAATCGATGCCCAAGGCCGATCCGTAACTGGTGGCCATGGAAATGACCGTGTGCACACCGTCGATATAGAAGAAGAACGCGATCATGTAGACCAGCACGGTCTTATTGTGGGCAATCTCGCGCATGGTGTGTCCGACCTCGGAGAACACACCGCCCACGATGTGGCCGATGGTATCCTCGGGACCGCGCTCGCGACCGTACTTTTGCTTATAGGTGCGAATGAGCGGCAGAGTAAAGATGAGCCACCAGGCACCAGTGATGATAAACGACAGACGCGTTGCCAGCATGGTAGGGACGCCAAGGGCGGGGCCACCCATGATGAGCGCCAGGCAGATGACGAACGGCACGGTGGAACCGATGTAGCCCCAGGCATAGCCCGAGCTGGACACGGCGTCCATGCGCTCGTCGGTGGTAATGTCGGGCAGCATGGCGTCGTAGAACGTCATAGAAGAGTTAAGGCCGATGGTGCACAGCACGTACACGGTCAAAAATGCCATGGCGGACATTGGGATAGCCTGCGCCAGGCAAAGCACCAGGCCCGTGAGGAAGAAGCCCAAGAAGAACTTGATCTTGTTGCCGGCGTAGTCGGCAAGTGCGCCCAGAATGGGCATGAGCATGGCGATGACCAGCGAGGCGATCGTCTGCGCATTGCCCCAAGCGACCACCAGGTCGGCCGAGGAAGCGCCGGTATTGATGGCGTTAAAGTAAATGGGCACCACCGAGGTATTGAGCAGCACGAGGGCCGAATTGCCCACATCGTACATAACCCAGTTACGCTCGAGCTTGGTGTATTTCATGGACAGGGACCCTTCGTATTTACCCGATATGCAGTTAGTTCATCGTACCCCAATTGTCCAGAAGCACCGGTAAGGATTCGGCAAAGGGGCACGCATGAGCCCTATTCCTCGCGGTCGAACTCCTCATCGGCATTGAGCACGCGACCGCTGTAATTGACATGGTTGGTCACGGCTTCCATATCGCCGGTCTCGATAAAGCGGGCAACCGTGCACTCGTAATCGAGCAGCGCGCGGTCAAAGACCTCGGGGAAGCTCTCGGTCGAGACTTCATCGGTAAAGGGGTTCTTCCATGCCAAGTGGCCCAGGTTGCCGGTACGCTCGGGCAGCTCGGTCGTCACGCGGTGCGCAAGGCCGTCGAGCAGCGAGTAGTCGTGCACCAAGCCCTCAACCAGCGAGATCGCGCGCGTCTTTGCGGAGCCGGCCGGCTCAATCGCGCGGTAAAGTCGCTGCATATTGGCAACGGCAGCACCGTACTCCCCCGCCGGAATGTCAATGCCGTACACGCGTCCGGCAACATAGCTCATCAGCACGCCGGCCACGCGATTGATGCGATCGGTGGTGACGATCTCGCCCGCCGGCGGGTAATCGTCGACCGTAGCGCCATCGCGTTTAAGCTGCAGCATCAGTACATCCAGGTCGCTCTCGATCACGGCATGGACCTGACTGCTCGAATCCTCAAGCTCTGAATCGGACTCCACGATGCCAAACTGTTGCTCATAGACAAAGGGATGGGCGTTGCGGTCGAGCACGTAATGAGACAGCAGGCCCAGCGCAAACGCACGGCCCAGGTTGGCATCACGCGGCAGCAGGTGCGACACGCCATCGCGCAGACACGAGAACTGACGCGACATGCGCGACCGATGCATGACCTGCGCCAGCAGCGTGCAGTCGGAAACACGCGGTGTCAGAATGTGAAAGAAAAACGGGTCGGGGCCTTGGTTGCCCAAGATAAAGGCAATGCGCTCTTCATCGGACGTGATGACGCCCTGCGGAAGACGGTCGATGCTTTCCTCGCCAAACAGATGATGGGTGATAAGCGCGGGCATAATAATCCTTTCGATTTCATTCGATTCCACCCATTATGCCCACCGCGCGCCCATGCCAAACCTGCGATGGTAAACGACGACACGCAAGCCTCTTACGCAAGCCCCAGGTGCGACTTGACCTCGGCGGCACGACGACGGGACACCGGCACCGTCGAGCTCACGCGGTCGAGCCTGAGCTCCATCAACCCCGTGGAACCAATCTCAACATTGTGCACGTCTTCCAAATTGACCAGATAGCTCCGATGAACGCGAATAAAGCCCTCGGAGCCCAAGCGACGCTCGAGCGAAGAGATCGACTCATTGATCAGGTAGGTTCCCTCGGCGCAGACGGCGTTGCAAAAATCGGCGCGCGCCTCAAAGTAACAGACGTCTGCGGCGGGAATGAACACCTTTTTGCCCCCGCGATCCACCGTCAGACGCAAAGGCTGGCGCGGAGCGTGGACAACACGACGGGCACCCAAGGCTGCCTCGATCTTGCCGAGTGCCTTTGACAGGCGTGCGTCCTCGACCGGCTTGACGATATAGTCGACCGCATCGAGGTTATACGCATCGGCGGCGAACTCGGCAAACGCCGTCACAAACACAACCACCGGCGGCGTCTTTAAGTTCTGCAGCGTCTCGGCAAGCTCAATTCCCGAGCGGCCGGGCATCGTGATGTCCAAAAACAACACGTCGGGCTTGCTCGAGAGAATCGACTCCACGGCCTCGGTGACATTGCCCGCCTCGGCAATATGCCCCACGCGCGCGTCCTTCTCCAATAGATAGCGTAGCTCAGCCCTGATGGGAGACTCGTCATCAACCACCAGGATGTTCCAGCCCTCGGACATGTGCGCTTCCTCTCTCTCCTCAATATACTCGCGTGCTACGCCGTCAACGGCGCCGGCTCATGCGGCTCGCCGTTCAGCTCGACGATAACCTGCGTCCCCACGTCCTCCTGGGACTCCACGCGCATGCCGGAATCTTCTCCGTAAAAGAAATGGATGCGCTGAAGCACGTTGAAGAGCGCCAGGCCGCAACCTCGCTTGATGGAGCCGTCGGCGGTAATGCTCTCGGGCTCCTCTCGGCGATGTTGCTCAAACAGATGCGCGCAGACTTCTTCGCTCATACCGATGCCGTCATCTTCGACGATGATCTCCAAGCCGTCATCGGTCTCAAAAGCCCTAACACGAATAGAAAGCGGCTCGGTCTCGCGCTGCGCATGCTTGATGCAGTTTTCGAGCAGCGGCTGCAAGATAAACGGCGGCACCAGGCTGTCGCGCACCTCAAAGTCGATGTCGACCGAAACGCGCAGACGGCCGTCGCCATACCGGGCCTGCATAAGATTGATATAACGAGTGCCCTGTTCCACCTCGTGCTCGAGCGTGGTGAGCGTATCGGAGTCAGAAAGCGTCTGACGATAGTAATTGGAAAAATCGATGAGCAGCGATCGCGCCTTGTCGGGCTCGGTTCGAACGAGCGACACGATCGTGCTAATGGTGTTGAACAGAAAATGCGGGTCGACCTGCGACTGCAGGGCCCGAAGCTCCACGCGGGCTGTGAGCTCGTCCTGGCGCTCGAGCTCAAAGCTGGCGAGCTGCGTGGAGATGAGGTCGGCAAAACCCGAGGCCAACGCCGTCTGGCGCATATCGATGCTGCTCAGGCGGGGATAGTACAGCTCGAGCGTACCCACGCAATGCCCGCGCACGGTAAGCGGCGCGACAATGCCGGCGCGCAGGCGGGGAAAATAGCCGCCCGTCTCATTGGAGGCGTCGCGCGAAAATACACTCTGCTCGCCGGACTCGATCACGTTGAGCGTGGTCTTGAGCACAACCGGGGTGCCGGCAGGGCACTTTGCCGAGTCCTCGCCCCAGCTTGCCAACACCTGTTTGCCATCGGTAAAGCAGATGGCAGAGGCGATGGTCTCGGACAGGATAATTTTAGAGGCGCCCAGGGCCGCTTCGGGCGTAAGGCCGCGCGACGTGTAGGCGAATATTTTTGATGCGATGGCGAGCGTACGGTCGGTTGCGCTCGATGTGAGGTCGTCGGGGACCACAAAGACATACGAGAAAAAGAAGCACAGCATGACCAGGCCGGCAATAACGACAACGCCCGGAACGGGATTGGGATTATCGGTTAAATCCCAGATAAGCAGCAGGATAAGCGCCGGAACGACAATACCGAGCAGGATGGCCTGAACCACATGCTGGGCCGTACGAAAGACCTTGGTAGAGTTGTAGCTCTTGCCCAGAATCAGCCTGTTTAAATCCACCGTCATCCCCTCTTGTCCTTAGCACCCATAGCAATAAAGAGGGCCGCAAGCGACCCTCTCCATTGCATTATGCAATCAAAAACTGTGTTTTACATCAAGCCATCGACAAACGGTATCTTAGGCGCTGTATTTGTTAGCCTCACCAAAAGTGCCAGCCTCGACGATCCAGCCATCCTTCATGATGACGTCCATGTTGTCGGTGTTGAGCACGTGGATGTCGGCGGCGACGTCACCGTTGACAACCAGCAGGTCGGCGCACTTGCCGGCCTCGATGGAACCGGTCTCGTCCTCGATGTGGCACATCTTGGCACCGTTGAGGGTGGCGCAGGTGATGGTCTCGACCGGAGTGAAGCCGATCTTGTCGACGAACTCGTACATCTCCTCGATGGAGCAGGTGCCGTACGGGGTGACGAAGGAGAAGGAGTCGGAGCCGATCGTCATGACGACGCCGCGCTTCTTGGCCTCGCGCAGGCAGTCGTAGTTGCGCTGCAGCTCCTTCTCGACCAGGGTGCCCTCGTACTTGTCGTGCAGCTCGGGGACGTAGACGGGCGGATAGGTGGCGTACCAGGTGGGCAGGAAGGCGATCGTCGGGGTGAAGAAGGTGCCCTGCTCGGCCATGAGGTCCATGGTGCGCTCATCGATATCGAAGCCGTGAATCAGCTGCTCGCAGCCAAAGCGAACGGAGTCGTAGGCGGCGGCGTGGTTGTTGTAGCAGTGACTCCACACGGGGATACCGACCATCTTTGCCTCTTCGACCACGGCCTGGATCTCCTCGGAGCAATAGTGCTGGTCGCGACCGGAATCCCAACGCCAGATGCCGCCACCGGTAGCCCAGATCTTGATGGCATCGGGGTTCTCGCGCAGGCGACGACGGACGGCCTTGCGCAGATCCCAAGGACCATCGACCTGGTCGCCCCAGGGATGGGATTCCTTGTTGAGCTCCTGGGTGCAGTGGTGGGAGTCACCGTGGCCGGCAACGCGGCAGAAGCCAAGACCAGTGGCCAGAACGCGCGGGCCCTTGAAGACGCCCTTGTCGATGCAGTCGCGAATCTGGATACCAAAGCGGCCGATCTCGCAGACGGTGGTGAGGCCGTGGGTGAGGCAGTCGTAGGCCTGCTTGACGGCGACGGCCTGCTTCTCGAGGAGCGGCTGCATGACCCAGTCGGTGTCATCGTCGGTCAGGTTGCCCGAGAAGTGCAGGTGGGTGTCGATCAGGCCGGGAAGGACGGTCTTGCCGGCGGCGTCGATAACCTCAACGCCCTCGGGAAGGTCCTGCATAGTACCGGCATACTCGATCTTGCCGTTGTCGTCGACGAGAACGAGGGAGTTCTCGACCGGCTCGGCACCGGTACCGTCGATGAGCTTGCCGCCAACGATTGCGTACTTAGTGGACATGGTTCCTCCTTATGGATCCATATAGTGGGCGAGGCCATGTTGGGTTATGGCCTCACAAAGCTACCCAAGTGGTGCCGGGTTCGGTGCGCGGAAGAGAGGGGTCCGCGCACCCGATCCGCCCCGGCTAGGCGTTATTTTTTGCGGGAATTGGTGAAGGCCATGAGGGCCAGGCCAACGGCCAGCCAGCCGATCACGATGCTCCACTCCACCATGTTGAGGGAGGCGGGAGAGAACGGGACCACGAGCAGGCCAATGATGACGGCGCAGGCAGCGACAGCGAGGCTGATGCCAAACTTGCCGCCGGGCACCTCGTAGGGACGAGGCAGGTCGGGCTCGGTGAAGCGCATGCGCAGGCAAGCGAGGGCGACCATGCCGCAGGAGAAGATGAAGGCGAGAGCCGACACGTTGGTCAGAGGGATGAGCATGTTCTTGCCCAGGAACGGACCGATGACGGTGATGACGCCCAGAACGGCGCAGGCGAGCTTGGGAGCGCCGGACTTGGGATCGACCTCGGCGAACTTCTCGGGCAGCTGGCCCTTGCGGCCCATGGCGAGCATGATGCGGCTCGTGGCGCCGTAGAAGGAGTTCATCGGGCCCATGGGTCCAAGCGTGGCGATGACGAGCATGGCCAGGTACAGGAGCATGTTGATGCCCTTGAGGCAGGCAAGCGCGGGAACCGGGCTCTTAACAAACTCATGCCAGTCGAGGATGGTGCCGAACGAGTAGATGCAGACCATGTAGAAGCCGCCGGCGGCCAGCAGGGCCAGGGAGATGATCTTGCCGAACTTGTTCCAGTTGAGGCCCTCGGCTGCTTCCTCAGCCTGCTGAGGAATGGTATCGAAGCCGGCGTAGAAGAACGGGGTCAAAACCAGGACCGACACGATGCCGGCGAACAGGCTGGTGCCCTCGGTAGCGGGCTTGCCGCCGCCAGCACCGGTGACCTGGGAGAACACGGGCATGGCGTGTTCCGGCGAACCGGTGAACAGCGAGACACCCATGGCGAGCAGCATGCCGCAGAGCAGAGCCTTGGTCAGGAAGGCCTGGAGCTTGGCGGCCGAGCTGGCACCGCGGAAGTTGAGGAAGATGACGTAGACTGCAAAGCCGAGCGCGATTAGCGTCGGGAACAAGTAAACGTCGGCGCCCAAGATGGTGTAGAGCTTGACGGCGCGCAGCCACTCAAGACCGGGCAGGCTGCCGAACATCTCGGACACGAGGGTCGAAATGGCGATGGCCTCCCACGGGCACAGGATGCCGTTGCCCAGGGCCAGGAGCCAACCGGTGATGTAGCTCAGCGTACGGCCAAAGCTACGGTCGACATACTCGACGATGCCGCCCGAGATGGGGATAGCAGCCGTGAGCTCACCGAAAACAGCTCCGACGGGCACGAGGAAGATTGCACCCAAGAGGAATGCGATCATAGCGGGAACGGGACCGCCGCCCACGACCATCCAGTCGCCGACCTGCAGGACCCAACCAGTACCGATGATGGCACCGAAACCGATGGTGAAGAAGTTCCAGAGCGAAAGCGTTTTCTTCATGCCGCCGTTACCTTCGACTGCAACTTCTGCGTTCTTGTCCGCCATTGTTCCCCTCCTTTCCTTATTGACGCCTCTTTGGCGTCACCCCTTGCGCGGTCTGTTTTGCCGCGCGCTTTTATTTCGTGGCTTTAAGATACGGCCTTGGCGCAGCAGCGCCGCTTGTGGCTCGACCGAAGGCAGAACTGCAAAACGAGCGGCGCCGTTTTTGGGACGAACGGCGGAAGACGTCATTCGTCTTGGACGCTTTCATCTTGTCTGCTTTTGAATACCTGTTGCCGTGACGCTTGGCGCGCGGCGCGGCAACGTTCATACCATTTGTCAGGCTTTTGGCGCACATACCCATGTGTCGCGCCTCTTTTTATGTAGGATAGACAAGTTACACATGAGGCAAGGTGATTCGAATGGCATATGGATACAATGACGGCGACCAACGGCCACAAAGCGTGCGCCTTGCCGGCCGCACCACGCCAACGCCCAGAAGCACCTCCGACAACGACAACCCGCAGCGCCCCCAAGAGCAGCTCGGGGCTTCTTCGCGGCAACAAAGCCGTACCGTGCAGCAGTCAGACCGCATGAGTACGAGCACACGCCAACGCCAGACCAACACATCGCAGCCACGCCGCTACGATCGCCGTAAGACCGACTACTACGTTAAGCGCTCCTTTTCGCGACCTCAACGCGATCGCGGCAATTCCGCCCCTCGCCCCGCGTCGCACACCACAAGTCACGCGCTTCCGGCCCGCCGCCTACGCCTTGCGTTTTGCTCCATCGCCGCCTGCCTCGTCTTTGTGTTTTTGGGATCCTGTATCTCTCACGGATCAGCCGGTCTCGAGCCCACTGCCGAGGACAAGCTGCTTAAAGCTCCCGTCGCACCCGGTTACTCCTTTGCGTTCTCGACCCCACGCTCGCAGTGGCAGCCCGGCACCATGCCCCACATCTACCAAATTGACCCCGCATGGTCGGAGCTGCCCTATGCCGGTGGCACTATTCGCGAAAACGCTTGCGGTCCCACTTGCCTCACCATGGTCTATATCTTTAAGACCGGCCATACCGATAAGACGCCGGTCGATATATGCGCACTGGCCGAAGCCGGCAACTACGCCCCCACTGGTGCCACCGAGTGGTCGTTTATGACAGGCGGTGCGTGGCAGCTGGGGCTCAACGGAACACAGCTCTATAACAATCGCGAATCGATTACCCAAGCACTTCGCTCGGGTGCGCCCGTCATCGCCGCAGTGCGCCCCGGCACGTTTACCAACGTAGGCCACTATATCGTGCTCTACGGCATCGACGATGCCAACCAGATTGGCGTCTACGACCCCAACTCGGCCAGCCGCAGCGCCCGCCGCTGGGGCGTGGTGGAGGTCCTCAACGAAATCGAAGCCATGTGGGCCTACTACTAGTCATTGGGTGTAGTCATTGGGGAAAGACTTAAATGAGTAGTCCCAGATTGCCAGGAACCGCCGGTACGGAAAGCGCATCCCACTTTGGAACTCAATGGTAAGATGCGCTTTCCGCTAGCAGTCCGTTTGGGAAACAACATCCCGCTTTTCGGCCAAATTCCGGGATGCATTTTCCCGTTGAGGACCTCAAAAGAAACTGCACCCGTTTTGGACTACTCATTTAAGTCTGTCCCCAACGACTAGGTGAATAGCAAAAGCCCCGCAGTCGGAGCGGACTGCGGGGCTCATGAAGAGAGGCTAGTTTGTGGGCGTC
>NZ_QSQK01000002.1:0-261035 GCF_003436735.1 Collinsella sp. TF12-2AT | reverse complement strand
CGGGCTGACAATTTCGACTGTAATGGACGTTCTTAAACGACTAGTCACTGGGGACACTCTTCGCAAAAAGCTGCAAGGACCGTCCCCCACTGTCGGCAGAAAAGGAACGTCCCCATCTGCCGGATTAGGAGAGACTCTCCAGCACGCGACGGAGCTCCTGCTGGACGGCGTGGTCGCGGTTACAACCCACCACGCGATCGGCCACCGCCTTAAGCGCGGGGCGCGCGTTTTCCATCGCGCAGCCCGTGCCGACAAAGCGAATGATCTCGTAGTCGTTCATCGAGTCGCCAAACGCCATGACCTCGTCGCGACCAATGCCGTAATGCTCCGCGAGCTGCGCGATACCCGAGGCCTTCGACACACCGGGCTGCATGGCATCGATCCACGCGTTGCCCGAAGGCGCAAAAGTAAAGAGCTGACCAAGTTCGCGCTGTAGCACGTACGCACTGTCCATAACCGCACTGTCGTCGCAAAAGATACTCGCTTTGATGATATTTACGCTGGGATCGGGCAGCTCCCAAATACGCTCGGCATTGGGAAGGTCCTTATCGACCTCACGCACGAACTTGCACTCGTCATCGAGCAGGAAGGACTTGGTTCGGTCAAAGAGCGCAAGATGCAGATTGGGAAACGTCCTGACGGCTTGGGCGAGCCTTCGAATCGCCAGGTGGGAATACACCTCACGGTCTACCATCTTACCGTCGGCGTAGACTTGGGCGCCGTTAGCGGCGACAAAGTCCATCTTGTCGCGAACGGGCGCAAAGAACTCGCACAGGCGATCGTAGCGACGACCTGACGATGCGGCGAAATGCACGCCATGCTCGTGTAGCGCCAGAATCAGTTCGTAGGTCTCGGGAGGCACCTGGCCGTTTTCGTCAAGCAGTGTGCCGTCCATATCGGATGCAATCAGTTTAAACATAGAAAAGCTCCCTTCGGGCTTGTTGGAATCGAACGTGTATCCGATTCCAACGTACCCAAAGGGAGCTCAAATAAGACTCCGCGGGCGTAAACGTTACAAGGACCTGGCAAATAGCTCACACATGCCAGAGGTCTCACGGTCGCGGCGTCAGGCGACACGCCACCCCGACGGCTAGTCGTTTAAGAACGTCCCCGATGACTAGTCGGCGTAGGTGAAGGTCGTGACGTCGAACATGCCCTCGGGGCGGATGCGGAGCGTCGGGATTACCGGCAGGGGCAGGAAAATGATGCCCATGATGGGGTCGAGCGGCGGCTCGATACCCATGGCGCGCGCCTTGACCATAAAGTCGTCGTGCTGCGCGGCGACATCCTCGGCCGTGCCCTCGCTCATAAGGCCACCGAGCGCCAGCGGAATGCGCGCCACGACCTCGCCGTTGCGCACCAGCACGTGGCCGCCCTGGCCCACGGCCTCAACGGCAGCCATCATATCCGCCGCGTTGTCGCCCACCACGCACACGTTGTGCGAGTCGTGGCCAATCGTGGAGGCAATGGCGCCACCCGTGATGGTAAAGCCGCGCACCCAGCCGCGACCGATATGCTTGCCAACCAAGCCCAGACCCGCGGGGCCGTCACCGTCGGCGCCCTCGGCCTGCAGCGACACGCCGCGGCCGTGGCGCTCGATCAGCATAATGCGGCGCAGGCCCTCGGCACTCTCGGGGCGAGCCATACCTGTGATAGCCATACCCGGGATGACATCGATAACGGCCTCGCCCGGCTTAAAGGCATAGTCAAACACGTCGAGCGAAAGCTTCGGCAGCTTAACGGAGGCGCGCAGCTCATCGGCAAGGGCCGCAACCTCGGCCATCTCGGGTGCGATCTCGCCCACAAAGGTGCCATCCTGCGCCACCAGAGCACCGGCGGCATATACGCAATGCGGAGCCGTAGCAAACGTCAGGTCATTGAGCACCAGCAGGTCGGCACGCTTGCCCGGGGCAATCGCACCACGCAGCTCGTGCGGGTCGCGGCAGCCGTGATCCAGGCCAAACGCCTCGGCCGTGGAGAGGGACGCCATAGAGATAGCGACCACGGGGTCGATACCGGCCTCAATCGCCACGCGGCAGGCATTGTCGATCATGCCAGTCGCAAGCGCATCGGAAGGGGCGCGGTCGTCAGTCGCAAAGCAGCAGCGGCGGGCGCGCGCGGGGTTCTCCAGCAGCATCGGCGACAGATTGGCCAGGTCATGGCTGCACGTGCCCTCGCGCAGCATCACGTACATGCCACGAGACAGTTTATCGAGCGCCTCCTCGGGAATCGTCGACTCGTGATCGGCGATAATGCCCGCCGCGGCATAGGCATTAAGGTCCTTGCCGGCAACGAGCGGTGCATGGCCGTCGACCTGCTTGGACGGCGTCTGGTTGGCAGCATCGATGCGAGCACAGGTCTCGGGGTCGGCCATAAAGACACCCGGCAGGTTCATCATCTCGCCCAGGCCAAAAACATCGCCCGGATGCTCGGCAAAAAACGCCTGCATATCGGCAGCCGAAATAACGGCACCGGCCTGCTCGTCGGGCAGCGCGGGCACGCACGAAGGCATCATGTACTTGATGGAGATGGGTGCGCGGCGGCCGTCCTCGATCATAAAGCGCAAGCCGTCGAGACCGGCAACATTGGCAATCTCGTGGCTGTCGGCAATGGCGGTGGTAGTACCGCGCGTCGCGGCCATGCGAGCATACTCGGCGGGACGGATGTTCGAGGACTCAATATGCAAATGCCCGTCAATAAAACCGGGAGCGAGATAGCGACCCTGGCAGTCGATGACCTCAGTTGCCTCGTAGGTGCCAGCAGCATCGTCGCGACCATCGTAGAGCACGCCGACGATCACACCGTCCTTGACGGCAACGCTACCGGGCGCCACACGCTGGCCATACACGTCGACGATCTGCGCATTGGTAAACAGCGTGTCGACGGGCACGCGCCCCTCGGCAGCATCGATCACAGACCTCATGACCTCAACGGACATACATACTCCTTTAACCGTAGAAAAAAGCTGCGGAGCGGACAGACCTTCACCGCAGCAAGCCAATAGCCATTGTATGCCCAAAAGAAAGTCCCGCTAACACCCCTTCCGCTTAACGGCACCGCCAAATGATCCCTCCGTCCCCAAGGGATCGTCGTAACCAAAAAGGCCGCAGTCGGGATTCCCGGCTGCGGCCTTATTGCACTTGTGAGGTCAACTCGCTCGTTAGACCAACTTAAAGCCCTTGCGCTTGCCCACGGAGAGGGTGTCGCCCAGCTTGAGGGCGCTCGGATCGATGTTGTAGCTCTTGGGAGCCACAGCCTTGCCGTTGATCTTGACGCCGCCGCCGTCGATGTCGCGGCGGGCCTGACCGGCGCTGGCCGAAAGGCCCAGGTCCTTGAGCAGGCCAGCGAGGTAAATCTGGCCCTCGTCGTTGACGGTCAGCTCAACGTGCTTCTCGGGGAAGTCGGCAAGCTGGCCCTCCTTGAACACACGGTCGAACTCGGCCTGAGCCTCGTCGCCGGCGCCAGCACCGTGGTAGGTGTCGCACAGGTCGCGGCCTAGAGCGCGCTTGAGCTCGTAGGGGTCGGCGGAGCCATCGGCCAGGGCGGCATCGATCTTGTCGACCTCGGCCGGGGTGAGCGAACTGGCCAGACGATAGTACTTGCCAATCATCTCGTCGGGGATGGACATGGTCTTGCCGAACATATCCTTGGGAGCATCGGTCAGGCCGATGTAGTTACCGTAGGACTTGGACATCTTACGGACGCCGTCGGTGCCCTCGAGCAGCGGCATGGTGAGCGCGATCTGCGGTTCCATGCCCATCTTCTCCATGAGCTCACGGCCGGCGAGCAGGTTAAAGAGCTGGTCGGTGCCGCCCATCTCGACGTCGGCCTTGATCTGCACGGAGTCGAAGGCCTGCATCACGGGGTACAGAAACTCGTGCAGGGCAATCGGCGTCTGGGACTGGTAGCGCTTGGTAAAGTCGTCGCGCTCGAGGATGCGGGCGACGGTGAACTTGGAGCACACCTGCAAAAGACCGGCCAGGTCCATCGAAAGGATCCAGTCGCCGTTGTGCACGATGGTGGTCTTCTCGGGGTCCAGGATCTTCATGGCCTGGCTCACGTAGGTCTCGGCGTTGGCCTCGATCTGCTCCTGCGAAAGCTGCGGACGGGTGGAATTCTTGCCCGAGGGGTCGCCGATCAGCGCGGTACCGTTGCCAATGATAAGGGTGACGTTATGGCCCAGGTCCTGGAACTGGCGCATCTTGCGCAGGGGCACGGCGTGGCCCAGGTGCAGGTCGGGGCTGGTGGGGTCGACGCCGAGCTTGATGTTGAGGGGCTCGCCCTTCTCAAGCTTCTTGCGAAGGTCGGCCTCGGGGACGATCTTCGCGGCGCCCGAGGTGATGATACGCATTTGCTCGTCAACAGACAGCATTGGGTATCCTCCTTTTGCCATAGCACCCTCACCGGATACGGCGGTGCTGGAAGTTCATAAACTCTCTTATGATAACCAAAACGGCGCGGCCGAACACCTACGACAGGAAAATCCTCGTCCTGCCGCACGCATCAACGGCGACCGGCAGGCGCATGCCGTCGCGCTCGACCAAATATCGTGTTTGCTGACGGCGCGAGCAGTCACGGCAACGGATCTGCCCCGTTGCATCCGTGGCGCAGGCGCCCTCGGCAGTCAGCAAGCAGTGCTCGCACACCATGAGCTCGGGACGGTCGGCATCGACAGGCCCCAAGACACCGGGACAAGCGGCAAGCTCGGCAATACGCTCCGCATCATTGCCGAGCAACTCGGCCGGCAAGTACACCCGCCCCGCACCGAGTCCGCGCAGCCAGGTAAGCGTGGCCCGATTCGCGCAGAACACCGGCGCCGCCACGTCAAACGTCACGCCCAGCTCGCGAGCAATCACCACCTGTCCCAGGTTGCGGCAGACGACGCGCCCGGCACGCTGCATCAGCGAGCGGGTCCGGTCAGCGTCACCCGTGCGGCACACCTCGTCAAGCACCACAACGGTGTCGGACAAATCGAGTTCTCTGCGCGGGTCGGTATCCATCAGCTGCCAAGCAAAAACCATGCGAGCGGGAACCGCGCACTCCACCAACTCCGGCGACGCACCGCTATCCACCGCAACGTCCTCAAAGGGCAGCACCTCAACGGCACGCGCAACGGGCGCAATCGCATCCGCCTCGGCCCGCATGCGCTCCAACACCGCCGCCGTCTGATCCAACACGCCGGCGCTACGAATCAGGTATACCTCGCAGCCCGCGTCCACCTTACGCTTGCAATGCACGACGACGCGCTTCCCCGCTGCGGCATCCACCGGGCAGGGCACCTGCGGCCAGCGCTTGGGCACATCGGGACGCGCGTCGACACCCGGATAGAACCGAATCTCGAGCGTGTCACCCGCCGCCACGGCGGCATCGAGCTCAACGGTCACCTCTTCGTGGCCCACAGCGACCAAGCGCCCCACGCGCACGCCCTGGTTAATTGCACGCTCAAAGCTCATCAGCTCGGCACCCGAACGCCCTCGCAGGTACGCATCGGTAAACCCACGGTTAAACGACCTTCCCAGCTCGCGCTCAAGCTCTTCCACGGCACCGGGGTCCCACGCGCCGTCGCGCAGCATATCGAGCGCCCGGCGCCAAACCCGCACCACGTTGAATACGTAATCGGGGTTCTTCATGCGTCCCTCGATCTTGAGCGACGCAACGCCAGCATCTACAAGCTCGGGCAGATGCGCAATACCCAGATAGTCATGCGGACACAGCAGACGATCCCCCTCAACGGCGACAACGCTCTGCCCCGCCTCGTCCACTAGGTCGTACGCCAGACGGCACGGCTGCGTGCAGTCGCCGCGCATCGCCGATCGTCCACGCCGCAGGGCCGAGAACTCGCACGCCCCCGAATAGCCGATGCAAATCGCACCGTGGCAGAATACCTCGATGGGCACGCCCGTGGCACATAGCGCCGCAATCTCGTCGACCGTCAGCTCGCGTGCCGTCGTCACGCGCTCGACCCCCAGCTCATCGGCGGCAAGCCGCACGGCACCCTCGCTATGAGCGCCCGCCTGCGTGGACAGGTGAATCTCGACCCCGGGAATCGCCGCGCGCAGCGCGCAGGCCAACCCGGCATCGGCGACAATCAGAGCATCGGCGCCCAGCTCCAGTGCATGAGCTCCCAACGCCACCGCGTCG
The DNA here is from genome assembly GCF_003436735.1 of Collinsella sp. TF12-2AT. Lineage (NCBI taxonomy): Bacteria > Bacillati > Actinomycetota > Coriobacteriia > Coriobacteriales > Coriobacteriaceae > Collinsella > Collinsella sp. TF12-2AT. The sequence continues at coordinate 254,894 of NZ_QSQK01000002.1, read as the reverse complement.
GACAACTCATCGTCAAACACGAACACGTTGAGCGTTACGTACACACGCACGCCATGGGCATGCGCCACGGCGCAGCCGCGCGCAAACTCGTTATCCGTAAAGCCATGGGCGCTCACACGGGCGTTAAAGCCGCCCAACCCCGCATAGATGGCATCGGCGCCCGCGGCGATGGCCGCAAGCATCTGGTCGAGCCCGCCCGCCGGCGCCAGCAGCTCGGGCAGCGCCGCACCGGCAGCATCCAATCCAGTCTCGTATTGTCCGCTCGGCCCCATCGTCCGAATCGCCATCGACAAACTCCTTACCAAGGTATGCATTCACTCTGAAAAATGCCGTCTTCCAGCATACACGAGGCCTCGCGCGCCCCGTTTGGTTTATCGTGTAATAACTTATGTCCATCCTGCCCCGACGGCACATCCACCGTCTGGCACGACATACCTGGAGGTCAATATATGGGTCCTCGCCAACGACAGGGACACAGCCGTTCAAAGACGCACGCCCTGCCCATAATCCTGCTCTCGTTTTTGGGCTTTCTGCTGATTGCGGGCGTGGCGTTTGGCATCGGCATGCTCGGTAACGTCAACCGCTGGCTGTCCGATCTGCCCGACTACACCGACGCCAACGCGTATCTGGTGAGCGAGCCCACCGAGATCGTCGACTGCAACGGCAACAAGATCGCGAGCTTCTACACGCAAAACCGCAAGTCCATCACCAAGGACGAGGTCTCCCCCTACGTGCTGCAGGGCACCGTTGACGTCGAGGACGAGCGCTTCTACGAGCACGGCGGTATCGACCTGTGGGGTATCGCGCGTGCTGCGGTGGCAACCCTCGGCGGCGGGCACGAAGGCGCCTCGACGATCACCCAGCAGCTTGTGCGCAACACCATCCTGCAGGAGGAGCAATTCGACTCGACCATTGAGCGTAAGGTGCGCGAGGCCTACATCGCTATCAAGATGGAGGACATGTACTCCAAAGACGAGATCCTCATGATGTACCTCAACACCATCTATTACGGCCACGGCGCCTACGGCATCGAGGCCGCAGCCGAGACCTATCTGTCCAAGAGCGCCGCCGACCTCACCCTGAGCGAGGCCGCGCTGTTGATCGGCCTTCCCAACTCGCCCTCGCAGTACGACCCCACGGTCAACCCCGACCTGGCGCTGTCCCGTCGCAACAAGGTCCTCGACAACATGTTGCGCCTGGGCCACATCACCCAGGAGGAGCACGATGCCGCACAGGCCGAACCCATCACCCTCAATGTGACCGAAATCTCGGGCAGCGGCGTCGACGTATACTCGCAGCCCTACTTTGTCTCCTACGTCAAGCAGCTGCTGGAGCAGGAGTTCTCGACCGACGTGCTCTTTAAGGGCGGCCTGACCGTCAAGACCACCATCGACCCCACGATGCAGCAGGTGGCAGAGAATGCCGTCCGCGAGCAGCTCGACACGCTCTCGCTTGACGGCCTGGACATGGGCATGGTCGTCGTCGACCCCAAGACCGGCTACATCAAGTGCATGGTGGGCGGCTACGACTACAACGCCGACGAGAACCACGTAAACCATGCCACGGCCAAGCGTCCCGTCGGCTCCACCTTTAAGGCCTTTACGCTGGCAACTGCCATCCAAAACGGCATGAACCCCAACGTCACCCTCAACTGCAACTCGCCGCTCAAGGCCAAGGGCACCACGACCGAGGTCCAAAATTACGCCAACCAGAGCTATGGCAACATCACGCTTAAGCAGGCGACGGCATACTCCTCCAACACCGGCTACATCCAGGTGGCGGAAGCCGTCGGTAACAGCAAGATCATCTCGCTCGTCAAAAAGCTCGGCATCGACCCCGCCAAGGACAACATCGAGGACGTTCCCGTCATGACCCTCGGCACCGGCTCGATCTCGCCGCTCGAGATGGCCGCCGCCTACGCGACGTTTGCCAACGGCGGCTACTATCGCCAGCCGATCGCCATCACCGAGATTGACTCTCGTACCGGTTCGGTGCTGTACCAGCACACCGACAATCCCTCACAGGTGCTTACCGAGGGCGAGGCCGCCGCGGTCACCGATGTTCTGTCCGGCGTCATGAAGGGCAGCGGTACGGGTGCTGCCGGCGCTCTGAGTGTCAACCAGCCCTATGCCGGCAAGACGGGCACCACCGACAACACCACCAACCTGTGGTTCTGCGGCTATACCCCGCAGCTGGCGTGCGCCCTGTGGACCGGCTATTCCGCGGGCGAGATCCCCATCCAAAAGTACGGCACGGACCTGCTGGGCGACAGCACCAACCTGCCTGTCTTTAAGCGGTTTATGAACACCGTTCTGACCGGTACCGAGCGCGAGGAGTTTGCGACCGGAACGGCGCCCACCTACAAGAACAACAGCGTCTGGAAGTTCTACGGCACCAACAACACCAAGAAGTCGGAGAACGACGACAAGGACAAGGACGAAGAGGAAGAGGAAACCACCACAACGACTACCACGACGACCACGACCACCGAGACCACGGGCGGCGACACCACCGGCGGCACCGGTACGACCGGTGGCTCGACGGGTGGCTCCACTGGTGGTTCGACCGGCGGCGATGGCGGCACGCCTACGCCTACGCCTACGCCTACGCCCACTCCCGACCCCTCGCCCACGCCTGACGATACGGTCGGCTAAGAAGTACGCGACTAAAGCCAACAAGGCCCCGAGCAGCTTATTGAACTGCTCGGGGCCTTTTAGTTTGAAGCGACCTGGTGGGCGGTCTTTATACCGGCAAACAAAAAGGGGTACCGACCAACGTCGATGCCCCTTACAAGCCACTATGTCAGCGCACACAATGCCGAGCGCACGACCCGCACACCTACTTGCGAGAATTGCTCAACTTATTGATCAGCGCCTCGAGACGCTCGCCGTCCTCGGCCGTCTGGGCAATAACCAAAATCGTATCGTTGCCGGCAAGCGAGCCAAGCACATCGGGTAACTCTGCCGCATCAACGGCGGCGGCGATGCCGGAAGCCGTGCCAGGCTGAGCCTTGATCATAACCAGATTATCAGTACGCAGAACGCCCGTTACGAGCTCGGAAACCATACGCTGCAGGTGCAGGTCCTCTGCCAGAACATAGATGCCCTCAGGGAGCTTACGCAGCCCCATATCGGCAATATCGCGAGAGACAGTCGCCTGCGTGCAATCAAAGCCCATAGCACGGAGCTCATCGACCAGCACGCGCTGCGTGCGGACATCCTTATTGCGCACAATATCTCTAATGGCATCCTGGCGCCCATTGCGTTTTTTAGCCATACAAACCCTCTCTCCAAAAGATGGCGGAGACAATCAATCAGTGATTGAATAGTTTAACGCTATTTGAAGGCTTTTGTGTATAAGAACGCATTTCGAAACAATTCTATGCAAGTTTGTTTCGTAATGAGCCGTTTAGGCGGTTTTTGCGCCCGTCCGGTTAAGAAAAGCTGCCAGATGCGTACACATCACGCAGCGCGCGGGCTTGGCGCTGGCGATCGGCCCAAACAACAGACCGAGTCCCCGATGGTTATCCTTGAGCGCGGCGACCATCTGACGGGTTCGAGGCGCCTCGAGCATATCACGCATGCGGGCGGAACGCTCGATTGACGACACCCCATGCGGGCTCAGACACAAATTCTCGATGCAGGCGACCAGTCCGGCAAAGTAGAACTTTTGGCTTGCCAGCTTGAGCCGACCACCGCTATCTGCTTCCGAGAGTGAGTCCGCAAGCTCGTCGAGCGCTCGAGTGTCATCGGATATCCTGGCATACATGGTGGGATCAAAGGCATCTGTAAGCTTAGGTGCCGCCGCGTGGAAACAAGCGTCGCCGCAGCCGGACACGAATCGTGCCTGCGAGAGCGCATAAGCCATAAACTCAACCGTACGGTACGCCTTGCCGCGCGACAGGCATGCCTCAAACAGCGGACGGCTATACATCACGCCAGAGGTCTGAGCGACTAGGCCGCCCAAAATCAACTGGGGCAGCCCAGTCACCATAGAAGACTCGTCTTCTATGGCAATAGAGGCAGCATCCAAGACGCGCGAATGACGCTCGCGATGCGCATCGTATCGATCGAGCGACACCGAGGGGAGCACAATGTCTGCCGCAGTATCGCACGCGATATCGACCATCTTGGAAAGGGCCTGCGGAGCAAACCACTCATCGGCGTTCATGGCGATGATTTGAGAGCCGCGCGAGGCATCAAAACCGGCACGAAGACAAGCGCCGCGCTTCGCGTCCTCGACGTCAATCAAATCAATATGGATGTCCCTGTCGGCAGCAACTTGAAGCGAATGGCGCACACCGGGCGCAGCATCGCGGCAGACAACGACAATCTGCAAATCGTAGAGGTCTTGGTTCTGGATACTCTCGAGCGCACGCATCGCATAGCTGGGCGAACCTTCTACCACAAGGATCACCGAAAGTCGCGGATGCGAACCACGTCGAACCAAGTTTTCCATCCTCTCGATAGCACCAAATCAAACTGTCGTTCATGGTACACCCGAGCTATAAAAGCAACGAGCCGCCTAACATGTTGCACGCCAAGAACAGATGTTGCACACGCGCAGCTCACACATAGTATGTGCAAGGCACAGACGCGCCGAGCACTCCCCTAGTCGAGAACGACAAGCTCGTCGGGGCCGTAATCCACACCCATAAACGTAAGGCCGCAGGCAGGCGCCGTGGGACCCGCAGCGGTTCGGTCACGGGCGTCAATAACCTCGCGCATCCACTGGGGATCGCGACGATGCATGCCAATCTCCACGAGCGTTCCTACAATGGTACGCACCATCGAGTGCAAAAACGCATTGCCCTCGATAGTGAAGGTCAGGATATCCTCGCCAAAAGCGACCTCGTGGCCAAACTCCGCACGCATCACGCAGCGGTGCGTGGGCTTGCCCACAGCAGAGGCAACCTTGCAAAAGCTCTTAAAGTCCTGCTCGCCCAAAAGCGCAGGGCAGGCGGCCGCCATCGCATCTACGTCGAGGGGATAGCGATGCCACCACACCGCACCGCGCGAGAGCACGGGGCGCGCATCGCGATCGGCAATACGGTACGTATACGTACGGGACCGCGCGTCAAAGCGGGCAGAAAAGCCCCTACGGGCCTTGTAGACCTCGTTTATGGCGATATCTTTGGGCAGGAGGGCATCCATAGCCCTCAGCCACCTACGGCGCGTACACGCGAGCTCAGCGTCCGTAACGGGCACGCTGATGTACTGAGCCACGGCATGCACGCCGGCATCGGTACGCCCCGCACACGTCAGATCGATCGGGCGGCGAAGCAGCGTCTCGATGGCTCGACGTAGCTCACCCGCAACCGTCGTCTGTCCCGGCTGCTCGGCAAATCCGCTATACGACGAGCCATCATAGGCCACGCGAAATACGAGCGTGGCGTCAAGCTCGGAAATCGAATTGAAATCAGACGGCGCAGTCATGGGCGCTCCCAACAAACAAGCAACGGTATCGCGACAAAAAAAGAGGGGTACGCGAACGTACCCCTCGAATATAGCCTATGCAGACGGAATGTCTACTCAGCGGTCTCCTCAGCAGGAGCCTCCTCGGCAGCGGTCTCCTCGACAGCCTCGACCTTCTTGGGAGCAGCGGCCTTCTTGGGGGCCGGAGCAGCCTTCTTGGCCTTAGGCGTGCAAGGCTCGGTGACGAGCTCCATGATAACGATGGGAGCGTTGTCGCCCTTACGGTTACCGAGCTTCATGATGCGGGTGTAACCGCCGTTGCGGTCCTGCCACATGCCCTGAGCAGCCTTGTCGAAGATCTCGGCAACGAGCTGCTTATCGCCGAGCTTGGCGATAGCCAGACGACGAGAGTGCAGGTCGCCCTTCTTGGCCCAAGTGATGATCGGATCGACGACCGAACGCAGCGCCTTAGCGCGGGTCTCGGTGGTCTTGATGCGGTCGTTCTCGAAGAGGGCCTTAGCAAGGCTCTTCTTCATGGCCTTGGTGTGGCTCGCATCGGTGCCGAGCTTCAGGCCCTTCTTAACGTTGTGACGCATGGTCTAGTTTCTCCTCAAATATGCGAAGCATTAAGCCTTCAGGCTCAGGCCCATGGACTCAAGCTTGTCCTTCACTTCCTCGATCGACTTAACACCGAAATTACGGATGTTGAGCAGATCGTTCTCCGAGAACTCAACGAGCTGACGGACCGAGTGAATGCTGGCGCGCTTAAGGCAGTTGTAGGAACGGACGGAAAGGTCCAGATCCTCGATCTGCTTGTCCAGCTCGGCGTTGTCGTTGGTGACCTCGGGAGCGAAGATCGAAGCCTCCTCCTCGACCTCGGGGGTCTCGGCAAGGTTCATAAAGGCGGCCATATGCTGGTTGATGATATTGGCAGCCTGGACCACGGCGTCGCGCGGGGCGATGGAGCCGTTGGTCTCGATCTCGAGGACAAGGCGGTCGTAGTCGGTATGCTGACCGACACGGCAAGCCTCAACGAGCTTGGCGCAACGGGAAACCGGCGAGTACAGCGAGTCGACATGGATCACACCGATGGGATCGTTGTCGCGCTTGTTGGCCTCGCCAGAAACATAGCCGCGGCCATAGCCGATGCGCATGCTCATGGTGAGATGGCCACCCTCGGTGAGCGTAGCGATGTGCTGCTCGGGGTTGACCAGCTCAAACTCGGACGGAATAAAGAAGTCCGCACCGGTGACCTCGCAGGGGCCGTCAACCGAGATGGTGGCGGTCGCCTCGTCGGTCGTGCCGAGAGCCCTGAAGACAAGACCCTTGACATTCAGGACGATGTCGGTGACATCCTCGACCATGTTAGGGATGGTCATGAACTCGTGCTGCGCACCATCGATCTGAATAGCCTCGACGGCGGCACCCTCGAGCGAGGACAGAAGAACGCGACGAAGGGAGTTACCCAGCGTATCGCCGTAGCCACGCTCGAGCGGCTCGACGGAGACACGAGCAGACGTCTCGTTGATCTCTTCGACCTGAACCTGAGGCCTAATGAATTCTGACATGTATTACCTCCAGCCTCAGCAGCCCGGATGGACTACTTAGAGTAGAGCTCGACGATGAGCTGCTCGTTGATATCACCGCTGATCTGCTCACGCGTCGGCAGAGCGAGCACGTTACCAGACAGCTTCTCGATATCGACCTCGAGCCAGCCAGGGACCTCAAAGCGCTCGGAGGAAATCAGAGCCTCCTTGATGGGGAGGAGGTCACGGAACTTCTCGCCGACAGCGACGACGTCGCCGGCCTTGACGCGGTAGGACGGGATGTCCACGCGCTTGCCGTTCACGGTGAAGTGACCGTGACGGACGGACTGACGAGCCTCTTTGCGGGTGCGGGCGAAGCCAAGACGGAAGACGACGTTGTCGAGGCGAGACTCAAGGATGATCATGAGGTTCTCACCGGTGACGCCGTTCATCTTGCGGGCCTTGTTGAAGTAGCCGTGGAACTGCTTCTCCAGAACGCCATAGATGAACTTGACCTTCTGCTTCTCGCGCAGCTGCATGCCGTACTCAGATTCCTTGCGACGGCGCTTGGGCTGACGGATAGATTCCTTCTTGCTGCTGTAACCGAGCTCAGCGGGATCGATCCCGAGCTGACGGCAGCGCTTAAGAACAGGAGTCCTGTCGATTGCCATATTGATACGATCCTTTCAGTTACACGCGGCGACGCTTCTTGGGGCGGCAGCCGTTGTGCGGAATGGGGGTCTTGTCCTGGATGCTCGAGACCTCGAGGCCAGCAGCCTGGAGGGAGCGAATGGCGGTCTCACGACCGGAGCCGGGGCCCTTGACGAAGACGGAAACCTTCTTCATACCGTGCTCCATGGCCTGCTTGGCAGCAGCCTCGGCAGCCATCTGGGCAGCGAACGGCGTGGACTTACGGGAGCCCTTGAAGCCCACCTGGCCAGCCGACTTCCAGGAAATGACGTTGCCCTGGGGATCGGTGATCGAAACGATCGTGTTGTTGAACGTAGAACGAATGTGAGCCTGGCCCACGGAAATGTTCTTACGGTCCGCGCGCTTCAGACGGGCAGCGCGAACGTTCTTCTTAGCAGTAGCCATCTATCTAGCGCTCCTTATTTCTTCTTCTTAGCACCGATCTGACGCTTCGGGCCCTTGCGGGTACGAGCGTTAGTGTGGGTGCGCTGGCCGCGGACCGGGAGGCCCTTGCGGTGACGAAGGCCGCGGTTGCAGCCGATGTCCATAAGGCGCTTGACGTTCTGGTTGCGCTCACGGCGGAGGTCGCCCTCAACCATGATCTGGTTCTTATCGATATAATCACGGATGGTGTTAACCTCATCCTCGGTGAGGTCCTTAACGCGCGTATCCACGTTAACGTTGCACTCGACGCAGATCTTCGTCGCAGTGGTGCGGCCGATGCCGTAAATGTAGGTCAGACCGATCTCAACGCGCTTCTCACGCGGGAGGTCGACACCATTAATACGGGCCAACGTAGTCTCCTCTCTTAACCCTGACGCTGCTTATGACGGGGGTTCTCGCAAATGACGAGGACCTTGCCATGGCGCCTAATGATTTTGCACTTATCGCACATCTTCTTGACCGAAGGACGTACCTTCATCGTTCTTCCTTTCGGTAGCGCTCAAACTACTTCCCTACTATCTACTCGCCCAGCCGCAGGCGTTTAAAACTATGGCTGGTCTTCACACACAATCCGACCGTAGGTTGAGCTAAGCCTGCAGTCGGAAATGGAGTGCGCGTATGCGTGCCGCTATTTGTAGCGATAGGTGATGCGGCCGCGGGTCAGGTCGTACGGGGAAAGCTCCACGACAACCCTGTCACCGGGGAGAATACGGATGTAATTCATTCGGATCTTGCCAGAAATGTTGCACAGAACCGAATGACCGTTCTCGAGCTCGACCTTAAACATGGCATTGGGCAGCGGTTCCTTTACCGTACCCTCGAGCTCAATTGCGTCTTCCTTCTTCACAAGCAATCATCTTTCTCTAGAAAACGACAGCGATTGAGTATTCTACAACACGTATGCACGCATCGTAATAACTTCGTAATGGCTCCACAACTAAGTGGAACTTGTTACATTTCTCCGCCTTGGAGCGAACACCAAGCACCTTGGGCATCCGTGGTGATAATCACCGGACCGTCATTGGTAATGGCGACGGTGTTCTCGTAGTGTGCGGCGGGCAGGTGGTCGTTGGTCGTAACAATCCAACCGTCGGAGCCCGTGCTCACATGGTTGGAACCCATCGTAACCATCGGCTCGATGGCAATGACCATGCCGGCCTGGAGGCGAACGCCCCTCCCCTTCTTTCCATAGTTAGGAACGTTGGGGTCCTCGTGCATCACGCGGCCAATGCCATGGCCCACATAGTCACGAAGCACGCCGTAACCGTGAGACTCGGCGAGGGACTGAACGGCGTAACCAACATCCCCGATATGGTTACCGGGAACAGCCTGCTCGATGGCAGCCTTAAGGCAATCGCGCGTGACCTCGCACAGGGCCTTGGCCTCGGGCGTGGGTGTGCCGACAAAAAACGTCCAAGCGTTATCGCCAACCCAACCGTCGACAACGGCTCCCGTATCGATGGAGATGATATCGCCATCGCGCAGGATCATGTCGGGGTTGGGAATACCGTGGACCACGGCATCGTTAATCGATGCGCAAATGGTACCGGGGAACCCGCCGTAACCCTTAAAGGCCGGGGTGCCGCCATGCATACGGATAATCTGCTCCGCGAGCTGATCGAGCTCAAAGGTCGAAACACCAGGGCGCACCATGGCTCCAACGTGGCGGAGCGCCATCTTAGATAGCGCTCCTGCCTTCTTCATCTGCTCGATTTGCGTTGCAGACTTAATCTTGATCATAGACCGAGAGCCTCTTTGACATCCCCGTACACGGTCTCGCGAGCCTGGTCACCGTTGACCGACTTGAGCAGACCCTGGCCACGATAGTAGTCGACGAGCGGGCTCGTGGACTTCTCGTAGACGTCGAGACGGTTCTTGATGGTCTCGGGCTTGTCGTCGTCGCGCTGATACATCTCGCCGGCGCACTTGGGGCAGGTAGCATCGGCAGCGGTGCCGGTGTAACCGCAGGCGCGGCAAGTGCGACGCGAAGACAGACGAGCGATGATGACCTCGGGGGCCACGTCGACCAGAAGGGCGCAGTCGATCTCGCGACCCATGGCGGAGAGCTCGGAATCGAGCGTCACAGCCTGGGCGGTGTTGCGCGGGAAGCCGTCGAGGATGAAGCCCTGCTGGGCGTCATCGGCAGCAAGGCGCTCCTTGACAAGGTCGATCACGAGCTGGTCGGGAACGAGCTCGCCAGCGTCCATGTACTTCTTAGCCTGAATACCAAGCTCGGTGCCACCCTTGACGGCAGCACGCAGCAGGTCGCCCGTGGAAATGTGAGCGACGCCAAACTCGGCGACGAGCTCCTGTGCGACGGTGCCCTTACCGGCACCCGGAGCTCCGAGCAATACGAGGTTCATGAGCAATCCTCCTCTAGCCTATTTAAAGAATCCATCGTAATCATACATCTTGATCTGGCCTTCGAGCTTATCGACCGTGTCGAGCACGACGCCGACCATGATGAGGATGGACGTGCCGCCAAATGCCTGGATCAGATGGTTACCCGTGAAGGAGAAGATGATCGAAGGCACGATGGCGATGAGCGCCAAAAAGACAGCGCTGGGAAGCGTGATCTTGTTGAGCGCGTTCTTGATGTAGGCCGCGGTAGCCCTACCCGGACGGACGCCCGGAATAAAGCCACCCTGCTTCTTAAGGTTGTCGGCCGTGTCATCGGGGTTGAACACCATGGAGGTGTAGAAGTACGCGAAGAACACGATGAGGACAACGTTAAGCACCCAGTTGAGCCAACCGGTCGAAAGCGCAGAGGCAACTGCCTGAATCCAGCCGATGCCGGGGAAGAACACGGCAATCTGAGCCGGGAAGTACAGCAGCGCCGAGGCAAAGATGATCGGCACGACGCCCGCGGTGTTGACCTTGATGGGCAGGTAGGTGGTCTGGCCACCCATCATGCGACGGCCCACGACGCGCTTGGCATAGGAGACCGGGATGCGGCGCTGGCCGCGCTCAAGGAAAACAATCAGCGGGATAACCAGCAGGATGATGGCGCAGATGATCACCATGGTGATGATGCCACCGGCATTACCCTCGGTGCTGGAGAAGATAGCCTGCGGAAGGCCGGCCATGATGTTCGCAAAGATGATCAGCGACATGCCATTGCCGATACCGCGCTGGGTGATGAGCTCACCAATCCACATGATCAGCATGGCGCCCGCAGTGAGCGTGCCGACGACCATGAGGTCGAAGATGATCTCGGGAGCGCCGGCGCCATTAAAGCTGATGCCGAAGCTCTTAAAGAGGAAGAGGTAACCCACGGAGTTGAGGATTGCCAGAGCCAAGGTGAGGTAACGCGAATACTGCGTAATCTTGGTCTGACCGACCTCGCCCTCGCGGGCAAGCTCATGCAGGGAAGGCACGACGGCCTGGAGCATCTGGAGGATGATCGAGCTGGTGATGTAAGGCATGATGCCCAGCGAAAACACCGACACATAGCTCAACGCGCCGCCAGAGAAAAGATTCAGGAGGGCCATAGCACCTGCGGCGACCGAATTGTTATCGGTCGAGAAAAGGCCCAGCATCCCCTGGAAGGGAATGCCGGGCACAGGAACGTGCGCACCAATGCGGTACACGACGAGCATAGCTATGGTAAAAAGAATCTTTTCGCGCAATTCTTTGATGCGGAAAGCATTCTTAAGACCAATTAGCACGGCAGCTCGACCTTTCCGCCGGCGGCCTCGATCTTGGCCTGCGCAGAAGCGCTGACCTTGTCGACCTTGACCGTGAACTTCTTGGTGAGCTCACCATTGCCGAGCACCTTGACGGGCTCGAACTCGCTCTTGGTGATGCGAGCGGCCTTAAGAGCGGCACCGTCGATCACAGCGCCATCCTCGAACTTACGCTCGAGACGCTCAACGTTAACAGCGGTGTACTCGATACGACGGGGGTTGCGGAAGCCCGGAAGCTTGGGCAGGCGCATAGCCAGCGGAGTCTGGCCACCCTCGAAGCCGGCACCCTTGGTGCCGCCAGAGCGGGAACCCTGGCCCTTCTGGCCGCGGCCAGAAGTGGTGCCGTGACCCGAAGAATTGCCACGGCCGACGCGCTTACGGTTCTTGGTGGAACCGGGCGCGGGAGTAAGATCGTGAAGCTGCATTTGCTACTCCTCTACAATCTCGACAAGGTGCTTGACCTTGAAGATCATGCCGCGGACGGACTCGTTGTCAGCAATCTCGCGAACCTCGCGGATCCTGTGGAGACCGAGGGCACGGACAGTACGGACCTGGTCCTGCTTGCAACCGTTGGTGCTGCGGACCTGCTTGATCTTGATGGTGTCAGCCATGCTTAGTTCTCCTTACCGACGAACATCTCGGAGACCGTCAGGCCACGGCGAGCCGCGACGTCCTCAGGGCTGGAGAGCTCCTTGAGGCCCTCGACGGCAGCCTTGATGATGTTGAGGCCGTTGTCGGTACCGAGGGACTTGGACAGGACGTTCTTGATGCCAGCAAGCTCGAAGAGGGGACGCACAGCGCCGCCGGCGATAACGCCGGTACCCTCGACAGCGGGCTTGATGATGATGCGGCCGGCACCAAAGTGGCCGAGAACCTCGTGCGGGATGGTGCCCTGCTCGGTCACCGGCACGTGGAACATGTTCTTCTTGGCATCGAGAGACGCCTTGGAGATGGCCAGGGGCACCTCAGCGGACTTGCCCATGCCAACGCCGACGTTGCCCTTGCCGTCGCCAACGACGACGAGAGCGACGAGGCTCATGCGACGACCACCCTTGACGGTCTTCGACACGCGGTTGATGTAAACGACGCGCTCCTCGAACTCGGAGGCCTCGCGCTGCTGCTTCTGATTACGAGCCATGTGCTACATACCTCCTAGAACTCGAGACCGGCGGCACGAGCACCGTCGGCGAGGGCCTTGACGCGGCCATGGTAGATACGGCCACCACGATCGAAGGCGACCTTGGTGATGCCGGCCTCGATGGCGCGCTTGCCAACGAGCTGACCGACCTTCTCCGCAGCCTCCTTGTTCGAGGTGTGGGTGCCCTTGAACTCGGCCTCGAGGGTCGAGGCAGAGACGAGCGTCAGGCTGGAGCCCTTGCTGTCGTCGATGATCTGGGCATAGATGTTGGCGTTAGTACGGGTCACGCGAAGACGCGGACGCTCGGAGGTACCCGAGACCTTGCCGCGAACACGACGCTGACGACGCTTGAGGCCTTCCAGCTTCGCCTTATGCTTGTTCATACGTAAACTCCTAAAAAGGTTGATCTTGCCAGCACCTGACGGGGTGCTGGTCTTATGCGAGTGAGTCGGTTACGACTACTTGGCGGCCTTACCCAGCTTGCGGCGGATGTGCTCGCCAACGTAGTGGATACCCTTGCCCTTGTAAGGCTCGGGAGGACGATGGCCGCGGATCTCAGCGGCGATCTGACCGACCTGCTGCTTGTTGATACCCTTGACGTTCACGTGGGTGTTGTCGGGAACCTCGAAGGTGATGCCCTCGGGAGCCTCGACGATCACGGGGTGCGAGAAGCCCAGGGAGAACTCGAGGTTCTTGCCCTTCTGCTGCACGCGGTAACCGACGCCGGCGAGCTCGAGCTTCTTCTCGAAGCCCTCGGAAACGCCAACCACCATGTTGTGGATGAGGGCGCGGGTGAGGCCGTGGCGGGCACGGGTCTCACGCTCGTCGTCGGGACGGGAAACGGTGAGGACGTTGTCCTCGATGTTGATAGCGAGCTTCTCAAAGACATCGAGCTCGAGCTGGCCCTTGGGGCCCTTGACGACAACGTTGTTGCCGTTGACTGCCACTTCGACTCCGGCGGGAATCTGGACAGGCTTATTACCGATACGAGACACGGTGATCTCCTTTCCTTCTACCTACCGAGCGAATTACCAGACGTAAGCGATGATCTCGCCGCCGACGTTGTGCTTGCGAGCATCGCGGTCGGTCATAACGCCATGGCTGGTGGAAATAATGGCGGTACCAAGGCCACCGCGGACGCGGGGCATGTCGGCAACGCCGGTGTACTTACGCAGGCCCGGCTTGGAAATGCGGCGGATGCCGTTGATGACCTTAGCCTTCTTGGGACCATACTTAAGCGTGATGTGCAGAGTCTTCTGGGGAACGGTGTCCTCGACATCGTAGCCCTCGATGTAGCCCTCCTCGTGCAGAACACGAGCGATCTCGACGAGCTTCTTGCTGCTCGGCATGGAGACCGTGGCCTTGTTCACAGAGTTAGCGTTACGGATGCGCGTAAGCATATCTGCGATCGGGTCTGTAAGGTTCATACAGATTCTCCTTCGTTCTTGATGAACACGTGCTCTTGGTTCTTCGCCGCCCTTAACGGCAAAGCCTTTTTAGCGCGTTTTCCCTGTTCCAAACGGATGCTTGAAACGCTGGTAGTGACTTACCAGCTGGCCTTCTTAACGCCGGGAAGCTCGCCCTTGAGTGCAAGCTCGCGGAAGCAGACACGGCACAGGCCGAACTTGCGGTACACAGAGTGCGGACGGCCGCAGCGCTGGCAGCGCGTGTACTCACGAGTAGAGAACTTCTGCTTGCGATTGCACTTGACGATCATCGATGTCTTAGCCACTTATATCCTCCTCACATAGAGTATTGTTCGCCCCAAGCGCCGCCCCCTTCTGGGAACGGCGCTCATAGGGCAGGTGAACCTATTTCTTGAACGGGAAACCGAAGGCGTCCAGAAGGGCCTTGGCCTCCTCATCGGTATTGGCGGTGGTCACGAAAGTGATGTCCATACCACGCTGGTGATCGACGGAGTCGAAGTCGATCTCGGGGAAGATGAGCTGCTCGGTGACGCCCATGGAGAAGTTACCACGGCCGTCGAAGCTCTTGGCGGAGATGCCGCGGAAGTCGCGGATACGGGGAATCGCGACGGAGGTCAGACGATCGAAGAACTCCCACATACGGTCGCCACGCAGGGTAACCTTGCAGCCGATCGGCATACCAGCGCGCAGGCGGAAGGTAGCGATGGACTTGCGGGCACGGGTGATCATCGGCTGCTGGCCGGTGATGGCGCGCAGGTCGCGCACGGCACCGTCGATGGCCTTGGAATCGGTAGCGGCCTCGCCGACACCCATGTTCACGACGATCTTCTCAAACTTGGGGATCATCATGACGTTCTCGTACTGGAACTTGTCCTGAAGCTGCTGCTTGACCTCGTTGTTGTACTTGGTCTTCAGACGCGGCACATACTTCTCTTCTGCCATTGTTCACTCCTTCTTGGGGTTTTAAGCACGGGGCGTGGCCACGATGGGTTGTCCTCGTGCCTCCTGGCTGCATCCGCGCCGCTCATGGCATTTCGCGGTTTGGACTCGACGCAGCAGGAGCCGACAAAACAATCGGTACTATACGCGCATCGGGAGCGTATTTCCAGAAAAACCTCGTCTGCCTGCACAACTCCACAACTCCCCCGCACAAATTGATCCCTAGGGCACGGAGGAAAACAGCAGTTGCGGTGAGATAGGGACTGTTTGATGGCTTAAAAGGCTTAAACAGTCCCTATTCCACCGCAACTCATATATGGGGCGTTATTTTTGGCGCGGGAGGACCAGGTTGAGGATCACAGCAACGAGCGCGGCGACGGCAATGGAGGATCCGCCAAAAACGGTGCCAACCCATGCGGGGAATCCAGCGCCGGCAAGCGCGCCGGCCGTGCGCTCAATGCCCGTGCCAAAGGCGATAGAGAGACCCATGAGCGTGGTATCGCGCTGAGACAGGCCGTGGCGGGCAAACATGACCACACCGTTCATACCGATGGTCGCGAACACGCCAATCGTGGCGCCACCGATGACCGGCTGCGGAATAGACGTGAGCACCGCCGCACACTTGGGCAGCAGGCCCGCGATGAGCAGGATGGCAGCCGCAAGCGTAAAGACCATGCGGTTGACGACCTTGTTCTCGGCGATAATGCCCACATTCTGGCCAAAGGTTGCCGTGGGGACGCCGCCAAAAAAGCCTGACAGCATACCGACCAGGCCGTTGGCGATCAGGCCACCCGAGATCTGGCTATCGGTCGCAGGGGTATCGAGCGCAGCGGACGACACGGCGGCAAACTCGCCCATGACCTGTACTGCGTTGACAATGGCGACAACGCCCACAACGGCGCACGCGGCCGGGTCGAACACCAGGCGATGGGCGCCCAGGGCCGGCGGGGCGAACCAGCTGGCGGTCGCGATGGCCGAGAAATCGACCATGCCCAACACCGCAGCCAAAACAAAGCCCGCGCAGATACCAGCCAGGATGCTGCCCAGCCTAAGCGCGCCCTTGCCGTAGTTGCCAGCCATAAAGGTGACGACGAACGTCACAAGTGCGACGGCCCAGTTGGTGACACTGCCAAAATCGGCCGCGCCCTCCCCGCCCGCCATGGAGGCAACTGCCACTGGGCATAGCGACAGGCCAATGACAAAGATGACGGTGCCAAGCACCGGGGCCGGAAATAGAAAACTCACGCGCCTAAACAGTAGGCCGAAGAGCGCGACGAGCGCGCCGCCGATTACCTGGGCGCCCAGTACGGCCTCAAAACCAAGCTCAAGACCGACTGCCTTGAGCGCCGGCACGAAGGTAAAGCTCGCACCCATCACAATGGGCAGGCCCGAACCGACGACACCTTTTATGGGAAACTGTTGAAGGAAAATGTCAAGCGCCGAGAGGACGAGCGACGCCTGGATGACGGCGGCCTCCTCCTGAGGGGTAAAGCCACAGACCGACGCGATAATGATGGCGGGCGTGACGATACCCGCGAATGCCGCCAGCACATGCTGCAGTGCATGGGGTAATACCTGCACAAACGAAACTTTTCCCGTACGCTCGAACAGGGCATCCCCTGCTGCCGACTCTGCCATTTGCGCCTCCCATACCCTAGGCAGCGGCCCCATGCCGCTCAACGGTCGGACATTATAGGGCATATGGCACAGGTAGCATTTTGACCCGCATGCGGCAGAGGGCTGGGGCAGCTCATTTGGGATGCGACTAGCGCTTGCGGGGGACGAGTTTGGTGCGACGCAGGTGGATCATCTCGGCGGCGATGGAGATGGCGATCTCCTCGGGGTCCTCGGCCTCGATGGCGACACCAATCGGCAGGTGCAGCTCGTCGATCTGCTCCTGCGTAAAGCCCTCCTGCTCCAGGCGGGCGCGCACAAAGGCGGTCTTGCGGCGCGAGCCCAAGCAGCCCAGATAGGCGGGTTTGGCGCGCATGGCCTGAATCACCACATCGATATCGGACTTGTGACCCGCCGTGGCGACGACCACCAGGTCGCGCGGGCCGATGGGGCACTGCTTGCTCAGGCTCTTGTAGTCGACCAGACGACGGTCGTAGACACCGGGCACCCAATCGGGGGTCAGCGTGCCGGGGCGGTCGTCGCAAGCCACGACGGCAAAGCCCGCCGCCGTGAGCACGCGAGCCGTCGCAGCGCCCACGTGGCCGCAGCCAAAGATATAGGTCAGGCCCTCGGGGCAGAGCGTCTCGATGTGCGCCGTGGGAATCTCGGAGGCGGCGTTGGTGTAGGTGACCTTACTCCCCTCCTCCACCAGCGAAAGCCCGGGGCAGCCCGCAATGGTGCGGCGCGATTCCTCGCCATGGTACTCGGCCACATCGCCCTCGAGCACGCTCGCGATAAACGGCTCAAAGTCGATGACGAAGTCGCCGATGCGCCGATAGGCCAAGATGTCGGCAACCGACTGGAACAACGGCGCCTGCGATACATCCAGGCGCAGATAGCACAGGCAGATGGCTCCGCCGCAGATCATGCCGGTATCGGAGTTCTCACCGCCCATGGTGTAGCGGACCAGACGCGATTGACCTGCGGCCAGCAGCTCGCGCGCCTCGTCCAGCGCAAAGAGCTCAATCTTGCCGCCGCCGATGGTGCCCGCTTGGCTGCCATCGGCAAAGACGGCCATCCAGGCGCCCACGCCGCGCGGCGATGACCCTGCCGTGCCGGCCACGACCACGAGCTCGCACGTCTCGCCAGCACGCAGGGCGGCAAGCGCCGCATTCACCACATCGAGCTTTTCCATTGCCGCCTTCTATCCTCTAAAGACATCGGTGAGCATAGCGAGTGCCTCGAGCACGCCGCCGCCGACCGACGTCGCCTTGTCCGAAATATAGTTGATATAGCTGGCATCGCCGCGCGGATCGACGTCGGCGCATTTAAAGCCCTCAGTCACCCGCACGCCGTTCGCCAAAAGCCCGCGCAGACAGCCATCGATCTGCGTGCACATGGGTGTATCTCCCGCGTAGCCAATCACGTCTCCGGCGCTCACGATGTCGCCGATTGCGCGGTCGGACCGAAACACGCCGGCGGCGGGGCTGTGGATAACTCGTTCCTTGCCGTAGCCGGCGATGACGCCCGGCACGCCCGTGTTGGGCTGGGGCGAACCTTGGGTAATGACGCGGCCCAAAAAATGCCCGCGCATGGTTTCGACCGCTGCGTCGCAGTCAACCGGCGCGGTGAAGCCCGGTCCCACGGCGATGACGGCAGGCGCCATATCGCGCGTGGTGCCCAAGTTGCGCTTAGCCAAAATCGCGTCGACCACAGCCGTGGGTTTAAGCTCATCGAGCATCTTGGCCTGAGGGTCTACCACGACGGCGACGTCTCCAGCCTCGGCAATCGCAAGCGCCTCAGCCGGCGTCTGTGCCAAGCGAGCGCGAATGCCCTCGACCTCGACCTCGCCCAGGCGAATGGCCTCGCAAAAACTGATTGTGCGGCGGATGCACGTGGGAACCGCGATATCGGCCATAACGACCGACACGCCGGAGCGTACCAAGCGAGCGGCGACGCCCGTGGCGATATCGCCAGCGCCGCGAACATAAACGAGCATTCCCGGGACACCTCCCTGTGCTACGGTTTGAGCAGAGCAAAGCGGTTCGACCGCTACTCTGATGATTTTTTATTATCACAGTATTATACGGCGGTGAACAGATGAAAACGACGAGCGGAAACCTTGCCTCCGCGCTCAAGATCGAGCCGGGCATTACCGCGATTGTCGGCAGCGGCGGCAAGTCGACGCTGCTAAAGACGCTCGGCCTTGAGCTTATGCGCGCTGGCGGCCGCGTGCTCCTCTGCACCACCACGCACATGTTTCCCGTCGCCGGCGTGCCATGGGACGGGTCGAGCCGTCGCCTGGACGCCGCGCCTTGGAAGCCGGGGACCCTGCATGCCCCCGGCTGCACCTGCGAGGCCTGCGCGGGCCTTGTGCGCGGAAGCATCTGCCAGGCAGGCGTCTTGGACCCGGAGACAGGCAAGCTCTCCGCCCCCGCTGAGCCGCTCGACCAGCTGGCGCAGCGCTTTGACTATGTGTTGGCCGAGGCAGATGGCAGCAAGCGACTCCCGCTCAAGGCGCATGCCGCCTGGGAGCCGGTAATTCCCGCCGCCACGGCAAACGTTGTCTGGGTCGTCGGCGCCTCAGGGCTGGGCAAGCCCGTCGCCAAGGTTGTCCACCGCCCCGAGCTCTTCTGCGAGCGCTGCGGCTGCGAGCCCACCGACGCTGCCACCCCAGAGCGCGTCGCCATGGTGCTCAATGCCGAGCTGCAGATGCTGAACCTCGACAATGCCCGCATCATGCTCAACCAAGTCGACACGCTCAGCGACCCCACGATGGCCGACCGCTTCGAGACAGCTCTCGACCGCCCCATCGTCGCCACCAGCCTCCAGGGGTAGCTAATTTGGGACGGGGCTCTTTTAGCTACCCCGGCGCCCTTTCTGCTAGCGGGGGACGTAGCGGCCGGGCTGGGCTCCGGTGGGCTCGCCGTCGCGCGCAGCCAGTACGCCGTTCACAAACACGGCCTTGGCGCGGCCGTGCGCCTCAAAGCCCTCGAGCGGCGTGTAGTCCACAGCCTGATGCTGCGTCGCCGCGCGAATGGTCCAGCGCGCCTTGGGATCCCACACGCACACGTCGGCATCGGAGCCCTCGGCAAGACAGCCCTTGCGCGGATACATGCCAAAGACGCGCGCCGGGTTCTCGCTCATCAGGCGGCACAGATCCTCGGGGCCCAGCTGTCCCTCAAAGCTCGTGGCGATCGCGACGGGGCGATGCTCCACACCGGGTCCGCCGTTGGGAATCGCGCGGAAGTCGTCGCGCCCGCGATCCTTTTGCCCGTGCAGGTTAAAGCTGCAGTGGTCGGTCGCAATCGTATCGATCTCGCCGGCCACAAGCGCCTCGCGCAGTGCCGCACGATCACCCGCATGGCGCAGCGGCGGGCTCATCACATACTTGGCGCCCGCAAAGCCGTCCTCGCCCTGCTCCAAGTAGCACGTATCGTCGAGCATCAGATACTGAGGGCAGGTCTCGACATAGATATTCTTCTGCCCGCGCGCCTTGGCGGCACGGATGGTCTCGAGCCCCAGCTTGGTCGAAAGGTGCACCACGTTGACCGGTGCGTCGCCGGCCAGATGCGCCAGATACAGCAGACGGCTCACGGCCTCGGCCTCGCACACATCCGGACGGCTGAGAGCATGTCCCTCGGGCCCGTGGATACCCTGCTCAAACACGCGCTTCTGCAGCTCGTTCACCAGCGTGCCGTTCTCGCAATGCACGCACAGGATACCGCCCACGCGCTTGAGCTCCTCCAGCACCTCGAGCGTCTCGGCATCGTCCAAGCGCAAATGATCGTAGGCAAAGTAGGTCTTGAACGACGATACGCCCGCCTCGCGCATGGCAGAGAGATCGGCGCGGTTGCGCTCGTTCCACTCGGCGAGCGCCATATGAAAGGCGTAGTTGGCCGTGCAGGTTCCGTCGGCGCGGCGATGCCACTCGGCCAAGGCATCGGGCATGGTCACACCGCGATCGGCCGTGGCGTAATCCACAATGGTCGTCGTGCCGCCGCAGGCAGCCGCACGTGTGCCGGTCTCAAAGCTATCGGCCGTCCAGTCCATGCCAGTCCAGCACTGCATGTGCGTGTGCCCATCGATAAAGCCTGGGAACACCCAGCAGCCCGCGGCATCCTCGACGGTATCGCCCTCGGCCGGCTCAATCGCCGCGGCGATCCGCACGATCTTATCGCCATCCATGGCAAGATCGGCGCGGCGAAGCCCCTGGGGCGTCACGAGCGCGCCGTTTTTGATGATGATCATAATTGCTCCTTATTGATTGATGCAGTTGGCCACGCGATCAAAATACGAGCAGGCGGCGATATGCTCCGTTATGCGTCGCTGTCCCTTGGCGGTATCGACGTCCCACAGCTCGTAGGCACGTGCCTCAACCAACGCAACGTCGGTGCGGCCCTTGAGAATCGACCCACCACCGTCCTTGCCCTCGAGAAGCATGAGCGAAGGGAACAGTTGCCTTGGGAAGAGCACCGGGCTCGAAGGCTCACCGTTGCACGCAAGACGCACCGGATGCCTGCGGCCACGCTCGTCAAATGCACGAACCATAGCCTCAAAAGAATCCGAACTCACGAGCGGCTGGTCACCCGGCAAAAAGAGGCAACCTTTCCAGTTGCGTTCGACTCCCCACGAAAGGCCCGCACGGACGCTTTCGCTGCGCAGCTCGCCATCGTGCAGCACGCACGGGCAATGCTTGTCATCACAAATCTGAGCGGCCTCGGGCCAACGCGTCGAAACCACGACGTCAAAGCCCCGGGGAACCGAATCAATGGTCCGGGCAATCAGCGGCTCGCCATAGATATCGGCGAGCATCTTGTTAGAGCCAAATCGCTTGCCCTCGCCCGAAGCCATAATGACGCAACCAAGTTTCATGGCGATACCTCCCCTGAAACCATCGTACCCATAACTCGCGTCGCGGGGCATCTACATCGAAAGCGCTTATCCCGCACGCCCACGATGCAAAAAGGGGCACCCCGCCGGTTGGCAGAGCGCCCCCTTTACATGGCTTACCTCAGCGCGGCTTTAGGCCTGGAACCAACGGGCGGTGTTGCGCTCGTCGAGGGCCTTGAGGGTAGCGGCGGGATCGGCAACCTTCTGCAGGAACATCATGGCTGCGATGGCGTACGGCTTGTAGCTTGCCTCCTTGTACATGCCCACGCGGTGCATGTCAAAGACGTCGGCGTTGACCTCGCCGCGCTCGCAGGAGACACCGGAGATGTCGGCGGGCAGCGGGTGCATAAAGATAGTGTCCTGGCCGTTGGCGGTCTTCTCCATGAGCTCGATCGTGGAGCACCAGTCCTGATGGGTGGCGTTCTGAGCGAGCAGCTCCTTCTCGAGCGCTGCGATGCCGGCGTCGTCGCCCTCCGCGTACAGGTTGGTACGCTTCTCCATGGCGGCAAACGGAGCCCAGCTCTTGGGGATCACGATGTCGGCGCCCTCGAAGGCCTCGGCCATGGTGTTGACCTGCTTAAAGGTGGTGCCGGACTCGGCGGCGTAGCCCTTGGCGCGCTCGACGACCTCGGGCATGAGGTCGTAGCCCTCGGGGTGGGCCAAAGTGACGTCCATGCCAAAACGGGGCAGCAGGCTGATCAGCGACTGCGGACAGGACAGCGGCTTGCCGTAAGAGGGCGAGTAGGCCCAGGTGACGGCAACCTTCTTGCCCTTGAGGTTCTCGAGGCCGCCAAACTCGTTGATGAGGTAGAGCATGTCGGCAGAGGACTGCGTGGGGTGATCGGAGTCGGACTGCAAGGAGATGAGCGTGGGACGGTGATCCAGAACGCCGTCCTCGTAGGCCTGCTGGACAGACTCGGAGACCTCGGCCATGTAGGCGTCGCCCTTGCCGATGTACATGTCGTCGCGGATGCCGATGACGTCGGCCATGAAGGAGATCATGGTAGCGGTCTCGCGGACGGTCTCGCCGTGAGCGATCTGGGACTTCTTCTCGTCCAGGTCCTGCAGCTCGAGGCCGAGCAGGTTGGCGGCCTTAGAGAAGGAGAAGCGCGTACGGGTGGAGTTGTCGCGGAACAGGGAGACGGCCAGGCCCGAGTCGAAGATCTTGGACGAAACGTTGTTCTCACGCAGCTCGCGCAGGGCGTCGGCAACGATGTAGAGAGCCTTGAGCTCATCGGTGGTCTTATCCCAGGTGTGCAGGAAGTCGCTGCCGTACATGCCCTTAAAATCGAGGCCGTTCAGCTGCTCGACGAGCTCGGTAAACTTGGCGTCCATGTAAATATCCTTTCCATAGATGAAACGATCGCAATGAGTAGATGTGCTCCGGCATGCGCGTGTGGCTAGAACATGCAGAGCGCTATGACGAGGACCCGCTACCGTTGAGGAAGCATGGGAGATAACGACCGCGGGCCCCAAGTCAACAGGGGGTGCCGGGGACACAGGCTGTCCCCGGCTCAACAAGATCAAGGAATGGGACTAGTCGATCTTGTTGTTGGTCAGACCAGCGCGGAACACGGTAGCGTCGCCATCGGCCTGGCTCGGATCGTAGAGGTTCAGGGCAGCCACGTACATGGCAGCAGCGGTGACCAGGTCGTCCTTGTAGGTGACCTCGTTGGGAGCGTGAGCCTGAGACTCGGCACCCGGGCCAAAGCCAACGCAGGGGATGCCATAGCGGCCCTGGATGGAAACGCAGTTCGTGGAGAAGGTCCACTTGTCGCACAGCGGACGACCGGTGCGCTTGTCCATGCTGGGCTCGCAGCCGATGCGCTCGTCACCGAACATGGCCTTGTGGGCGTCGACGAGGGCCTTGACGTGCGGAGCGGTCTCCTTGTTGATCCACGTGGGGAAGTAAGCCTCGGTCTCGTAAACCTCGCCGGTCCAGGACGGACGGTCGTACATGTACATGGAGACCTTCACGTCGTCGCCGTACTTCTTGGCGGCCGGCAGGTTGCGGATCTCGTCCAGGCAGGACTCCCAGGTCTCGCCGGCGGTCATGCGACGGTCGATGGAGATGGCGCAGGAGTCAGCGACAGCGCAGCGGCTGGGGCTGGTGTAGAAGATCTGGCTGACGGTGCAGGTGCCGCGGCCCAGGAAGCGGGCGTCCTCGAAGTGCTCGGGGTTGTACTTGGGGTCGAGCATCTTGACGAGGCCCTTGATGTCGGTCGACTCGTCGCAGCCGTTGTTGTTGAGGGCGCGGACGTCGGCGATGATGTCGGCCATTTTGTAAATGGCGTTGTCGCCGCGGTCGGGAGCGGAGCCGTGGCAGGAGGTGCCGTGAACGTCGACGCGGATCTCCATGCGGCCGCGGTGACCGCGATAGATGCCGCCGTCGGTAGGCTCGGTGGAAATGACGAACTCGGGCTTAATGCCGTCCTTGTTGTAGATGTACTGCCAGCACATGCCGTCGCAGTCCTCTTCCTGGACGGTGCCGACGACCATGATCTTGTAGCCCTCGGGGATGAGGCCCATGTCCTTCATCATCTTGGCAGCGTAGGTAGCAGAAGCCATACCGCCCTCCTGGTCAGAGCCGCCGCGGCCGTAGATGATCTCGTCGGTCTCGTAGCCCTCATAGGGATCGGCATCCCAGTTCTCGATGTTGCCGATGCCGACGGTGTCGATGTGGGAGTCGATGGCGATGATCTTGTCGCCCTCGCCCATAAAGCCCATGACGTTACCCAAGCCATCGACCTTGACCTCGTCATAGCCAAGGCTCTCCATCTCGGCCTTGATGCAAGCGACAACCTCGCCCTCCTCGCAGGACTCAGAGGGGTGCGAGATCATGGCGCGCAGGAAGCGGGTCATGTCAGCGCGGTGAGACTCAGCAGCGTTTTTAATTGCCTCGAAATCGAGTTCCTTAGTCATAACAGTCAACCTTTCTACAAGGGTTTACCTACAGGTAGATATTTCAGATTGATCACTTGTGCCAAGCAGCGTGAGGTCGAGCACCCGGCAAGCAAGCAACCATAGGAGGCGGACGGAGGACTTTGCTCCGTCGCGAGTTCCGCACGAGCCGGAGAGCACTTAATGTGCTCTCCGTGCGAGCAGGACTGTCCGAGCAGGGAGTAAAGTCCTCCGGCTGCCTCCGGACAGGTCAGCCTGCTAGCAAGTCGGGTACTCGCCCTCCCAGACGATGCGACGGTACTGATCCGGATCGGTGTCGCCCTCGGTGGAGAAGCAGAGCACGGAGCTCGTCTTGTCCAGGCCGATGAGCTCCTTGAGCTCGGCGTACTCGGGGTCGAGCATGAGGGTCTCGACCAGACCGGTGGTCACTGCGCCGGACTCGCCGGAGATGACGCGCGGGTCGCCCTTCTCGGGAGCGCCCAGGGTGCGCATGCCGCGAGCGGTGACCCAGTCGGGGCAGGACACGAAGGCGGTGGTGTGGTTGCGCAGGATATCCCAGCCCAAGATGTTGGGCTCGCCGCAGCACAGGCCGGCCATGATGGAGGGCATGTCACCGTCCACGATGCGCGGATCTCCGTCGCCGGCGGCAGCGCCCTTGTACAGGCAGGCGGCCGGTGCGCACTCAACCACGACGAAGGTGGGCGGGTTATCGGGATACAGGTTGGTGAAGTAGCCCACCACGGCGCCGGCGAGCGAGCCTACGCCAGCCTGGACAAAGACGTGCGTCGGGCGGTTGATAGCCATCTCGCGCAGCTGCTCGGCAGCCTCGGAAGCCATGGTGCCGTAACCCTCCATGATCCAGGACGGGATCTTCTCGTAGCCCTCCCAGGCGGTGTCCTGAACGATGACGCCGCGCTCGCAGGCGTCGGCCTCGGCGGCGGCCATGCGCACGCACTCGTCGTAGTTGACCTCTTCGATGGTCACCGTGGCGCCCTCGGCGGCAATGTTATCGAAGCGGGGCTTGGTGGAACCCTTGGGCATGTGCACGACGGCCTTCTGGCCCAGCTTGTTGGCAGCCCATGCCACGCCGCGGCCATGGTTGCCGTCGGTGGCGGTAAAGAAGGTGGCCTGGCCAAAGTCCTTGGCA
The DNA here is from genome assembly GCF_003436735.1 of Collinsella sp. TF12-2AT. Lineage (NCBI taxonomy): Bacteria > Bacillati > Actinomycetota > Coriobacteriia > Coriobacteriales > Coriobacteriaceae > Collinsella > Collinsella sp. TF12-2AT. The sequence goes on along the minus strand of NZ_QSQK01000002.1, from coordinate 229,075 downwards.
AGCTGATCGGAGGTCAGGTAATCGAAGGTGCACTCGGCAACGTCCTTGCCGGTCTCGTCGGCAATGTAGTTGGCCATGGCAAACGATCCGCCCAGGACCTTAAAGGCGTTGAGGCCAAAGCGATAGCTCTCGTCCTTAACGCACAGGTTGGACAGGCCTAGGCGCGCGGCCTGGCCATCCAGGCGGGCAAGCGGAGTGACGGTGTACTGGGGGAACGACTGGTGGAAGGCGCGGGCCTTCTTCACGTGGTCGAGGCTCATGATTCCCAAGTGCTTGTCATCGCTCTTGGGCATCGTGTTGCCCGCCCACTGGATCTTATCGGCCATACGGTGAACTCCTTAAGTTCTCTCTTGCCGGCCCCCGCATACGCGTTTCAGCCCGATCCCATTCACACGGCTGAACTTTTATGTGGATGCCAAACAAAAAGTTTGTTAGCACTGTTCTATCACACTTTTTGATTGGAAAACCTAACAAATTGTTTGTTGCCGTAATCGGTACCTTTTCGCCGCCGAACGGTCACATAACACAGCGACGCTTTCGTTATTTGCGAACAAGTGGGGTTTATGGCACAGTGAGCCCAAACTAATTTTTAGGAAGGCACCCATGACCCCCGCACAGATTGAGTTCTACAAGCGCCTTGCACACGGCCTGGCGCTCCAATTTGGCCCCAACTGCGAAGTCGTCGTCCACGACCTGGAGACCGAGGACGTGGACCGCTCCATCGTAGTGATCGAAAACGGCCACGTTAGCGGGCGCAAACTGGGTGACGGCCCCAGCCATATTGTGCTTGAATCCATGCACGAGGGCACCGCCGACGTGCACGACCGCGAGCCGTACCTCACCAAAACCGCCGATGGCAAGCTGCTCAAGTCCTCGACCATCTTTATCCGCAACGACGAGGGCAAGCCCGTCGGCATTTTGGGCATCAACTTTGACATTACGCTTATGAAGGCTTTTGAGCGTTCGCTCGACGCCTTTACCGGCACCGGCGGCACGGGCTACACCGAGCCCGAGCCCATTACCAAGAACATCGGCGACCTGCTCGAGGACCTGCTGCACGAGTGCGAGCAGTTTGTGGGCAAGCCCGCGGCGCTCATGACCAAAGACGAGCGCATTCGTGCCATTGGCTACCTCGACCGTCGCGGCGCCTTCCTCATTTCCAAGTCGAGCGAACGCGCCTGCGAGTTCTTTGGCATCTCCAAGTACAGCTTCTATAGCTACCTCAATGAGGCCAAGGCGGCAGCAGGCGACAAGTAGGCACTCGCCTGGATTGCCCCTCCCCTTTTGGGCGCGAGTTCTGGAAAGCATGAATCCAAGACCGAGCCGCTTGGAAAGTTCCATATAATCGATGTCATTAGTATTTCGGAAGGATGGAACAGAATGGCGTTGAGCAAGGCATCATGCACCGGTCGCGGATTGATTCCGGCAATTGGTGGACATGTGCACCGCATGTTCGATGAGGGTGAAGACGACCTGTTTTCGCTGAGCCTTGACGACGTGATGAATGATCGCCCGTGGACCGCCGACGAACTCATGGGCGGCGGGGCTCGTCCGTCAAGCCTCAATCCCGCACTTGCGCCTAAGCCCGCATCTGCGCCGACTCCTGCGCAGTCGCCTGTTTCGACGCCCGCACTCACTTCGGCGACCACGCCCGCTCCCCGCCCCGCAAGCGACCCGTCCGAAACGGCGGCATTTCTCGCTGCAGCGACGCAGGGCAAATCGGCCGACAGCACCGTTATGTACAGCGCCCAGCAGTTGCCTGTTCCTGCGGCACGCAAGCCTCCGGTCACAAGGCTCGATGAGCCCGTTGCCCATCAGGTTGCCTACGATTCCTGGGCTGCAACCGATCTGGATGAGACCTCTACCGGCATGCCGGCGCTCGACGTTCCAGTTAACCCGCTTTTTGCCGCCAACACGAGTGCCGCGGACTATGAGAGCGGTACGGCATTTTCCGATTATTCCGATGGCTATGCTGGCAACGGTCGCATCGAGACCGAGGATTATGGCACCGCATCGAGCGATTATCTCAACGATCCGTACGCTGCCACGCCTGCACCGGAATATGACCCGGAGGCCGCGTCCGCGCCGGTGTATACCAAAAGCACAGGCGAAGAATGCTTCGCCGATTATTACGCCGAGGAAAAGGCGCTGCGTTTCTCGGAATTTCCGCAGGCAGTCAAGGTTGCCTTTATCGCCATTGTCATTGCCCTGCTCGGTGTCATTGCGTTTGAGGGATTCCGGCTGTTCTCCGGCCCCACCCAAGCGGAGTCGGAGACCCAGCAAAAAGAGGACGATAACGAGTATCTGGACATCAACACCCTCAAGGGCGACCCCAACGACGGGGACGACGAGTAGCGAGGGCTAAGGGAGGGTCGGAAGAGTCGGCGGCACGTTACGGCTCCAAAAGCCCTGCCATAAAGATGGGCAGATACAGCACGTCACCATCGCGGTGAAGATTACATTCCGCAAGTACCAGGGCGCGATCGATTCCGTAGCCCTTCGTTGCCAGTGCGTTATCGAGCGCCGCGTGGGACTTAAAACTCTTGCCCGATTTGACCTCGATGGCGAGCACTTCCCCATCGAACGTCTCTTCCACAAAATCGAGCTCACCGACCTTTTTGGACGTAAAGTAGCGCAATCTAAATCCGTGGGCTTTGAGCTCTTGGGCAACGAAGCCCTCGAATGCCGCCCCCATATTCATGCCAAAGGGGCCTTCTGCCTCCCCATCAAAAACGCCTTGGGCGACCCTTTTGGAATACGACGACATAAGCATTCCGGTGTCCAAGTAAAACAGCTTAAACAGATTTCGTTGCTCCCCCAATAAAAGGGGTGCCACGGGCGCCGTTACGCTATACACAGGAAGCGCGACACCCGCCTCCGATAGCCAGAGGAAATGATCTGTCACCTGCGAAAAACGTTTGACACCGTTAATCGATGACAGTTTGAATCGCTTGTTTTTGGAACCGGCCTCGCTGGGAATCAGATCATAGATATCGCGAATAACCAAGCGCAGCTCGGGCGGAGCGTACTTTGCGATGTCATCGCGATACAGGGCGTGAAGATCGCGGTGGATGTTTCGAACCTCGTCGACATTGCGCGTCGCCAAGAAGGAATTGACCGCGTCGGGCATGCCTCCCACCACCACATACTGATGGAACAGATCGAGCAAGCGGTCATACAGATAGCCGGGAAGCTCCCCCTCATTCTTTAGACAGCCCCTGAGCATGTCAAACACGCTGGCACCAACGCCATTTGCCCAGCAAAACTCCTCAAAGTCGAGCGGGTACATCTGGACCTGCTCGACATACCCCACCGGCAGGGAATCGATGCCCTCGAGCTCAACGCCAAGGAGCGATCCGGTAAGGATGTATCGAAAGTCGCCGCGCTGGACCAGATATTTGATAAACGTCACCACGTTGGGGCATCGCTGCACCTCGTCGATAACCACAACGGTCTTGTTCGCAACCATCGGCTGCGTTGCAGCAATAGACATACGCATAAGCAGATCATCCGCACTTTTCGCCGCCAAAAACGAATCGCGCACGGACGCGTCGGCGATAAGGTCGAACGTCACGACATTTTCGAACGATTCATTTGCAAAGACGTTGACCAAATATGACTTTCCTACCTGTCGGGCGCCCTTGACCAAAAGAGCCTTGTTAGGCGACGAGGCAAGCCAAGATTCAAACTGTGCTTTCGCTTTTCTCTGTAGCATAAGCGCACCCCTTATTACGTGCTGTTTTAGCATTAGGATACACTTTTCCGTGGTTGCTAGATGCTCATTTCGACACTTTTTCGAGATTTTGAAGTGTGTATTACGATACTTTTCCGTACTTTTACACGGGATATTTCGACACTTTTTCGGATTTAAGCCTAACAGCAGCCGGCGAAATCAAGCGCCGTCTGCACATCATTTCGCAGGCGGCGCTTGATTTGTGTCCGCGCGCGCTGATAGACTCCATCGTGCCAGCAAGGAGCGGGCGCGTTTTATCCAGAGTCGGGGTAGAGAGTTGGCTCCACGATCCCGACGCCAACCGGCCAAGAGGCACGGTGGCCCTGCCAACATCGATGAAAGGAGTCCGTATGGACAATTTCTCCGTGCGCAGTGAGCGCAACTTCCACAACCTGGTAGCCAAGCCAAAACGAATGCATCTTCTGGACAAGCCGAACGGCTATGCCTCGGCCATGGTCAAGAGCAGCCTCTCCCACCAGATGCGCTTTACCGTGCAGGTGCTCGAGGAAGAGCTCTGCGTTGCCGGCGACCCGCACGTGCTACAGATCAAGCTGCTCGGAGACGACTCGCGCGAGTCGTCCAGCTGGAAGCTCTTTGCCGACGGCTCGTGCGTCGCAAGCGGCTCGGGTGACTTTGCCCGTGAGTGCTTCTGCGAGGGCGCCGAGGTGTTTTTGGACTTGTGTCGTGATGCCGTCGAGGCTGCCAAGCTGCACCAGTGGAGCCAGAGGGAGTATGAGCTGCTGAGTGCCGCGCGCGGGATTGCGGGGGTGTAAACAGGCGGAGCGCTCCTGAAGCCTTATTCCACACGATCGGGTGTACTCATCTGCAACTCGACTTGCTACCAGATGGTGCAATCACGTTCCACGTCGGTTAAGCCAGACCCCGGCCGGTCGTTGGCAAGTGAAACAACATCTCCCACCCATAGGCCTCTAAGACCGACCGTCCACTATAATCCAAGCGGTTAGCGTCTCCCAAAATCGCCATGGACACGTCTTCCAAGATGCCCTCTCAACTGTGCAGAAATAACAGCCGCCCATACGGTCGATGTGCTCCTTGCACGTCTCGCTGACCACGCAACGATGGAAAACAGGTTCCTGGACGGATGACCCCTGAGGGGATGCATGAAATCGGCATCGAGGCCATCGTCTGTCGAACAATACCTGCCCATACCTTTAAAACATGAGAACAAGACGCCGGCGTCGGTATCGTTTTCAATTCAGTTTAAAACTGAGGAGATTCAGGAGCCAGCCGAATAAACTAAGACTCACTTAGTAATTGCTAAATTTCTGACTGGGTATATAATATCTGACAGTAATAAGGATTCTTTACTATATGTGAGGCAGAAATGACTTCAACGGATGATGAACTAGTCAGCAGGCTCCAAGCTCACCTGTCAACCATTCGCAAGGCGGCGGGCTGGAGTGGCGAACGGCTTGCGAACGAACTAGGCATAACAAAGCAAACCGTCAGCAGCCTTGAGACGGGTAAAACGCAGATGACGAAGATGCACTATCTCGCCATCAGGGCGGTATTCAACAACGAAATCGCCGTCAGCGGAAACGAGGATCTGGCAAAAATAATTCAGCTATTCGTTGACCAACCAGTAGCACCCAAACTAGAGAAGATGCAAAATGCCCTTAAAGAAGGGGATGAGAAGGGGACACAACAAGAGGCAGCTACTAAGCAGAGCGCCATAGTTGGAGCAACCGCTCTCACCGCCGCCCTAATCCCCGCTTCATCGGCATTGATTCCGGCATTGGGCTCTCTTGCATATCAACTTGCAAAATCAATCAAGAAATGAGGTGTACAGAAATTGGAGTCGGAAAACACTGATCTGCCTGCAAAGAACAAAGGCCTCGTGTGGCTCGAGCAGCACAAAGTCCAGATTGGCATCGGTGTATTTGTGGCAATCAGTTCAATCGTTAGCATTACGATTGCCGCGAAAACGGGCCATACGCCTAAATTCAAAACTATTTGCAACGGCGCAGACAAAGGTGTTGCCACGATTGCTAAGGCAGCAGAAAAGGCCTCCTTGCCAGTGGTCAACCTTACCGGAGTCAAGAAGACTGCAACGGGACTCGGACATGACTTGCTTCTTTCGAATCAGGCAGTTAACAAGCGTCTCGTCTCCAGCGGAATGATGACAAAAGAGCCCTGGGGTTACAAGCTCACAGAAGTCGGCAAACTCTTTGGGAAAGAAACAGTCAAAGTAACGCGCGCCGGTTATACCTTCTCAAATATCGAATGGGATGAAGCGGTTGTCCCGTTTGTTTTTACTTCCGACGAACTTGCGAGCATTAACGCCAAAAAAACTCACATTGCGCAAGTCATAGCCCAGTAGTCAAATCTGATACACCGTGCGCCCCGCGTACGCAAACGAAAAGGAGACACCATGGTCATATACAGAACTCAAGAATGGAACGGATACGGAAAGCAAAACTACTACTGGAATGAATACCGCCGTGAGGGCGACACGGTTGTCAAATACAAGTGTAATAGGCGCAAGTTCTTCGATGGGGACGAAAGCAACTGGGAAGAAAGCGAGCATGAAGAAGATTCGTGGAGCATTGACGATCCCAATATGCCCGATTGGCTGAACGGCTACCTCTAATAACTATTAACTAGCAGCCCTTGAAAGCCCCACTTCCCACAGGGAACGTGGGGCTTGATATTGCCCTCCTGTCCGAAAGCACTTTCCATCTCAGCTTTCAATCTAGGCAACCACAATGGTATGGGCCATGGCCGTCAGTTCACCAATCTCAATAAACCTGTCTTTTGTAATGCGATTGACCAATGCGCCGACTCTCTGGTCGGTCGCATCGACATCACAAGCGATGCGCAGCCCGGGAGAGCCGCCAAAAGCAGCTGCTTGTCTGATGCACAAAAGCGCAGAAACCCGCATCCCGAATATGGTGGGATGCGGGCACGGACAATCGTGTGTCCCATTCCAGGCGCGGATTCTGGGATGCAATCTCCGCCGAGGGCTCCAAGGGGAAAGCGCATCCCATTCTGAGCGCCTATTCCGGGACACAGTTTCCGCTCCAAACAAAAGGCCCCGGCTCGCGATTGAACTGCGCCCCAAAGGCACAGCATATGCAGTTGATGGTGAGCGCGAACAGCCCGTCAGAAATGCCATCCGCGCTCTACCCTACCCGCGGTGACGGGCGCGGCTGTACGGCGTATCCACCATGGGCAGATCCGGACGCAGCTTGCCGTCAAATGCGCGATAGGCATTCTGTACGGCGGGCGCCGTGGGGATCGTTGCAATCTCGCCGATGCCCTTTCCGCCGTATGCCACGGGCAGCAGTTCGTCCTTCTCCACGTAGATGGCGTGGATATCCGGAATCTCGGGCGCACGGAACAGCCCGAGCGTGCCGTACCTTGCCTGGGGCACGCAGTCCTTGAGCGGCCAGTCCTCGGTAAGCGCATAGCCCATACCCATGAGCACGCCGCCTTCGATCTGACCCTGGATGGAGATGGGGTTGACCACCTTGCCGGAATCGTGCGCGGCATAGACCTCGCTCACGCGACCGTCATCATCCAGAATGACCACATGCGTGGCAAAACCGTAGCAGATGTGGCTCTTGGGGTTGGGAACGTCAGCGCCCAGCTTGTCAGTCGGCTCCAGGTACACGTAGCCAAACTCGCATCCCTCGAGCGCCTTGATGGCGGCCGCGGGATCCTGAGGATGCATGCCCTGGCCGGCGACGAGCTCCTGCGTGCGCAACTGATAGGCGCGACCGTCGTCGTACTCGATCTTGACGCCGTCACCATGCGCGCTCACAGGAACATCGGGTGCAGGCTTGCCGGCCTCGATGTCAAGCATGGCATCGCGCAGCAGGAAGGCGGCACCGCGCACGGCCTCGCCGGTCACGACCGTCTGTCGCGAGCCAGACGTGGTGCCGGAGTCGGGAGCGTTCTCGGTGGAGCACTCGCCATTGGCAATGCAGCTCAGCGGCAGACCGCACGCCTCGGCAACGTCCTGCAAAAAGACCGTGTTGCAGCCCTGGCCGATGTCGGACGTGGCGGCGTAGACCACGGCGCGGCCATCCTCGACGCGAATCTTGCAGCGGCCGGCATCGGGCAGGCCCACGCCCACGCCGGCGTTCTTCATGGCGCAGGCGATACCGGCGTGTCCGGGATGCGCATAGTAGGCATCCTTGACCTCAAGCAGCGTCTCCTTCAGCGCCGTGGAGCAGTCGGCAATCTGGCCGTTGGGCAAAACCTCGCCCGGCTCGATGGCGTTTCTGTAACGAATCTCCCACGGGTCCAGGCCGACCTTCTCTGCCAGCAAGTCGATCAAGCTCTCGAGCGCAAACTCGGACTGGCAAACGCCAAAGCCGCGGTACGCGCCGGCGGGCGGGTTGTTGGTGTAGTAGCCAAAGCCGCGAATGTCGGTGTTCTGGTACTTGTAGGGGCCAACGGCGTGCGTACAGGCGCGCTCGAGCACCGGGGCGCACAGCGAAGCGTAGGCGCCGGTATCAAAGTTGATCTCGCAATCAAGGCCGGTAAAGTTGCCCTCGGCGTCGCAACCCAGCGTAAAGGTACCGTCCATGGCATGGCGCTTAGGATGGAACGCAAGCGACTCAGCGCGCGTGAGCTTGCACTTCACAGGACGTTGGAACTTATATGCGGCGAGCGCGGCCAGGTGCTGGATGGACACGTCCTCCTTGCCGCCAAAGCCGCCACCCACGAGCATGGTTTCGACGACCACACGCTCGGGTTCGCTATCCCAGCCAAACATATGGGCACACTCTTTGCGCGTGTCGTAGGCACCCTGGTCGGTCGACTGCACCTTAACGCCGTTCTTGTACGGGAAGGCAACGGCGCACTCGGGCTCCAAGAAGGCATGCTCGGTAAAGGGCGTGGTAAAGCGCTGCGTCACGGTGAACGCGCTCTCTGCCAGCGCCTTGGCGGCGTCGCCGCGCGTCACGTGACGGCTCTGGCACACGTTGTCCTTGAGCTCCACCGTGTTGCCAAAGGCAAAGAAGCTGTCGTGCAGGCGCGGGGCGTCGGCAGCCCTGGCCTCGACAATGTTACGCACGGGCTCCAGCGGCTCGTAATCGATCTTTACGAGCTTCTTGGCCTTCTCGAGCGTCGCCTCGTCCTCGGCAACCACCAGCACGATGGCATCGCCCACGCAGCGGGTGATATCGCCCTGGGCGATCATGACGTCCCAGTCCTGGATAAGGTGGCCGACCTGGTTGACCGGCACGTCCTCGGCGCGCAGGATGCCCACCACACCGGGCAGGGCCTCGGCCTTGGAGGTGTCGATGGAGAGCACGCGGGCGCGCGGATACTTGGAGCGCACGGCGCTGGCGTAGGTCAGACCCGGCTGATCGAGCTCGTCGATGTCATCGGGATACTTGCCCTCGCCGAGCACCTTCTTGCGCACGTCGATACGGAAGGCGCGCTTGCCCACGCCGTAGTCGTCGCCGCGCTCCAGGTCCTCGTCGATCTGCTTTTCGCCGCGGAGCACCGCAGCTGCCAGCGAAATGCCCTCGATGATCTTCTTGTAGCCGGTGCAGCGGCAGACGTTGCCGCGGATGGCGTACTTGATCTGCTCCTCGGTGGGCTCGGGATCCTCGGCGATCAGCGCCGCACCCGCCATGACCATACCGGGGATGCAAAAACCGCACTGCACGGCGCCCACGGCGCCAAAGGCGTACACAAAGGCCTCGCGCACGTCCTCGGGCAGGCCCTCGATAGTCACGATGTTGCGGCCGGCGGCAAGGGCGGTGGTCAGCACGCACGCCTTGACGGCTGCACCGTCCACATGAATGGTGCAGGTGCCGCAAGCACCCTCGGAGCAGCCGTCCTTGGCTGAATGGATGTGCAGGTCGTCGCGCAGGTAGCGAAGCAGCGGTTTGTTTTGGGTCGTCGTGTGCTCGACGCCGTTAACGGTAAAAGTGAATTCCTGTGCCATGGTGATTCCCCTCTACACGCCGGCGGCGATGCCGGTGCGGTCGTGGATGGCGCCATGCGGGCAAACGACGGCGCACATGCCGCACGACAGGCAGTCCGCACCGTCGATGTGGGCACAGTTGTCCTCGATGCGGATAGCGCCGGCAGGGCACTTTTTGGCGCACATGCCGCAACCGATGCAGCTCGTGTCGCAAATCTTGCGGGCGATGGCGCCCTTATCGGTGTTGTTGCAGCGCACCAGGATGTTCTGGTAGCCGGGAACAAAGGCAATCACGCGCTGCGGGCACGCCATGCCGCACAGGCCGCAGCCCGTGCACTTGGAGCGGTCCACGCGGGCGACGCCGTCGACCAGTGCGATGGCGCCGTGGGGGCAGGCTGTGACGCAGGCGCCACAGCCAATGCAGCCTTCGCTGCAGCGGGCGTCGCCGCCTGCGGAGGCGCAACCGCTTCCGCAGGCAACGTAGGCCACGTTATGTTGAATGGATTTGGCCATAAGAGACTCGCCTATTTCTTAAGGAGGTACGAATAGCTGTCGCGCACGGCCTTGATGGTCAGGCGGACGGCCTCGGGCAGACCGGTATTGACGGCATCGACCGAGACGGTGCGGACCGTGCCGGCGACGCGGACCTTAAAGTGGTCCTCGTCCACAGCCAGGAAGCCCTCGTTCTCGGAGTTCTCCATGTCCTGCTCGCTCCAGAACAGGGTGAGCTTGTCCTTGTAGGGACGACCCTCCTGGTAGGGGCAGAACACGGCGCAGTTGCCGCACTCGTTGCACATGCCATCGACATGTACCACCTGATGCTTGGCCAGGCCCGGCACCTTAATGGCAACGTTGGCGCGGTTGGGGCACACGTCGCAGCAGACCTCGCACACCGAACCGCAGCCCAGGCAGCGGGTCTTGGTGCAGTTGCGCTTGTCGCGGCAGAGCGTCCCCTTGCGCTCGTAGCAGGTGTCCTCGCGACCGGCCTGCTCGTTGCAGTCGGCGTACTTGTTAAAGTCCACGCCGGCGATGGCACGGGCGACCTCGGCGGCGTCGGCGATAGCCTCGACCACGGTGGCAGGACCGCGGCGGCAGTCACCGGCAGCCCAAATGCCCTCGACGCCGGTGGAGGTGGCGGCAAGGCGGCCGCGACGGTCGTGCTCGACGCCCGCGGCATCGTACAGGCTGGCATCGATGCCCTCGCCCACGGCGCAAATCACCGTGGTGGCGGAAAGCTCGACGGTCTCGCCCGTGGCGACGGGGCTGCGACGACCGCTTGCATCCGGCTCGCCAAGCTCCATAACGTCGCAGGTCAGCACGGCGCCGTTGAGTACCTTGGGCGCCAGCAGCTCGCAGAACTCAACGCCGTCAGCAAGAGCAAGATCGAGCTCTTCCTCGTCGGCGGGCATCTGCTTCTTGGTGCGGCGATACACCAGGCGCACGTTCTTCACGCCTGCCAGGCGCTTGGCCACGCGGGCGGCGTCCATGGCGGTGTTGCCGGCACCAATGACCACGACGTCCTCGCCCAGCTCAAGCTTCTCGCCCTTCTTGGCGGCCTCGAGGAACTCCAGCACGTCGAGCTCGGCACCCTCGCCCAGGCCCGCAGAGCCGGGCATCCAGGCACCGGTGGCCACGACCACGTCGGTAAAGCCCTGGGCCTTGAGCTCGTCAATGGACTCCACGCGGGCGTTGAGCTGAACCTTGGCACCAAAGGCCAGGCAAAGCTCGGCGTCGTGGGAGATATCGTCGCTGGCAATACGGAACTCGGGGATCACGTGACGGACCACGCCGCCGAGCGAGTCGCGGGCCTCGAAGATGGTGACGGGCACGCCGGCGCGCGTCAGGAAGAACGCCGTCGCCAGGCCGGCCGGGCCGCCGCCGATAACGGCAACGTTGCGCTCGCCGTCGTTGGCGATGGCCTGGGCGCGCAGCTTGGGCAGCACGGCGGTCATGGCCTCGCGGGCGGCCTTGAGCTTGCTGGCGCGAATCTGGGCGCCCTCGGGCTCGTAGAATGCACGCTCGCAGGCACGGCCGCAGGGATGCGGGCAGATGGTGCCGGTAATGAACGGCAGGGCGTTGCGCTCGATGATGATGTTGAACGCGTCCTCGTAGCGACCCTCGTCAACAGCCGCCAGGTAGGCGGGAATATCCTGCTGGATGGGGCAGCTCGTGCGGCACGGCGTGGTAAAGCAGTCGGAAAGCGGGCTTTTGCCGGCGACCTTGCGGTCGGGCAGCGGGCGCAGCGGCTTCTTGTAGAGCGGGTTGGTGAGCGAGTCGGTCTGGATCGCAGTCACGGCCTCGAGCGAGACGCCCGCGAACGGCTTGCCGTCCAGGTCGGCAAACTCGCCGGCCATCTGGCTAAAGCGCTCGTAGCCACCGGGCTTGAGCACGTCAGTCGCCAGGGTAACGGGCCAAATGCCGGCGTCATACAGGGCACGGATGTTGTAGACCGTGGCACCGCCGGAGTAGCTGATGCGCAGCTTGCCATCGAACTGCTCGGTAATGCGGCGGGCGGCCTCGATGGTCAGCGAGAACAGCGAACGACCGGACATGTACATCTCGGTGGAGGGCAGCTCGTTCCTCGTCACGTCGACGGGGAACGTGTTGGTCAGCTTGACGCCAAACTCCAGGCCGCGCTCGGCGCACAGGGCAATCAGGCGCTCGAACATGGGCACGGCGTCGGCCCACTGCAGGTCCTCGCGGAAGTGCGTGTCATCGAAGACGATGTAGTCAAAGCCCAGCTCGTTGAGGCGCTGGCGGGCAAACTCATAGCCCAGCAGCGTGGGGTTGCACTTGATGTAGGTGTTGAGGCCCTTCTCGGTGATCAGATAGGTCGCGATGCGCTCGATCTCCGCTGGCGGGCAACCGTGCAGGGTAGACTCGGTGATAGAGTTGGAGACGCGCGCCGGGATGGACTCGACAAACGCGGCGTCGACATGCTCAAACTTGTCCAGGTTGGCGAGCGCCCATGCGCGGCACTCATTCCAGACGTCAGAGCCGCTGGCGTCCTTCATACCCTCGATGTAGGCGTCGACCTTGGGGCTCTTAATACCCTCGAGGTCATAACCCACGGACATGTTGAAGACAAAGCCGTCCGGGCTGCCCAGACCGTACTCGCGAGCGATCAGGTGGCAGGCAAACCATGCCTTCACGTACTCGGCAAAGGCCTGCGGAACCTCGAGCTCGGTCGACCATTCGCAGTTGTAGCACTCGTCCTGAGCCACGATGCAGGGCTTGTTCACACACTTGGAGAGCTCCTCGCCGTCCATAACCTGGACGGTCTTGAGCTCAAAGAAACGAGAACCGGCCACGTAGGATGCCACGATGTTCTGGGCAAGCTGCGTGTTGGGGCCGGCAGCCGGGCCAAACGGGGTCTCGATGCGCTCGTCAAAAATGGGAAGCGCGCCCTCCTGGTTGGTCGTGACCATCTTGCGCACGCCAAAGATGGCGTCCTGGGTCTTATGCTCCTCGATGATCCAGTTCATCAGCTGCGAAAACGGGATCGGCCTCATGATGTCGCTCATAGTGAGTTCCTCTCTGTAACGCCCGGCGAGACCGCGCGGCGGGCGCAAATACGGTGTAGCGCTAGCACAGCGCCGGCGACCCCGCGGAGGTCGCCTATACGCGCGTCGGATGCGGCGAAACATCCGGCGCGCGTGAATCTACTTGTAACTAGTAGGCGCGATCGTTGAGCGTGCTCCAGAGCTTTTTGGACTCAGCCATGGTCCACGCGTTGATCTTGTCCTCATCGATACCGACAAACTCGCGATCCTTGTACAGGACGCGGCCATTGATGATGGTGGTACGGCAGTTTTTACCCATCATGCCAAAGAGCATGTGGCCGTCGATGTTCTCCTCGCTCAGCGGCGTAAAGGGCTTGTAGTCCATAACGATGACGTCGGCGGCAGCGCCGGCCTCGAGCACGCCGAGCTTGCGATCGAAGTACTTGCTCGCCATCTTGGCGTTGTTCTCAAAGAGCATCGTCATGGCCTCGCACCAGCCCACGTTGGGCATGGCGGCGTTGTGGCGCTGAATGATCAGGAAGACCTTGAGGCTCTCGAGCATATCGTGGGTGTAGGCGTCGGTGCCCATGCACACGGGGATGCCGCGGCGGAAGAACTCGAGCACGGGGGCGCAGCCCACGGCGTTGCCCATATTGGATTCGGGGTTGTTGACGAGCCAGGTGCCAGACTCCTTGACGATATCCATCTCGGCAGGCGTCACGTGGATGCAGTGGCCGAGCATGGTGTCGGGACCCAGAAGGTTATGCTGCAGCAAGCGCTCGACGGGGCTGATGCCGCCGCGGTTGAGGCGGGAGTCCCACACGTCATTCATGCCCTCGCACACATGGATGTGGAAGCCGGTCAGGCCGTTGTTGGCCTCGGCCATCTTGTCCATGGTCTCGTCCGAAAGCGTAAAGGTGGCGTGACCGCCAAACATGGCGGCGATCATGTGGTTGTCGTTATCGCGACGCTCCTTGGCGGCCCACTGGGCAAATTCGGCGTTCTCGGCAATGGCCTGGTCGCATTTTTCCTGACCGCGGCGGTCGGAGACCTCGTAGCACAGGCACGAACGCATGCCCAGCTCCTGCGCGGCATCCTTAATGGCAAAGAGGCTGCCCGGAATCTCGCAGAAGCTCGCGTGGTGATCGAAGATCGTGGTGACGCCATCGCGGATGGAGTCCAGAATCGTGGCATAGGCGCTGGCCTTGGTGCCGTCGAGCGTCAGGTTGTCGTCGATCTTCCACCACTGCTGCTCAAGATTCTCCAGGAAGTTGGTGGGGTTGCAGCCCTTAATGGCAAGGCCGCGAGCCAGACCCGAGTAGATGTGGGTGTGGCAGTTAATGAGTCCGGGCATGATGAGGTTGCCCTGGGCGTCGACGTACTCGGCATCCGGGTACTTGGCCTTGAGCTCGCACTCGGGGCCCACTTCGACGATCGTATCTCCGTCAATGGCGACCGCACCGTTGGGAATGAACGGGGTCTGAGCGTTGCGGGTAAAAACGGAACCGTTAGCGACCAGAAGCATGAATGCTCCCTTCAACATCAGAGGCGGGGTTTGACACCTCTGACATGGCGGAGTGCGAAGCGCCGGCCTACACCGGAAACGGGCCCTCTCCCGTCAACGCTTCACCAAAGGGACAAACCCTTTGAAGTGCGGCTTGACGCCGCATGACGTCGGCGGACGAGGCGATGCGTCCGCCGACGAATAGCACCGAATTGGTTACTTCTTGCTCTCGGGCAAGACCAGATCCACGGCAGCGTCCTTGGCAGCATCGATGTGCTGAGCCACGACCGGCGTCTGCGGAAGAATCAGGTTAAGGACGATGGCCATGATGGCGGTGGGGGTTACGGCATTGGAGCCGATGACGGTGGACACCCAGGCGGGCATACCCTCGCCGGCAAGGCAACCGCTGGCCATCCAGATACCCAGACCAAAGACGACGGAGGTACCGACGATGGTGGTAGTGCGCTGCGTGAGGCCCTCGCGGGTGAACATGCGCACGCCGTTCATGGTAATGGTGCCAAAGACGCCGACGGTCGCGCCGCCGATGACGGGCTGCGGGATAGCGGAAAGGACGGCAGAGAGCTGCGGGAACAGACCGGCGATGGCAAAGACGGCCGCGATGATCACAAAGACCCACTTGTTGACGACCTTGTTGGAGCAGATGATGCCCACGTTCTGGCCAAGGGCGCTGGTGGGAAGACCGCCCAGCAGGCCGCCGACCATAGAGGTGAGGCCCTGGGACACGATAGCGCCGGAGAGCTCGCGCTCGGTGGGCATACGGTCGATGGAGCCCAGGCAGGCGGCGGAGACGTCGCCGATAACCTGGATGGCAACCATGGGGAACACGACGGCGAGGGTAATGCAGACCTCGGGATCAAACTCGAGCGCATAGGGCATGAGCTTGGGAAGGGCGAAGACCTGAGCGGTGGCGACGCTTGAGAAGTCGATCATGCCAAAGGGGATGGAGACGATCATGCCAACGATCATGCCAAAGAACACGGATCCCAGCTTGAGCGTGCCCTTGCCAAAGTTGGCGAGCGCAAAGACCACGGCGAAGGTGATAAGAGCGACGCACCAGGCCTGCGGGGTGCCCCACAGTGGCGTACCCATACCGCCGGCCATATACTTGACGGCCGTGGGATACAGCGAAACGCCGATGGAGAAGATGACCGTACCGGTCACGACGGGTGGGAACAGCCACTTAATCTTGCTGTAGGCCAGACCAAAGAGGACCGCGACGGCACCGCCGACAATCTCGCCGCCCAACAGCGCGCCAAAGCTAAAGCCCGAGGCGCCCATGGCCTGCAGGGCCGGGAGGAACGCGAACGAAACGCCCATGACGATGGGCAGGCCGCCGCCGATGCGACGGAAGGGGGCAAAGGCCTGAAGGGCCGTGTCGATCGCCGAAAGAATGAGCGCGACCTGGATGATGTCGGTGCTCTGCTGGCTATTAAAGCCGTAGACGCCGGCCATGATGACAGCCGGGGTGATGATGCCGGCAAACGATGCCAGTACGTGCTGAAGGGCACACGGGATCATTTCCTTAACGGGAGGCATGCCTTCACGAGTGAACAGGGCTTCAGTGCCGTTCGTAACCGTCTCCTGGGTCATTTGACCACCAATCCTCGAAATAGTTGTTTTCGCATCTAACGCCCTATTGTGACGCAGTGCGGGGTTGAGGTTGTGCCTTCGTTGCATATCGTATTAAAGATGATTCTCATTCTCAATAATAATTTTTTGTTATCAGACTATTCTTCAGCTGAGATAATGCATTTCCGCAGGTCAGGAAAGTGTCTGGTCAAAATAGCATCTAACTTTTCTTTTGGTCAACCGTTTACCGCCAAAATCATACCGTTCGTCTGCATTACGTCATGTACCTGCGGATATACGAGATGATGAGCAGCGTGTTACCATGAGAAAAAATTGTTATGAAACTTCCGCTTTCACCCAAAGGAGTTGCCCGTGAACGAGACCGTACGTCGCTTTTTGCCGATGGTCGATTTCCTGGAGCAGATACTCGGCAAAAACAGCGAGATCGTGCTGCACGATTTCTCGGATCCCGACCACGCCATCGTCGATATTCGCAACGGCATCGTGAGCGGCCGTAAGGTCGGCGGTCCCGCCACCGATCTGGCGCTCAAGATCATGCACGACCCAAAGTATCGCGACCTGCCGTTTATTACGGGCTATGAGGGGCGCGGTGCCGGTGGCAAGACGTTGGAGTCAGCGACGTACTTTATCCGCGAGGATAAAGAGATCGTCGGCATGCTCTGCGTCAACACCGATCTCTCGACCGTGCGCTCCATCAACGCCATGGCACAGCAGCTCATGGCCTGCTTCGACGCGGCGCCGACGCGCACGGAGCCCGCCCCTATCGAGGTCGAAAGCCTTTCGGAGTCCACACAGGAGCTCATCGACCGCAGCATTGCCGAGTTGCTGAGCGCGCGCGGGCTGGATGTAGCGTCGCTTGGCCAGAGCGACCGCGTGGACGTCATTCGCCACCTCAACGGCAACGGCGTGTTTATGCTCAAGGGCGCCGTGGCCTGCGCCGCCACCGCGCTGGGCATCTCGGAGCCCAGCGTCTACCGCTACCTGCAAAAAGTTCGCAAGGAGGGCTAAACGTGATCCCTTGGGGACGAAGGGAAACGGATCATTTTTGTCGCATCGCTTGACAAAAGACCCTGCAGCTCGCACGCGCTGCAGGGTCTTTTTGCATGTCATGTTTAGTTGTTACCAACACCTTAGAGAGCGGCGACAACCTCGATCTCGACCAGACCGCCAGCCGGAAGGGCGGCAACCTGGAAAGCGCTGCGCGCGGGGAACGGGGCCTCGAACTTGGAGGCGTAGATCTCGTTTACGGCAGCGAAGTCGGCAATGTCAGCCAGGTAGACTGTGGTCTTGACGACATCGGCAAAGGTGGCGCCGGCAGCGGTCAGCAGGGCCTCGACATTAGCAAGGGACTGCTTAGCCTGGGCCTCGACACCCTCGGGCAGCTTGCCGGTCGCGGGATCGATGCCCAGCTGGCCGGACAGAAACACCATGTTGCCAGTCTGGATACCGGGGGAATACGGGCCGATGGCTGCGGGTGCGTTATCGGAAGACACGACGGTCTTGCTCATGTTTTTCTCCTTACAAGTAAAAGGGAACGGGAGCGCGGCGTTCACACCGGGAGGCACAGTTCGGTCTGAACACCGCGCTTGATTGGGATAGTACTCAAGGTTTCCGCGCGATGCAAGATTATTATCACGTTGCGAGAATATTTTATCGCCCAACGGTTTCCCCGGACCGCTGAACGGTTCTCATGTGAAGCAGCCAGTCCAAGCTGCTGAAGACTTTATCCCGCTTAGAGCACGGGCATCGCCTGCCGCGACGGCACCACTATACTTTTGAGTATCTGAGCATTTTGAAAGGCAGGATATGACCGCAACCGCCAGTCGAACCACCAACCGCAGACCCGAGCTTTTGGCGCCCGCCGGAGGGCCCGAGCCCTTTGCCGCCGCACTCGCCGCCGGGGCAGACGCCATCTACTGCGGCATGGGCAGCTTCAACGCACGCCGCAAGGCCACCAACTTTACCGACGAGGCCTTTGAGCAGGCCTGCCGCGCCGCGCATCTGGCCGGCTCACGCGTCTACGTCACGGTCAACATCATCATCAAGGAATCCGAGATGAGCGATGTGCTGCAGCTCATCCATCGCTGCTCAACGCTGGGCGCCGACGCCTTCATCATCCAGGACTGGGGCCTGTTCTTTGAGGTCAAGCGCACCATGCCCGGCATCGAGACGCATATCTCGACCCAGGCGAACATCCACGACGACCGCGGAACCCTTTGGTGCCGCGAGCAAGGCGCCGACCGCGTGACCCTCTCGCGCGAGCTTTCCATCGACGAGATCGCCGCCATTCACCATGCCGCGCCCGATGTGGACCTTGAGGTCTTTAGCCATGGCGCCATCTGCTTTTGCTACTCGGGCCTGTGCCTGCTATCGAGCTTTGCCATGGCGGGCCGCTCGGCCAACCGCGGCATGTGCGCTCAGCCCTGTCGCCTGCCTTACGAGCTGATCGACGAGAACGGCCGCGCGCTCTCCCCTGCCGGACGCGAGCGCGCTCTATGCCCGCGCGACACCAACACTTCGCAGCTCGTTCGCCGTCTGTATGACGCCGGCGCCGCATCGCTCAAGCTCGAGGGCCGCATGAAGGCGCCCGATTACGTGTACTCCATCGTCGATGTGTATCGTCATCAAATCGATGACATGCTGGCCGGGGTCGCCGTAGATAAGCACGAGAACGCCGCTCGCCAGCGCCAACTCAAGCGCTGCTTTAACCGCGACTTTACGCACGCCTATCAGGACGGCACCTCGGGCGACGAGATGATGAGTTACGAGCGCTCCAACAACCGCGGCCAGATTGTGGGCACGGTACTGGGCAGCCGCCTGGCCAACCGCGACGTGCGCGGGCTCAAACCCGACGATCGTCGTCGCCGCGCCGCCATCGCCCGCATTGAGCTGTTTGAGCCCGTGGGCAAGGGCGACTTGTTGGAACTTCGCCACGACGACGAGTTCGATCAGTTCCTAACCACTATCGCTACCGATGATGCCGCCGCCGGTGACATCATCGAATGTCGCGTGCCCCGCAGCATGCCCGAGGGCTGCCGCGTGCGCATCATCCGCAGCCAGCGCGCCATCGACGCCGCCGGCGCCGCGCTCAAGCGCGACGTGCTGCGCCGCCGCGCCGTTGATGTAACCGTTGTGGCGCGTTTGGGCGAACCGTTTGTCGTCACGCTCACCTGCTGCGACGCCCCATCGCTTACGGCCACGGCCACGGGCTTTACCGTCGAGGCTGCCAAGACCCGCGCCGTCGAGGCATCCGATCTGGTTGAGCATGTGGGCCGCATGGGCTCCTCTCCCTTTGAGGCCGCGAGCTTTGATGTGGCGCTCGATGAAGGCTGCGGCATGGGCTTCTCCGCTGTGCACAAGGTACGCACCGCCGCTTGCAAGGCGCTGGAAAAGGCCATTCTGGCGCCGTACGAGGAGCGTGCCCGCACGCTCGAGCTGCCGGCGATTGTCACCAGTGATTCCCGCCCCGCGCCCGAGCACTACCGCGATGAGCCGCAGATCTGCGCCACCGTCACCTCGCTCGAGGCCGCCGAGGCCGCTCGCGCCGAGGGTGCAACGCGCATCTACATGACCACCGACGCGCTCGATGCGGCCGAGCTCTCCCCCGCCGATGCGCTTGAGCAGGGCATCGTACCCGTACTCGACGAGGTCTGCCGCGCCGTTGACCACGTACGCGTCGACCCGTGGGTTGTTGCCGGCGCCACGGTCGCTATTGGCAACATCTCTGAGCTTGCCCTGGCCGCCCAGGTTGGCGCCACGGCGGAGATCCGCTCTTGCCTGCCCGTGCACAACACCCCTTGCATGGAGGCACTTGCCGAGCGCGGAGCCGGCGCGTTTTGGCTCTCGCCCGAGATCACGCTCGACGAGATCGTCTCGCTTGGCACCTCCGCGCCCGCAGCCCTGGGCATCACCGTGTTCGGCCGCCCGCGCGTTATGACGAGCGAGCACTGCATCCTGCAGGTGGCCAATGGCTGCATCCACGATTGCGCCAACTGCCGTCTGCGCGCCCGCAAGCTGTCGCTCAAGAATATCGACGGCAAGGTCATGCCCGTGCGCACCGACATCCATGGCCGCTCTCGCTTGTACGACGCCTACCCCATCGACCACACGCCGCAGGTGCCACAGCTGCTCGACGCCGGCGTCCGTCGTCTTATGGTGGACGGCACGCTGCTCGAGACGGATGAGTTGGGCCGCGCCGTCGCACGCGTCCGTCGCGCCGTCGAGGCCGCGCAGGCCGGCCGTAAGCCCGCCGCCCGCCTGCGCGGGGCCACCTCGGGCTGCATGTTTGTGGGAATTAGCTAACCGAAAGGCTTACACGTGAACGAAGAACCTCAAGTCCTCTACTGCGACGCCTGGCTCATGGCCATCGACAAGCCCGCCGGCATGATCGTCCACGGCGACGGCACCGGCGAGCGCACGCTTACCGACTACGCCAGCGACTTGCTGCTTGCCATGGGCGACGGCTTTGCCGCAACCGACATGCAGCCGCTTAACCGCCTGGACCGCAACACCACCGGCGTGGTGCTGTTCTCGCTCGACAAGCAGACGCAGCCCGCCTTTGACCAGATGGTCATCGACCACGCTTTCGAAAAGCACTACCTGGCGCTCGCCGAGGGCAAGATCGACTGGAACGAAAAGCTCATCGACAAGCCCATCGCCCGCGACCGACACGACAGTCGAAAGATGCGCGTCGGCGCCAGCGGCAAGCCGTCTCAAACGCGCGTGAAGGTGCTCAAGCGCCTCAAGAGCCGCCGAGGCCTGCCCACGCGCTCGTATATCGATGTCGAGCTTCTCACCGGCCGCAAGCACCAGATCCGCGTGCATCTGGCCAGCGAGCGTCATCCCCTGGTTGGCGACGACCTGTACGGAACGCCGCGCCCCTGCGGCCTCATGCTCCATGCCCACAGCGTGTCCTTTACGCATCCCGTAACCGGCGAGCACATCCACATCGAAGCCCCTTGCCCCTGGGAGCCCTAAACCACCACAAAGGGGACAGGCACCTTTGTGGTGGTTTTGCCGCGATGGCCCTGCCGGATTCCCAAACATCTCGATCTGTAACAGCTGAAGCCCATTTTGCGGTCTATCTGTTACAGATCGAGACATTCGAATTCCCTCAAGGGAATAGTCTCAATCTGTAACAGTAACTCGGCAAAATCAGTCCCAGATGTTACAGATTGAGACAAAGGGACGGCGCGGTTCGTAAGTATCTCGATCTGTAACATCTAGCCTGCTTTTAACGGTCTGGTTGTTACAGATTTAGATAAACCGGTAGACAACAAAAGCGGCAGCGCCCGGGATGGTCGTTGCCGCTTTTCCATTGACCCACCACAAAGGTGCCTGTCCCCTTTGTGGTGGTTGTGGCCTTCCCGTCGCTAGACCGTGATGACGTTGTCCATTGCCCGGTACTTGGCGGGGACCTCGCCTGCGGTAATAATCGTTGCGTCGCGGAAGTCCGCGAACTTGACGGGCGCCACCATGCCAAATTTGCTGGCATCCGAGATTACGAAGCGTTTGGCCGTATGGCGCATCGAGATGCGCTTGACCTGTGCCTCCTCGATATCGGGCGTCGTAAAGCCCTGCTCGGCGGCAATGCCGTTGGAACCCCAAAAGCCGCAGTTGAAGTTGTAGCGGTCTAGAGTTGCCAAGGCATCGGGGCCAACGAGCGCCTCGGTCTCGGGTTTGAGCTCGCCGCCCAGCACCACGGTACGCATGCCGCGCAAAGCGAGATGCTGAGCATGGAGCACGGAATCAGTCACATAGGTGACACCTTCGAGATGCGGAAGATGCTCGATGAGCCTGAGCGTCGTCGAACCCGAGTCGATGTATACAAAGCTCTCGGGCTCCACAAGTGCCGCCGCACGGGCGCAGATACGCTCCTTGTCGTCGTTATGGAGATCGCTGCGCTCATTAAGCGTTAGGTCGCGCGTCACGTGCGCGCGCTCCAGACTTGTCGCGCCTCCGTGCACCTTGGCGATACGGTGTGCTCGGTCGAGCGTCTGCAGGTCGCGCCGAATGGTAGACGCCGTCACGCCCAGGGCTTCGGCAAGCTCCGGCACGGTAACCGAGCCGGCCTGCTGAACCATCGACACGATCGCGTTGAGCCTATCTTCCGCTAGCATCGCTTACTCCTCCTCGGGGTACACGACTCCCCAATCGGCGCGAAGCTTGGTCATAAGCTCCATAACATCAGAAGCATAGCCCAGAAGCTCACGCTTCGAATCATCGCCGGCAACGGCCCTCTCCAGGTCGGCCATCTCGTAGCACAGAGCGTATGCCTCGGTGCCAGCGTGGACCTCCTCACGGTGACCGTCTGCAGTCCACACGATGGTCGCGTGATCGGCACGCGGATAATCGTTGACCTCGATATAGCACTTGTCGAAGCTAATGACCGAGCGCTTGGGCTGCTTGGAGTGAAGCGTAAGGCTCACGACGCCCAGCTGCTGCTCGGCATTGCGGCAGACGATGCCGCCCGCAACATCGACGCCAGTCTCGCAGGTGTTGCCTAGAGACACGACCTCGGCGGGCTGGCTCGCCATAAACAGGCGCATGACGGACAGGGCATACACACCAATATCGAGCATGGCACCGCCGGCAAGGTTGCGATTGTAGAAACGGTTGGTCAGGTCGCCGTACTCCTTGTAGCTACCAAAGTTGAGCTGAGCGAGGTTCATGCGGCCGAACTCGCCGGCATCCATGCGGCGACGCAGCTCTTGATACAAGGGCATGTGGAGCACCGTGGTAGCGTCCATAAGGACCACGTTGTGCTCGGCGGCAATGGCACGGGCCTCATCGAGTTCAGCGGAATTGAGGGTAATGGCCTTCTCGCAGAGCACGTGCTTGCCGGCTGCCAGGGCAGCGCGCAGATAGGTGATATGAGTGTTGTGCGGGGTAGTGATGTAGACGGCGTCGATGCCAGGATCGGCGTAGAGGTCCTCAACCGTGTCGTAGACCTTCTCGATGCCATACTGCTCGGCAAAAGCCTGAGCCTTGGACAGCGTACGGTTGGCGACGCCCGCAAGCTTGCGACCGGCAAGAGCAAGGGACTGAGCCATCTGGTTGGCGATAACGCCGCAACCGATGACGGCCCAATGGAGCTCGGGAGCCGTAAAAATATCGTCGGGGAACGGCTTGTCCTGGACCGAAGCGAACGCTGCTTTGGCGGCTGCCGCGGCGTCGAGCGGAGCCTGCTTGAAATCTGCCATTATGTGCCTCCTGTGTCATAGAACGCCTTGCTTTCTGACAGCTCTATATTCGCACAAACACGCGCTTCTGTGCGCGTTTTTGCGTATCTCACCGCTAAACGGTCATTGTTGTCCCGAAAACGGCGCATCTATACGCATATTCACGCAATCCCACGCACGCAAATACGCACAAATGCGAACCGGTCATTGCTCAGAGACAGGGGCTTATGCTTAGAACTCAAAAGACAGGATGATCCGCTTCGCCTCGTCGCTCATGGCGCGCTGCAGCTCTAAGGACCGTCCCAAACTGCCGACAGAAAAGGAACGTTCCAAACTGCAGACAGAAAAAGAACGTCCCCAGGCGCCGGCATTTCAAGAGTACTCATTTAAGTCTGTCCCCAATGAGTGGGAGTAATCAGAGACCCTTTGCGAGGGAGGCCGGACGTGGCCTTCCTCGTTTTTATTCATGGACTTTAGTCCGTGCCGCGCGGCACGCGCGGCATAGAAAGCCACCCGCTCAGCGGGTGGAGGCCAATTTCCGCTACGCGACAAAAACCTTCCCCCTAGCATGAGGATTGTTCAGGTCATCATACTAGGGGGAGGTGATTGCTGTGGCCCAGAAAGCCAACAGCCTCGCGTACACGAAATGGCTGTGCAAGTACCGCATCGCACCGAGGTCAAGATCATCGCCGCCATCGTCGAGAAGCACCCCAAGGTGCGCTTTGCCGCGAGCCGCACCTCGGCCCACGCCGACCTCTACGACCGCATGGAGCAGGCCCTGTGCGAGCGCGTGGCCAACGCGGAGGAGGTCGTCCGCTCCGACATCAGCCCCGCGCTTCTTGTCCACACCGGTCCAAACCTCGTGGGTGTGGCGGTCCAGGGACTCTAGCGGAGGCGGGGCGTCCTGCCCCAAAAACAAATGCAAAAGACGAGCACTTCTTGCCGCTCAATTGGCAAGAAGCGCTCGTCTTTTCTTAACGCGTTGTATGGCGGAGAGAGCGCAAGTTACGCGAGCGCCCTTCTTGCCAGCTCGGCCGCGCCGAGGATTCCTTGGTCGCCGCCGCAGCCCGGGGCGCAGATGTAGCTCTCCATGTCCTTAAGCTCGGCGGTCTGGATGTAGCCACCCAGATATTCGAGGGTCTTCTTGCGGACGATGCCGTAGAGCTGCTCCTGGTGCATCACGCCGCCGCCGAGGACGATGCGGCGAGGCGAGTACATGAGCACGAGGTTCGCACACATCTGCCCCAGATAATCCCCCTCGAGCGCCCACACCTCATCGTTATCCGCGAGCTCGGCCGCGGGCTTTCCCCAGCGCGCGGCGATGGCGGGGCCGGAGGCGAGCCCCTCGAGACAGCTCGCGTGGCTCGGGCAGACGCAGCGTCCCTCCTCGATGGGACGGGTCCTTACCAGCATGTGACCGGCCTCGGGGTGCAGCATGCCGTGAAGGAGTCTGCCCGCGCACATGACGCCCGCGCCCACGCCGGTGCCGATGGTCACGTAGACGGCGTCCTCGAGCCCCTTGCAGCAGCCGAAGACCACTTCGCCGAGGCAGGCAACGTTCACGTCCGTGTCGTAGGCCACCGGAATCCCGAGGGCGTCGGCGAACGCGGCGCGAAGACCATGGCCTCGCCACGCGAGCTTGGGCGTCTGGAGGATGGAGCCGTAGCGCTCGTCGTTGGGGTTGACGCAGGTCGGGCCGAAGGCGCCGATGCCCAACGCGTCCACATCGCGGGCGGTGAACCACTCGATCATCTGCGGGACGGTCTCGGCGGGCGTAAGCGTCGGGGTCTCCATACGGTCGAGGACCTCGCCGTCGCCGGACACCACGGCACAGACCATCTTGGTCCCGCCGGCTTCGAGGGCGCCGAGCCTCATTTGCTTTTCGCTCATGTGATCCTCCTTACAAAGGGACGCCCGCAGTCATGGTCAACCGCGGGCGCCCATAACGTTGGCTTGTTTCGAGGCGACCCTACCTGGGCACGCGGTCCTGCCTTGCGGCAAACGGGGCGAGCACGGCGTGCGGCTCGCTTTGGTACCAGTAGGCGACGGTGGAGATGTCGTCCTCGCGCTCGTAGAGCTTGATGTCGTCGTTGCCGAGGTCCTGGAACGTCACGCGCAGGTCCTCCTTGAACGAGATCGGGTCGGGAAGGTGCCACCTGTAGAGGCCGTGCCTGGGCAGCGCGTCGTCGTTAGTCGCGAGCATCGGATTCGGGTTCGGCTTGCCCGCGCTGAAGCGGTCGCGCGTGGCGTCGCGCGTCGAGCGGTACGGGTAGCCGGCGAACAGCGTGTTGAAGCACTGCGCCTCGGGCAGCGCGTGGGGCGGCCTGTCGAGGAAGGCCCAGGCACCGCCGAAGTAGTCCTCGGCTCCCGTCGAGGTGACCGTGGGGAACTCCTCGTCGCCGTCGAGGAAGAACTTCATCTCGCCCTCGCCCCACCAATAGCGCTCCAGGGCGCACAGGGCCATGTAGGTGCCGACGTAGTAGCCCTTGCCGCGCACGCCGTCGAGCACGGTGTAGTCGACGCCCCTGCGGGTGCTGCGCTCGCGGTTAAAGCGGGCGTGGAAGTACATGGCGTCGTCCGGCACGTCGGTGAGCGCGTAGTTGAACGTGTAGAAGATGTACTTAATGAACCCGGGGTGCTCGCTCGTAAGCGTGACCTTGGCGTGCTTCCTGAAGGGCATCTCGAAGTAGCAGTTCATGCCGCCCGTCGGGTTCACGCAGATGGGCATCGAGTTGACGATGGCGCGCTCACCGAAGCCGTTGCAGAAGAAGTCGCCGACAGGGCACTCGACCGAGGGGGTCTCCTCGTCGTCCCAGTAGAAGCGCAGCACGAGGTCACGCATGACGAAGCTGCCGGCGGCGGTCTTGTCGGGGACGGTCATCCAGATGTGGCGGATGATGCCGGGTCCCTCGATGTCCGCGAGCGTGATGGTCTCGCCGGACTCAAGGGGCACGCAGCACGAGCCCTTGCGGCCGACGCCGAGGTGGCTGGCCGACATGGCGGCGCGGCCCTTCTCGCCCGTGATGTTCTCGGGGGTGATGGCGCGGCTTTCCTCACCGCCGTGTATCCACACGTCCTTAAGGAACTCTCTCATCGTCGACCTCCTCTATTCGTCGTCGTCGCACTCGGCGGAACTGGCACCGTTCACGTAGATGATCTGCTGGCGCGCCTCGTTGACGAGGGCGTCGAAGTCGAGTTTCTCGTCGGGGCGCGCGAGCGCGACCGTCATGGCGAGCGGGAGGTTGACACCCGCGATCACGTGGATCCGGTCGGAGGCGAAGCGGGAAAAGCGCTGGTTCACGCTGCCGCCGTACGCGTCGGTGAGGACGACGACCTCGTCAGTGCCCGAAAGAGCCGCCTCGACCGCCGCGTCGAGCCCCTCGCCGTTGTCGTTCACGTAGGCGCACACGGCGTTGACGGCGTCGCCCTTACCCGTAAGGAACTCGAGGGTGTCCTTGAAGCCCTGGGCGAGAAGGGAATGGCTCGCCACAACTATCTTTCTCATTGATTCACCAATCTCTTGGGTCGAAGCTAGGCGAGGATGCCGGCGGCGGAGGCGACCATCGCGAGGACGATCACCACGAGGATGAGGGCCGTCATGCTCGCGTTCTTCTTGGTAAGAAGGTAATACGCGCTTCCCGTGATGGCGGCGGGGATCATGGCAGGCAGGATCTTGTCGAGCAGCGGCTGAATCTCCATCGCGACGTCGCCGAAGCTGAAGCTAATCGGGCAGGTGACGCCGATGACCGAGGCGATGAGGCAGCCGACCACGGTGAGGCCGAGCACGGAGGCGGCGGCAGTGAGGTTGGGAAGCTTCTCGCTGAAGTCGGTGACGAGCTTCACGCCCTGCTTGTAGCCGAACTCGAGGGCGTGCATGCGGACCCAGAAGATGGCCAGGATGAGCGCGAACCAGATGCCGGCTCCCACGGGGTTGCCCTCGATGGCCATGTAGGCGGCGATGGAGCCCATGATGGTCGGGATCATGGTCATGAGCAGGGAGTCGCCGACGCCGGCGAGCGGTCCCATGGTGCCGATCTTCAGGTCTTGGACGGCGTCCGCCGCCGCTAGGCCGTCGCGCTCCTCCATGGCCACGCAGGCGCCAAGGATGATGGCGGCGAGCCAAGGCTGGGTGTTGTAGTAGCGGAAGTGGTTGTTGAGCGCTTGCTTATAGTCCTCGTCGTTCGTGTAGATCTTCCTCAGGACCGGCGAGAGGGCGTAGGCGACTGAGGCGCCCTGCTGGGTCTGGTAGTTGAAGGTGCACACGCTCATGAGCCAGCGCCAGTTCGCGTTGCGCAGGTCCTTCTTGGTGACCTTGTAGCCGGAGGGCTTGCCCTCAGCGACGGCGGTGATGTTCTCGTTTTCCATGGTTACTCATCCTCTCCGATGAAGGCGTCTGCGGAAGCGTGGGCGGCGAGCTCGGTGTCCCTCTCGGCACGCTGGTAGAACGCAATCGCGAGGGCAACGCCGACGATGGCGGCGCCGATGATGGGCACGTTCAGGAAGGCCGAGAGGAAGAAGCCGGCGAGCAGGTACTGGAAGTACTTGGCGGTTGGCATGTAGCGGAGCAGCATGGCGATACCGACGGCCGGGAGCATCTTGCCGGCGAGGGTGAGGCCGGAGAGGAACCACTGGGGCATGACCTCGAGGAGCCAGTTGACGGCGGGCTGGCCGAGCGTCACGGAGACAAAGACGGGCAGGGCGGCGCACAGGCCGAAGAGCGCGGGGCAGACCCACAGGATGGCGTTCATCTGATTGAACTTACCCTCGTTGCAGAACTTCTGGGACTTCTCGACGACAAAGCCGTTGAGGATCTTGGCGACGACGTCGAGCTGGATGCCGAGCATGCCGACCGGCAGGCCGATGGCGAGGCCCGTGTCGGAGCCCAGGGTCACGCCGTAGGCGGTGGCGATGATGGCCATCGTGCCGTAGTCGGGAATGGAGGAGCCGCCGAAGCCCGCGACGCCGAGCTGCATGAGCTGAATGGTGCCGCCGATGACAAGGCCGGTCTTCCAGTCGCCCATGACGACTCCGGTGATGAGGCCCCAGAAAACGGCGTAATTGACGAAGATCATCGGGATGCCGTAGTAGTCCACGTGCTTGATGAAGGCCAGCAGGGTCAAAAGGACGACCTGCAGGATAGTGAAGTTGACCATATTTCCCCCTTAGATGAGGTCTGCGACGGAGACGGGCTTGTCGGCGGGCACGAACTGGGCCGTCACCTTGACGCCACGGGCGATGAGCGCCTTGTAGCTCTGGACGTTCTCGGCGGAGGCGTAGGCGCGCTGGGTGAGCTGGATGCCGTCCTCCTTGACGAGCGAGCCGCCGACGACCAGCGACGGGAGCTCGACGCCCGACTCGACCAGGCGAAGCATCGTCTCGGGCTCCTTGGCGATGACGAAGACCCTCTCGCGGTCGTACTTGCCCGCGGCGAAGTTCTTGAGCGCGGTCTGCTCGGAGATGATCGAAACGGCCATGCCCGCGGGGCGCGCCATCCTCATGGTGGACTTCAGGACCTCGTCGCCGGCGACCTTGTCGTCGATGACCATGACTCGGGTCGCGCCCGACACCGGGGCCCACTGCGTCACGATGATGCCGTGAAGCAGGCGATTGTCGATTCGTGCCATAACAACACTCATGTTTGCTCCTATCAAATGAAGTTTTGCGTTCGGTACTGCCTCGGCGCTATCCGGATTCGCGCCGGGCAAGGGGTTATCGGATTATTGAGGACGCGCGGTCAGCTTGCGGCGGCGCGGGGAAGGTCACTCGTCGAGCAGGAGGTCCGAGGAGCCAAGGCGCTCTTCTCGCGCCGGGGCGGCGCTCACGCTTATGTAGTCGAAGACATATGCGATCTCGCTTACGGGAACCTCTACGCGATAGCGCGTCGAGATGCTCGAGAAGCTCTGCCTGAAGGACTCGATGAAATCGGCGCGTTCCTCCTCGAAGCGGTCCTGGCCAACGTAGGTCTCAATGGGGTTTCTGGTAACAAGGCGCTCGACGAGACAGCAGAGGTGAACGTAGAGCCCAATGATGGCGTTGCTGCCGATCTTCTCGCCTGTCCTGCGCTGAAGCTCGTGCACGGCGCTCTCGATCTCATGGAATAGCCGCTCCGGGTCGAGGATGGTGATGGAGCGGATGACGTTCTGCAGCGTCATGTTCGAGAGCAGCTTCTCGTGGAAAGAAGAGAGCTCGGAAGCGTCAAGCCACCTGCCGAACACGGCATCAACCTTAGAGGCGGACGCCGTCGACATGATGTCCTCGAGGGCGACGAAGGGGACGGAGGCGACCCCGGGGTCTCCCGTGCCGATGACGGCGCAGACGCGGTGCTCGGAGAAAACGGCGTCGTTCGACCCGTTCGCGACGAGCTGCTTGAAGGGCCTCGTGAGCAGGCGCGCGCCTATGGTGCGCGGGAGGCTCTGCGAGACGAGCTGGCGTATCCTCTCCGCGGCGTCGACCCCGGACTCGGAGCAGAAGACGATGGCGTCCTCACGGTTGACGCGCTCGATCACCTTGCAGTGCGTCACGCACGCGGCGGTCGCATCGCCAAGAACCTCGGCGATGGACTTGCCGCCGAGCAGCCCGACCCCGATCTCGAGCGCAAGACCGGTAGAGACGTTGTTCACCACGCCGATAGTGGAGTCGGTAACGTTCTCGAGGGCCTTATAGGCCTCCTCCAAGGAGCCCATGTCGACGAGGAACACGACCCCGGTGCAGTAGGAATGGCGGTCGACGAGGCGCTGGAGCGGACCGACGATGTCCTTCAGCTGCTGGTCGTAGGGCATGTCGACAGCCTCGTACACATGCATGCCGAGCATACGGTTCGCCGCGTCGGCGATGCTCGTCGCCGTTGAGTAGCCGTGGGACAAGATGACGCAGAGCGTCCGAAGGGCCTTCGCATCGCGAGACTCCGATGCGACGCACAGCGTCAGAAGCGTCTTCGTGAAGTGATCGAGCGAGATTCCCAGCGCCCCTTCCACGTCTGCGGCGACCTGATCGGAGACACTCGAGGCAAACGGCAATTCGGAGGTCACGGCACCGAGGAGATGGGAGATTTGCTCCGCACAGGCAGACTTTCGCTTAGCCAGGCCGATACCCGGCCACAACTGCAGGCAAATCTCCTGGGCCAGTAGAAAAGCGACCTTCCTCGAAAGCTCGATGCCATAAGAAGAGCCTGCGTCGGCAAGGACCGCGCCCACGACGCGCTCGAAGGCGCGCGACCTCGAGGAGGCGACGCCGTGGTCGAAGATCAAGTGATCCTCAACGCCGCGCACAGCGGAGACAGCTTGTGAGACAAGCTCGGAGACAGAGAGCTCCCCGGCGAAGAATCGCTCATCGAGGGAGCACAGGGCATCGAGCGCCTGCTCGACCGGCCCTGTGCTCTCGGCGGCATCCAGAGACGCGTCGATCAGAACGCCATCGTCGGGCTGTTGATCGATCTGCGCGGAGGAGAGGAGCCCGCTGGGAAGAAGATACGGGCGAACGACGACGTAGTCGCCCTCGCGATTGAGGAACGCTTTGGCGCAGCAGTTCGTCACGCAGGCGCGCAAGCCGGCGATGTTATCGGAAAAGTCCGCGTTCACGAGGCGACGGTATGCGCCGCGGCTGATCTTCACATCAGAACCGATTCGGCACCCCTCGCTGCGCAGGAAGCTCAAGATGAAATCCTCGCGCTCCTCGGGGGTCCGCTCCTTGAGTGAGGGGACGCGGGCACAGATGGGCATTTTGCTGTAGGCCGAGGAAACCTTCAGGTCATCGGCGGAAAGCGTCGTCGAAAGAACGAGGCGAGCGCGCGGCGCATCCTGGGAGGCATCGAGCCCGAGGGCCGTCGCAAGGCAGTGCTCCATCGCAGAGGGAGAGAGTGCCTCGATGCCGTTGACAAAGACCACACCCCCGCGCGCTTTCGCGATCGACTCGTCAAGAAGCCCGTTGAACGAGGCGGCGTCCGGGACCCCGGCGCAGTCGATGCGCACATAGGAGGAGTCGCAGGACAGCAAGCCCTGGTTCTTGCCGTACTCGTACACAAGGCGAGAAAGGAAAGACTTACCGACACCCACGCCGCCGCTCAAGAGGATGGGCAGGCCAAACGGAGGGTACTGAACCGCAGCCTTGCACTGCTCGACAACGGAGCTGAGGCTCATGTCGAAGCCCACGGCACGCGCGAAGTCGCGGTGATCGGCGATTCCCGTCGCCTGGATGAGGTCGGCGAGCGAGGCGTACTCGCTTGCAGAGAGCTTTACCTGAAAACGCTTCTGGAACGCGCGGCGATGAAAATAACGGACAGGCCTGCCCGCCACCTTAACCACAAGACCGGCGCGAACAAGGTCGTTGAGGTACTGGCTCGCCAGGCTCCTGGAGATGATGAGCGTCTCGGCGATGTCGGAGGTGGACAGACGGGCAAGGTCGTCGAGCGAGACGGCAGAGGTGAGGGCCTCGAGATGCTCGAGAATCCTGTCCCTCATGTCGACGGGTTTCTTTGCCAAGCTGTCCTGTGTGGTCTTGTCCATGACTTCTTACCTCCTCGTACAAGGAGTATAAGGGGAGAACAGAGAACGGAAGGGGGCGCGTGGGGGAATCAACAGCTCCGAGGAAAAGTCCACCACTTGAGGGGCAGAAAACAACGGCCATTGAACATTCAGGGCCGACGCTCAACACTTCGGCTCGACACTTCGCTTTGGAAAGGGCCCCGGCGCGCAGGGCCTAAAGCTTAACCATGCGCGCGGCGATGCGGGCGCAGTCGCAGGCGGCCTTCTTCTCGAAGGTGTTGTAGTCGACGACCCGGCCCTCGGCGCAGGGCTTGTCGCTGATGGCGCGCACGACGACGAGGGGCACGCCGTTGAGATAGGCGGCCTGCGCGATGGTGCAGCCCTCCATCTCGCAGCACAGGTCGCCGAAGGTCGCGAGGATTCGCTCCTTCTGTTCCGCGGGCGAGACGAACTGGTCGCCGGAGACGACGCGGCCCTTGAGGACCTTAATGTCGGGGGCGACGGCGGCCGCGGCGGCGCACGCCGCCAGCAAGGGCCGGAACGGATCGCGCAAGATCAAGGCGTCGCCCGGGAGGTCGGGCGTTACCGTCAGCCGGCGCCGCGTCTGCCGCATCATGAGGGAGAACGGCCTGGCCGGCGCATACGGCAGGAAGAGGTTCAAGGCGCACCCCGGGGCGGTCAACGAGGCCGACGTGTCGAACGTCGTCGCGCGCGGCTTCGGCGGCAGGGCGCCGTGCACCCATATATGCAGCGACTTGGCCTGCGTGCGCGTCGGGACGTCGTGGAACTACGTCTGCCTGCTCGTCGACCTCTGCAACGGGGAGATCGTCGGCCACTCCGAAGGACCGAGGAGGGACGCGCGAGCTCCGAGCCAAGCTCTTGGATTACGTGCACTGGTACAACAACTTCAGGATCCACTCGACGCTGGGCTACATGTCGCCGGTCGAGTTCAGGGAGGCGGGGCCGTCCCTCCCGGAATCGTCCAAATAAGTGTTGCCAATCCATAGCCAATCCAGCCATCATCTCCGCGAAGGCGGACGTCAGGAAAAGCTCGGCTTGAGCTCGGTCGGACGCGGTCTGTGGGGCATCATTCAGGCTCAGGGGGTCTCCTTGTCTTCTTCGGTCGCAACCTGAATGATAGGGACGGCCCCTTCTCTCTTTCCCCTTCGTTTTCGACGCGTCACCCTCTCGGCGGGCTTAAGGCCCGCGCTCGCGGGTGCAGGGGCTACGCCCAAACCCCAAAAACGTAACGCCGTGCTCGAAGCGTTTCCGGACGTCAGCGTAATCTCAAATCCCGTTCGTCAACTCATGGGCAAGCCACCTGAGACTACTCATTTCTCCTACTGGCAATGAAGACCTGCGACCTGCAGTTTTGCAAACTGCTTGAAAGCCACCTGCGTTGATTCACTTCCTATTGCAGCTGGCGGCTTGCACGCGAAAAGGCATTTAAGTTTCAAAACGGGCGTTTTCGGCGCTATCGAGCCTCCAAAGGCATCCCGCCGCGCCCTTTGGGACAAAAACAAAAACTCAAAGCCCTGAGTTCGAAAATAGTTTTTGGAGTTGTCCCGACTTTTGTCCCCGAAGCCGACGAAACGCGACAGGGTGTCACCTGGCGGCACTCGATTCGAGACGGCACCGAAAACTGGATGCAACCGGAATGACGGGACGGCAGAACCGAAGCCATCGAGTGGGGATAGAAAAAGGCCCGGGTGCCGTGGCATCCGGGCCTTTGCTAGCAACTTAACTGTTGCGGGCAGCTTAGAACTTGTGGCCGCACTTCTTGCAGACGCGCAGCTTGTTCTTGCCGTCCTTCTCGTGACCGACGCGGGTAACCTTACCGCACTCGGGGCAGACGAGATTGACGTTGGAGGCGTCGATGGGAGCCTCCTGCGAAACGATGCCGCCCTGCTGGTTGGCAGCGTTGGGCTTGACGGCCTTCTTGACGACCGAAACGCCCTCGACAACGACCTTGTTCTCGGCGGGGAGAGCACGCAGGACAACGCCCTGCTTGCCGCGATCCTTACCAGAGAGAACCTGGACCTTATCGCCCTTCTTGATATACATATATCTCCCCTAACTACAGGGTCTCGGGAGCGAGCGAGACGATCTTCATGTACTTCTTGTCACGAAGCTCGCGAGCGACGGGCCCGAAGATACGGGTGCCGACGGGCGAACCATCGTTGTTGATGACAACGCAGGCGTTCTCATCAAAGCGAATGTAGGAGCCATCCTTGCGGCGGATCTCCTTAACGGTGCGAACGACGACGCAACGGACAACGTCCTTCTTCTTGACGTTGGCGCCAGGGGTAGCCTCCTGGACAGCACCGATGAACACATCGCCGATGCCTGCATAACGACGCTTGGAACCGCCAAGCACCTTGATGCAGCGAATCTTGCGAGCGCCGGAGTTGTCGGCGACGTTCAGCATGGTTTGCATCTGAATCATGGTAGATGTTCCTCCGAACTAAGAACCGAAGAGAGGTGCGCAGCCTTTATACGGCCCGTGGTATGCAAGCCAGGCATACGCACATCTTCGGAAACGTACAAGTCGTAAGAGCGACTGCTTATTTAGCGCGCTCGACGACCTCGATGAGGCGCCAACGCTTCATCTTGGACATAGGACGGGTCTCCATAACGCGGACGGTATCGCCCACGCCAGCCGTGCACTCCTCGTCGTGAGCGTGCAGCTTCTTGGAGCTGGTCATCATCTTGCCGTACTTGGGGTGACGCTTGCGCTCGGTGATGGTGACAACAATGGTCTTGGCACCGGAGACGGAGGTAACGACACCCGTACGGACCTTACGCGAGTTACGCGAATCAGTCATGTTCTCTCCTTAGGTCCTACTCGGCGACAGCGGACTTCTCCGCTGCGATCTCGCGGGCGCGCTGCTCCGTGAGGACGCGAGCGATGTCCTTCTTCACGGTGTTTACGCGAGCGGTGTTGTCCAGCTGGCTGGTGGCCATCTGGAAACGAAGGTTAAAGAGCTCGGCGCGCATTTCCTTCAGCTTCTCAACGAGCTGAGCGTCCGAGAGCTCACGAATCTCTGCGGGCTTCATTAGTTCTCCTCCTTGGCGGCGGCGGCGTCCTCAGCAGCCCACTTGGCCTCGAGAGCGGCCTCCTCAGCCATCTCCTTCTCGATGCGCTGCTCAGCGTTCTTAGCAGCAACAATCTTGGTCTTGATGGGAAGCTTGTGCTGTGCAAGACGCAGAGCCTCGCGAGCGACCTCCTCGGGCACGCCCTTGACCTCGAACATGATGCGGCCGGGCTTGACGACGGCCACCCACTCCTCGGGGTTACCCTTACCAGAACCCATGCGAGTCTCGGCAGGCTTCTTGGTGATGGGCTTATCGGGGAAGATCGTGATGTAGACACGACCGCCACGCTTCATGTAGCGGGTCATGGCAATACGAGCGGCCTCGATCTGACGGTTGGTGATCCAATGGGCCTCGAGAGCCTGGATACCAAACTCGCCGAAATGCAGCTCGGTATTACCCTTGGCCTGGCCCTTCATGGAGCCACGCTGCACCTTGCGGTGAAGAATACGCTTAGGGGCAAGCACTACTGACCCCTCCTCTCGGAGTTACGACGACGAGGACGGGAAGAGCCCTCGAGTGCAGGGTTGGGAACAGGCTGGCCCGGGAGCTTCTCGCCCAGGTAGATCCAGACCTTCACGCCGCAAGCGCCCATGGTGGTGCTGGCGACAGCCGTGCCGTAGTCGATCTTGGCACGGAGGGTGTGCAGAGGCACGCGACCCTCGCGGTACCACTCACGACGGCCCATCTCGGCACCGCCGAGACGACCGGAGCACTGGATACGGATGCCCTTAGCGCCGGCCTTGCGGGCAGACTGGACAGCCTTGCGCATAGCGCGACGGAAGGCAACGCGGCCCTCGAGCTGCTCGGCGATAGACTGAGCAACGAGGTTGGCGTCGAGCTCGGGGCGTTTGATCTCGACAACGTCGACGGAGAGCTGGCCCTTGGAGACGCCAGCGACCTTCTCGAGCTCGGTGCGGAGGGTATCGATCTCGGCACCCTTCTTACCGATGACAACGCCGGGGCGAGCGGTGAGGATGATGACCTTCACCTTGTCGCCAGCGCGCTCGATCTCGACGCGAGAGACAGCTGCGCGGGAAAGACGCTTCTCGAGGTACTTGCGGATCTCGAGATCGTTACCGAGGGTCTTAGCGTAATCCTTCTCTGCGAACCAGCGGGAGCGCCAGTTCTCGGTGATGCCAAGACGGAAGCCGGTGGGGTAGACTTTCTGACCCATACAGCCTTACGCCTCCTTTCGAGGAGCAACGACGACGGTGATGTGGGAAGTACGCTTCAGAATGCGAGAAGCGGAACCCTTGGCGCGGGGACGGATGCGCTTAAGCGTCGGACCCTCGTCAACATAGGCAGCGGCGACAACCAGGTTGTCGGCACGCAGACCGTTGTTGTTCTCGGCGTTCGCAACGGCGGAACGGAGAACCTTCTCGACATCCACGGCGACGGCGCGGTCGCAGAAGTGGAGGATGTCGAAGGCCTGAGCGACAGGCTTGCGGCGGATCAGATCGACCACCAGGCGGGCCTTGCTGGGGGAAACACGCACGTACTTAGCGACGGCGCGAACCTCGGTGGCCTCAGTTTCAATAGACTTAGTTGCCATTTACGGTTAACCCCCTATTTGGCCTTGTGGCCACGGAACGTACGAGTCGGCGCGAACTCGCCGAGCTTGTGACCAACCATGGACTCGGTAACATACACGGGCACATGCTTGCGGCCGTCGTGGACGGCGATGGTGTGACCAACCATCTCGGGGAAGATGGTGGACGCGCGGGACCAGGTCTTCACGACGTCCTTCTTGCCAGCCTCGTTCATCGCGGTGATACGCGAGAGAAGGCGAGTCTCCACGAACGGGCCCTTTTTGAGACTTCTGCTCATAAGTGCTTTCTCCTAAAACTCGGTATCCGAAATTACTTCTTACGGCGACGAATGATGTGCTGGTTCGAGACCTTCTTCTTCTTGCGCGTACGAAGGCCCTTCGTCGGCTTACCCCAGGGGGTAACAGAGGGACGACCAGAGGTGTGGTTCTTGCCCTCGCCACCGCCGTGCGGGTGGTCGACAGGGTTCATGACGGTACCGCGGACGGTCGGGCGCACGTTCATGTGACGCTTACGGCCGGCCTTGCCGATGACGATGTTGGCGTGATCGGCGTTGCCGACCTCACCGACGGTGGCGCGGCAGGTAACGAGGATGCGGCGCATCTCGGAGGAAGGCATACGGACGATAGCGTACTTGCCCTCCTTACCCATCAGCTGGCAGGAGTTACCGGCGGAACGGGCGATAGCAGCGCCCTTGCCCGGCTGGAACTCGACGGCGTGGATGAGCGTACCGACGGGGATGTCGGCGAGGGGCAGGGCGTTGCCCGGCTTGATGTCGGCGTCAGAACCGGACATGATGGTCTGACCGACCTCGAGG
Source organism: Collinsella sp. TF12-2AT (assembly GCF_003436735.1). Classification (NCBI taxonomy): domain Bacteria; kingdom Bacillati; phylum Actinomycetota; class Coriobacteriia; order Coriobacteriales; family Coriobacteriaceae; genus Collinsella; species Collinsella sp. TF12-2AT. The sequence goes on along the minus strand of NZ_QSQK01000002.1, from coordinate 191,698 downwards.
CCCTTGGGGGCCAGGATGTAGCGCTTCTCACCGTCAGCGTAGTGCAGCAGAGCGATGCGAGCGGAACGGTTCGGATCGTACTCGATCGTGGCAACCTTGGCGGGCACGCCGTCCTTGTTGCGCTTGAAGTCGATCACGCGGTAACGACGCTTCACGCCGCCGCCCTGGTGGCGGGTGGTGATGCGGCCGTTGTTGTTACGACCGGCCTTCTTGGGCAGGGGCTCGAGAAGGGACTTCTCGGGCTTGGTGCAGGTGATCTCAGAGAAATCGGAGATCGTCTGCCAACGCCTACCAGCGGAGGTCGGCTTAAGGTGCTTTACAGCCATTACAATCCCTTTCAATAGGAATCCGTTAGCCATCGCAGACAGGGATTCGAGGTTCTGCCTCGGGTGCGATGACACCGGACGTATACACGGTTCCGGGCGTGTCCATTTTATACGCCCGAAACCTTGAGCTCTCGCCTCCCCTATTTGGGAGGCATGAGCTCACTCAACAGCAGCGAGTCTTAGGCCTGGTTGCCAAAGACCTCGATGGTGTCGCCCTCGGCCAGCGTGACGATGGCCTTCTTCCAAGAACGGGTCTTGCCGGCGACATAGCGCACGCGCTTGGTCTTGGGCTTGACCGTCAAGGTGTTCACGCGAACGACCTTGACGCCGAAGATCTCCTCGACAGCGTCCTTGATCTGATACTTGTTAGCATCCTTGGCGACCTCGAACGTGTACTTGTTCTGCTCCATGCCGGAGAAGGAACGCTCGGACACGATCGGACGGATGATGATCTCGTGGGCGGTCATTTATGCAAGCACCTCCCCGAAGTGAGCGGCGATGTCGGCGGGCATCAGCACAGCGTTGTTGTTGACGAGATCGTAGGTGTTGGCCTCGTCAGCGGTGATGATGAACGTCTTGGGAATATTGCGGAACGACAGGTAGGCGTTGACGTCCTCATCGCGAACGATGATGGTCAGACGCTTGCCCTCAAGGCCAAGAGCCTTGAGCATGGCAACGGCAGCCTTGGTGGAAGGCTTCTCGAAGCCGTAGTCGTCGACGAGCACGAGCTCGCCATCGGCCAGCTTGGCGGACAGCGCGGAGCGCATAGCCAGCTTGACCTCCTTGTTGTTCATACGCTTAGCGTAGGAACGGGGCTTGGGGGCGAAGACAACGCCACCGTGACGCCACTGGGCAGCACGGATGGAACCCTGGCGGGCACGGCCGGTGCCCTTCTGACGCCAAGGCTTCTTGCCGCCACCGGAAACCTCAGAGCGGCCCTTAGCGGACTGGGTGCCCTGACGCCAAGAGGCCATCTGGCACTTGACGATGTGGTGCATAACGTGGATGTTCGGCTCGATGCCGTACACCTCAGCGGCGAGCTCGGCCTCGGCGACCTTCTTGCCCTCGCTGTTCTTTACTTCAAACTTTGCCATTTAAGTGTTCTCCTTGGTATGACGCTGGGCTAAATGGGCTGGGCCCTTAGGCCATACGGATGGCGACGAGACCATTCTTGGCACCCGGGACAGCGCCCTTGACCAAGATGAGGTTCTGCTCGACATCGATGCGGACAACGGAAAGGTTCTTGACGGTAACGCGCTCGTTACCCATGTGACCGGCCATCTTGACGCCCTTGAGGACGCGCGCAGGATAGGCGCACTGACCGATAGAACCGGGGTGACGCTGGAAGTGAGAACCATGCGTCATAGGACCGCGGCGCTGACCCCAGCGCTTGATGCGACCCTGGAAGCCCTTACCCTTGGAGGTACCGATGACGTCGACCTTCTCGACATCAGCGAAATCAGCGACGGTGACGACCTCGCCGACCTTGTGCTCCTCGCCGTTCTCGACGCGGACCTCACGAAGGAAGCGGACAGGCTCGACGCCGGCCTTGGCGAAGTGACCAGCCATGGGCTTGTTCACGTTCTTGGCCTTGATGTCGCCGAAACCGATCTGGACGGCGTCATAGCCGTCGGTTGCCTGAGTTTTAACCTGCGAGACAGCGCAGGGGCCAGCCTGGATGACCGTGACGGGAACGACGTTGTCGTCCTCGTCCCAAACCTGGGTCATGCCAATCTTGCGGCCGAGAATCATGCTGATCAAGATATGATCCCAACTCTCGCGTGGTCTTGGGACAATGCGTACACCACCGAGCGTACGCCCCTAGAGGACCACTACTTACACGACGTGCTCCCCAGTCTTGTATTGCGTCCGGACTACCTGACAACCCTATTAAGCAGGCATTTTGTCCAGCCAGAATACTCCCCTGGTTACACACAGCTGTTTAGTATACACGGCTGCGGGCGTATCCATCGAGATTCATATTTCACTCACATTGTTTACGCAGGTAAAGTGCGTGGAGTCGCCTGGGCTTGGCAGAGGGGCGGCGAAATATATTAAGTTTGCTGCTCTACAGTCCTGCGCAAGACGGAAAGCACATTAAGTGCTTTCCTTTGCGTGCGGAACTCGCGACAAACTTAATATATTTCGCCGCCCCTCTGCCAAGCTCGGGAGACGACACGTTGATGTCTGCTTAACTCTGCTCGCTCAGCTAATTACTTTGTTGAGGGTCCACTATTTGCTGGAGGGTGAACTGGCATTGCATTGGCTCGCCTTCTGCTTGTGGCTTTGCCTCTTCAAAACCGAAGATCATGATGGCGCAGTTGGGGAGTTTTGCTGGGAGCTCGAAGCCCTCTGGAGCTGCAGCCTTGATGAATTGGCGGCTGGCGCTGCCGTGGCTTACTGCTAAGAGGGTTTCGATGCCCTCGGAGCCCATGATATTGGTGAGGGTGGCTACCATGCGTTCTTGTAACGCTTTGCTTCCCTCTCCTCCGAAGGGGACCAGGTCCTCGCCCGGATCCCAGACGTCGGTGGGCAGGGCGTCGTGGGGGCCTTCTTCGAAGGTGCCGTAGCAGCGCTCGATGATGCCTTCGCAGGACTCGACTGCTGCGTCCGGGCCGAGGAGCTCGGTTGCGACGAGGCCTGCCGTGGCCATGGCTCGGCCCAAAGGTGAGGAGACCACTTTGTCGGGGACGACGTTGTGGGCTTTGAGCCATGCGGCTGCCATTCCCGCTTGTTTGCGGCCCAGGTCGGTCAAAGGTGAATCGCAGCGGCCCTGGACCAGCTTTTTGACGTTGAATTCCGTCTGGCCGTGACGGAGTAGATAGAGACGCTTCATGCTCTCCCCTTCTGCTTCGATAGCTTGCGTGGCGCAATCCTATTCGTGGGTATGCCCTACGTAGTCTTCGTCGATCGTAATCTTGGCAATCGACTTGGGATATTCCGATTCGACCCTCTGGGCCAGCGCGTGTTTTAGGTCCTCGGCATCCATGCTCAAATCCGAGGGACGCACGCAGTCAAAGATCACATTGGTGTGCGTGGGACCCGGCACGCAACGCAGATCGTGAATCGAAAGGCGGCTATCGATCTCTTGAGCCATAGCATTGATGCGCAGGCGCATGCTCGCCACATTTGAATCGTCGGTCACGATGGGATCGTAATGGAGCGTGACGATCATGCCGTCCTCGTCCCTAAACGACTGCTCTATGTTATCGAGCGTGTCATGACTTTCCAGCGGGCTGGCCTCGGCCGCCATCTCGGCGTGCGCACTTGCAAACTTCCTACCCGGACCGTAATCGTGAACCATCAGGTCATGAACGCCCAAAACGCCGGGGTAGCTCATGATCTTGTCTCGGATGTGTTTAACCAACTTGGGATCGGGTGCCTGGCCCAAAAGCGGACTCACCGTATCTTGGATAAGCTCAAAGCCGCTCCAGCCAATATAGGCGCCAACGGCAAGACCGACCCATGCGTCAAGATTGATGTGCGTCACCTGCGAAACAATTGCGCACGCCAGCACAGCACCCGTAGCAAGAACATCGTTCTTTGAGTCCTGAGCCGTCGCATGCAGCGTCTCGGACTCAATGCGATCACCGAGCTTTTGGTTGAGGGCCGCCATCCACAGCTTTACAACCATCGAAAGCGCCAGAACTGCCACCAGGGCAAGCGAGAACTCGACAGGTTCGGGGTGGATGATGCGCTCAAACGAGGACTTGATAAGCTCAAGGCCGATCAGCAGCACGAGCGCCGCCACGACCAGGCCAGAAAGATACTCGTAGCGACCATGTCCGTAAGGATGCTCGGGATCGGCCGGCTTGCTCGCCAGCTTAAAGCCCAGCACGCTCACGATATTCGAGCTGGCATCGGACAAGTTGTTCATGGCGTCCGCCACAATCGAAACCGATCCCGACAGCACGCCAATTGCGCCCTTCGCAGCACAAAGTGCAACATTAGCGAGAATACACACCACGCCCGTCAACGTGCCCACGCGCGCACGGTCACCCTGCGCACGACGAACAATCCACTCGACCATCTATATCCGCCCCCACGGCACTACCCATATATCTATTGCTCAAACGGATTGTAGTGTAGCCACTTTGTCCCCCAGATACAAAAGGCCGCAACCCACACGAGCCGCGGCCTTGGAACATGACAATGGAATCGTCCTTTTGTCGCACAGGTCTATGCGCTTGCTTCAGCAGCGCTCACCACTGTTTCGGGCGAATCGGCTTCGTCTTCTGCCGTCTGCTCCTTCGTCGGCACCACGCCAAAGCAGTAGCTCAGCGCCGCAGACACCGCAAATGCCGTGCCGCCGGCAGCGCAGCACCACAGCAGGTTCGAAATACCGCCCGTGGCAAAGCCAATGACCATGAGGACATTCGTCATGCCGATGGTATAGGCCGTAACGTGGCCCACGGCCGCAACAAGGCCTCCGACGGCGCCGCCAATGGCCATGCACGTCAGGCACCTGCCATATTTAAAGCCGCAACCGTACAGCGCCGGCTCGCTTACGCCGCCAAGCACGCCCGAGATTGAATAGCCCAGCATGAGCGCCTTCTCGTCCTCATTCGCAATGCGAAGCGCAGCGCCAAAGGGCATGCCCCAAACAGCGAACGTTGCCATTGTCGCGGCGATCAGGATGCACGAATCCGTTCCCACACTCATAAACTGCGCGTACGCAAGCGATAGGACAACATTGCTGACGCCCGCGATCTTTAGGAACTCCCAGCCAGCGGCAAGCCCCATAAGCGTGAGCAGCGACACGATGCCACCGGAATTGCCAAGCATAAACATAAGCTGGCCCAACAGCATGCCCAGATAGCTGCCCGCCGGCGCCGTAATGCACAGCGAAACCGGAACCATGACAAGCATGGTTGCAAACGGAACGAACGAAAACGCCACGGCCTTAGGGATAACGCGCTTAAAGAAACACTCCACTCGCCATAGCACGGGCACCGAGATGAGAACCGGAATAACAGTCGTCGTGTAATCGTTGACCGGCGCGGGAAGCAGACCATACACGGAAGTCATCGATGCCCCCGTCGTCGAGGCGGCATCAACGAGCTTAAGCAGATCGGGTGCAATCAATACGCCGCCCAGCATCATGCCCAGCTGCTCCGAGCAACCGAGCTGGCGGGCGGCCGCCCAACCAAGATAAATGGGCAAAAAGTAGTAGCCGGCGTTATAGAGCCAACTGTAGAACAGGCGATAGATTTCGGAATCGGCAGACCACAGGCCCAGCATCCCCTCGCCCATAATGACGGCGACGGTGCGGAACAACGCCGCGCAAACAATAAACGGCAGCGCCGACATCATGCTTTTGGACAGATAGTCCACCACGGCCATGGCGTTTGATGAAACCGTCGTTGCAAACGTGGTGTTGGAAACTTGTGACATGGAACGCCTTTCCCAATGTGACATGCGGGCTGCCCCTTTGTCACATCGTGCGGTACTGACCGATTGCGCGGTACTTTTCGTAGCGGAGGTTTGTGAGGGTCGCCTCGTCGAGCTGCCCAAGCGTATCGAAGGCATCAAATGCCGAGGACATGACGGCACCGGCGATCTCCTCATGCGACAGGCCCCTATCGTCAACAATGCCGTCGATGATGCCGAGCGCCAACAGATCGGGAGCCGTGAGCTTCAGCGCCTCGGCGGCCTCATTCGCGCGGTCGGTATCCTTCCATAGGATCGACGCACAGGCCTCGGGGCTCACGACCGAATAGGCCGAGCTCGAGAGCATCAGGATGCGGTCGGCCACGGATAGCGCCAGCGCGCCACCAGAGCCGCCCTCGCCTGTCACCACCGAGACAATCGGCGTCTTAAGGCCGCTCATCTCCATGAGATTCTGGGCAATCGCCTCGCCCTGGCCGCGTTCCTCGGCACCGATGCCGCAAAACGCGCCCGAAGTATCGACCAGGCACAGAACCGGTCGACCAAACTTTTCGGCCTGGCGCATAAGGCGACGCGCTTTGCGGTAGCCCTCGGGATGTGCCATGCCAAAGTTGCGACGCATGCGCTCTTTGGTCGTGGTGCCGCGCTCGATGGCGATGACCGTTACGGGGCGCCCGTCTTTCCAGCCAATGCCAGCCACCACAGCGGCGTCGTCGCCAAAGTAGCGGTCGCCGTGCAGCTCCACAAATCCATCCAGGCCCAGCGAGATCATCTCGCCTGCCGTGGCGCGATCTGCCGAGCGGGTCTGTTTGACAATCTCGAGCGCGGTTTTTGGTGCGGCCGAGCGCTTAAACAAGTGTCCCAGCTTTTTGCCGCGGCGACCCGTATGCACAATCTCATGCGGTGCCCCCAGGCCGGGTGCGTGTCCTTTGTGCAACGCCAGCAGCTCGCCTACCGTGAGCGCAATCTCGCCACGCGGAACAACGGCATCGCAAAAGCCGTGCTCCAGCAAAAACTCGGAACGCTGGAACCCCTTGGGCAAGCGCTTATGCATGTTCTGCTCGATCACGCGCGGGCCGGCAAATGCCGTCAGGGCATCGGGCTCGGCCAGGATAATGTCGCCCTCCATGGCAAAGCTCGCGGTTACGCCGCCGGTCGTGGGGTCGGTGAGCACCGTGATATACAGGCCGCCCGCCTCGCTGTGGCGCCTAACCGCCGCAGAAATCTTGGCCATCTGCATAAGCGATGTCACGCCCTCTTGCATGCGCGCACCACCCGAAACGGTAAAGCCGACAACTGGCAATCCCAGCTCGATCGCATGCTCAAATGTGCGGCAGATCTTCTCGCCCACCACGGAGCCCATCGAGCCCATCATAAAGTTGGCATCCATAAAGAAGAGCGCCGTATCGCAGCCGCAGATTTTACCCCTGCCGCACACAACGGCATCGCGCTCGCCCGAACGCTCGACCGCGCCCTTGAGCTTGTCTGCATAACCGGGAAACGAGAGGAAGTCCTCCGACGCCAGATTGGCATCCCATTCCTCAAACGTGCCCTCGTCAACCGTCATGCGCATACGGTCGCGCCCGCTCACGCGAAAATGCTTGCCGCAACGAGGGCAGACCTCAAGGTTGTCGTGCAGGCGCGCCTCATCGATCACACGACGGCACTCCGGGCACTTGATAAACACGTGGCGCGCGGGAAACTCGGCGCACGACTCGGTCATCGGCCCCTCGAGGACGTTGACCGTCTTCGCTTTTCTATTCATCAGCATAGAGATGCCCCATCAGATCGGTGTGGTACATGCCCGACAAGAACTCATCGTTTGCCAGCACGTCGAGCTGCAGTTCGCTGTTTTCGCTCACGCCCTCAATCACGAGCTCGCCCAGGGCCGAGCGCATCTTGCGAATGGCGCCGTCACGCGTGGGCGCACACACGATGAGCTTGCCAAGCATGGAGTCGTAGTACGGCGGAACTTTCGCACCGGTAAACATGGCGGAATCCCAGCGCACGCGCGGACCACCCGGCACACGCAACGCGGTGACCGTTCCGCATGACGGCAGAAAGTCCGGCGTTTCGGCATTGATGCGGCACTCCATGGCGTGGTTGCGGACCGGCATGTCCTCCTGCTCAAAGGGCAGAGGCTGGCCGGCTGCCACGCGCAGCTGCCACTTGACCAAGTCGGTATCGGTCACAAACTCCGTAACCGGATGCTCCACCTGCAAGCGCGTGTTCATTTCCATAAAGTAGAAATTGCCGTCGTCCGAATACAGGAACTCGATGGTACCGGCTCCTTCGTAGCCGACGGCACGAGCCAGGTCACGCGCTGCCTTGTGCATGCGAGCACGAATGTCGTCGTGTCCGTCGAGGCACGGCGCGGGGCTCTCCTCGATTAGCTTTTGGTTGCGCCGCTGCACCGAGCACTCGCGCTCGCCGAGCGAAAACACATGGCCCTGCTTATCGGCCATAATCTGCACCTCAACGTGATGCGCCGGCGCGACGAACTTCTCCATGTAGCACTCGCCGTCGCCAAAAACGGCCTCGCCCTCGGCACGCGCCTCGATGAACGCCTTTGCCGCATCTTCCACGCGCTCGACCTTGCGAATGCCGCGACCGCCGCCACCTGCACGCGCCTTAATAAGCACGGGGCAGCCAATGCGCTCGGCCTCGGCCGTCGCCTCCTCGGGGCTTTTGAGCAAATCGCAGCCCGGTACGATGGGCACGCCCGCCGCGGCAGCCGTTCGACGTGCGGCGTCCTTGTCGCCCATGCTGTCGATCACCTCGGCCGAAGGACCGACAAACGCCAGGCCATACTTGTCGCAGTCGCGCACGAAGCTCGCCTTCTCGGAGAAAAAGCCGTAGCCGGGATGAATTGCCTTAGCTCCCGACTTTACGGCACAGGTAAGCACGGCATCGTCGTTGAGGTAGCTCTCGGCAAGACGCGGGCCGCCGATGCAATACGCCTCGTCGGCAAGCTGCACGTGCAGCGCGTCCGCATCGGCCGTGGAATAAACAGCGACGGTCTTGATGCCCATATCACGGCACGCGCGGATAACACGGACCGCGACTTCGCCGCGGTTGGCGATGAGCACTTTATCGAACATGAAGCCTTCCTTAACTTTCGTGCATGAGTGCAAAAGACATATCGGCGCGGCAGCAAACCTCACCGTTGACGCTCGCAGTACCCGTCGCAAAGCGGAACGGCCCGCGCGCACGCGTGATGGAGCACACCAGATCCACCGTGTCGCCCGGGCGCACCGGACGCTTAAAGCGCACCTTGTCCAGACTCGTGTAGAACGGCGTCGCGCCGCGCGCCTCCTCATCGCCCATCAGCAGCACGCAGCAGTTCTGGGCGAGCATCTCGCACTGAATCACGCCGGGGACGACCGGGTTTCCCGGAAAATGCCCCTGCAAAAAGTACTCGTCGCCCGTAATCGTGATCTTGCCGTGGGCCTCCTCGCCCACCAGCTCGGCTTCGTCGAGCAAAAGCATCGGCTCGCGATGCGGTAACAGTTCTTTAAGCTCTTCTTTGTTCATGGATATCACCTATCCGATCCTCATGAGGCAACTGCCAAACTCCACGAGGTCGCCGTCGGCCACGCAGATCTCGAGCACCTCGCCATCCGCCTCTGCCGTCACCTCGTTGAGAACCTTCATGGCCTCGATGATGCAGAGGGTCTCGCCGGCCTTGACCTTGGAGCCCACGTGCACAAACGGCTCGTCGCCCGGCGCCGGGGCAGCGTAGAAAACGCCGACCATGGGAGCGGTCACCTCGGTGCCCTTGGGCTCCGATGCGGCGGCAGGCGCCTGCGCGGCGGGCTCCGGTGCGGCAGGCGCGACTGTGGGAGCTGCAACTGGAGCGGCCATAGCGCTCGGCATGGGCATGGGCACGGCAACCGGCTGTGCGGCGCTCGCGCGCTCGAGTTCGACCGCGGTGCCATCGGGCTCCTCAACGCGCACGCGCGTGAGGCCGCGGTCCTCCATCACATCGGCTATCTCGGCAAGTCTTTTGGAATCCATGCTCTAGCTCCTTGCATATCTACGCAGCGCGATGGCGGCGTTGTGCCCGCCAAAGCCCAGATTGGTCGAAAGCGCCCAGGTAAGGTCGGCGCGAACTGCGCGATTGGGCGTGTAGTCAAGATCGCAGGCGGGATCGGGCGTGTGGTAGTTAATAGTCGGCGGCACCACACCCTGCTCGAGCGCCATGGCACAGGCCATGACCTCGATGGCACCCGTGGCGCCGATCATATGGCCGGTCATCGACTTGGTCGACGAGACGTGCGCGGCGCGCGCCGCATCCTCGCCGAGTGCTCGCTTGATGCCCGCCGTCTCGGACGAATCGTTGAGTTTGGTCGAGGTGCCGTGAGCGTTGATGTAGAGGCCCTCAGAAGGCTTAACGTCGCCCTCGGCCACCGCCAGCGATATCGCACGGGCGATACCTGCCGCGTCCGGGTCGGGACTCGTGATGTGGTAGGCGTCATCGGTGTTGCCGTAGCCCACGACCTCGGCGTAAATGTGCGCACCGCGGGCCTGTGCGTGCTCCATACCCTCGAGCACGAGCACGCAGGCGCCCTCGCCCATCACAAAGCCGTCGCGGTCTGCATCGAACGGGCGGCAAGCCGTCGCGGGATCGGGGTTGGTGGTCAATGCGCGGCAGGACGTAAAGCCCGCAACGGCATCGGGGATAATGGCGGCCTCGGCGCCGCCGGCCAGGATTGCATCGGCATAGCCGTGCTTGATGGCGCGGAACGCCTCGCCCACCGCATGGGCAGAAGTCGCGCAGGCGGTCACGACGGGCAGGGTCGGGCCCTTTGCCTTATGGCGAATCGCAATGTTGCCCGAAGCCATGTTGGGAATCATCATCGCAATCATGTAGGGCGATGCGCGACGAGGCCCGCGATCGGCAATCGTATGGACGTTGTCGACAAGCGTCTGCATGCCGCCCACGCCCGAGCCCACATAGACACCCAGGCGATCGCGATCGACCGCGCCCTCAACATCGAGGCCCGCATCGTGCATGGCCTCGTCCGACGCCGCCATCGCAAACTGAACACAGGGGTCGAGATGCTTGGCGTCATGCTTGCCAAAGTAATCGTTGCCGTCAAAACCCTTGACCTCGGCCGCCACCTTGACGGCAAATGCATCGGTATCAAAGTGCGTGATCGGACCGATGCCACACGTTCCGGCGCACATGGCCGCCCAGGTGGCAAGCGCGGTGTTGCCGAGCGGCGACACGGCACCTATGCCGGTGATTGCAACTCTCTGTTCCATCATGGTCTCCTCATCCAAGCCGCTTACCCGGCTTGCTTTCTACATCGCCATTCCGCCGTCGACGCGTATGACTTCGCCCGTAATGTAAGCGGCCGCATCGCTCGCTAAAAAGCGCACCACACCGGCCACCTCCTCGGGCTGCGCCATACGCTTAAGGGGAATCTGCTCCTCGGTTGCCGCACGCACCTTATCCGAGAGCTTTGCCGTCATATCCGTCTCGACAAACCCGGGGGCGACCGCGTTCACCCGTACGCCGCGAGGCGCAAGCTCGCGCGCCACCGCCTTGGTCAGGCCGATCACGCCCGCCTTGGAGGCCGCGTAGTTGGCCTGTCCGGCATTGCCCATCAGGCCCACGACCGAGCTCATGTTGACGACGCAGCCGCCGCGCTGGCGCATAAAGGTCTTGGTGAGTGCGCGTGTCGTGTTAAACGTTCCTTTTAGATTGACATCGAGCACGCGATCGAAGGCGTCGTCGCCCATGCGCATGAGCAGCCCATCGCGAGTGATCCCGGCATTGTTGACGAGCACCCAAATAGAGCCAAAGTCGTTGAGAACCGCTTCCGCGCACGCGTTGACGGCATCGGAGTCGGCCACATCGCATTGATACGCGCGCGCCGTGGCGCCAGCGGCCTCGCAGGCTTCGCACGTCTCGCGCGCCGCATCGACGCTACCGGCATAGACGACGGCGATATCAAAGCCGTCCTCCGCCAGGCCAACCGCACAAGCGCGGCCGATACCACGCGAGCCGCCCGTGATCAGTGCCACACGACGCGAATCGTTGCGCTCGAGCGCGCCGTTGTTCAAGTTGCCCATGTCATTCCTTTCGGGTTACAGCCCTGTGGACTATGCGAGCTCGTCGGCAATAGCTGCGACCTGCTCGGCCGTCTCGCACGAATACACACGAACGTCGCTCAACGTACGCTTGATCAGGCCGGACAGCGTTTTGCCGGGGCCGACCTCAATAAATGTGTCGATGCCTTGATCCTGCAGAGCATGCAGCGTATCGACCCAGCGCACGGCATGGCTCACCTGATTGGCCAAGACATCCGATGCCGTCTGGGGGTCCGCCGGATAGGGCGCCGCTGTCATATTTGCCAAAACAGGAATGAGCAACGGGGACGGCGCGTGACCGGCCTCAATATATGCGGCAAGGCCACAGGTCGCCTCGGCCATATAGGGGCTATGAAATGCACCCGACACCGCGACCTTCATGGCGCGGCCGCCAGCCTCTTTTACTAGGACGTCGAGGGTCTGCAGCGCATCGGGCGCTCCGGCCACAACCGTCTGCTGGGGACTGTTGTAGTTGACCGGCCAGCAGTCCTCGCCGGCCTGCGCAGCCAGGTTCTCGACTTGCGCAGCATCAAGTTTGATGACGGCGCGCATGCCGCCAGGGTGACGCTCGGCCGCCGTGGCCATCAATGCCGCGCGCTCACACACGAGCTCAAAACCCGCTCGCGTATCGAATGCCCCCGCAAAGCTGAGTGCGGAGACCTCGCCCAGCGAAAATCCCGCACAGGCGGCAGGCACCACGCCGCGCTCGCGCAGGGCGACGGCGACAGCCAAGTCGTGCACGAACACGCAGGGCTGCGTGTTCTCGGTCTGCGAGAGCTCCTCCTTGGAGGCGCTCCGGCACTGCTCGCTCGTCCCCGGGCGCACCTCATCGGCAATGGCGAACACCTCGGCGGCCGCCGGCGATTTCTCGATCAAGTCGACGCCCATCGCGGGGTGCTGGGCACCCTGGCCGGCAAACAAAAACGCTACGCCACCCATGCACACGCACCCTTCAGGACGTGCTCGGCGCCATCGACCAGGTCGTCAACGATTTCGCGTGCGCTCTGGCGTTCGTTGACCATGCCGGCAATCTGTCCACACAAAAACGAACCCTCTTCGTAGTTGCCGTCCTTGGCGGCCTTACGCAGCGCACCGGTTCCCATAGCACCGAGCTCCTCGGCACTCGCGCCGGAACCCTCGCTCTTGGCATAGGCGTTGGTGAAGGGGCTCTTGAGGGCGCGCACTGGATGTCCCGTCGAGCGACCGGTCGCACGCGTCGAAGTGTCGTTGGCCTTCAGGACCATCTCTTTGTACTGTTCGGATACGGTGCACTCGTTTGCGACCAGAAAGCGTGTTCCCACCTGGACGCCAGCGGCGCCAAGCATAAAGGCCGCTGCCACGCCGCGACCATCGGCGATACCGCCAGCTGCCACAACGGGGACATCGACCGCGTCGACAACCTGCGGAACGAGCGCCATCGTCGATGTCTCGCCAATATGTCCACCCGATTCGGTGCCTTCGGCAACCACGGCGGTGGCCCCACGACGCGCCACGAGACGCGCCAGCGCCACCGAGGCAACGACCGGGATGACCTTGATGCCGGCGTCGTTCCAAGCCTTCATGTACTTGGTGGGATTGCCGGCACCCGTCACGACGACCGGCACCTGCTCGTCAATCACAACCTGCGCGACCTGGTCGGCAAACGGGCTCATAAGCATGACGTTCACACCAAAGGGCTTATCCGTCTTGGTGCGCAGCTCGTGAATCTGATCGCACAGCCAGTTGGAGTCGGCATTCATGGCCGCGATGATTCCCAACCCGCCGGCCTCGGACACGGCCGATGCCAGCGAGGCATCGGCAATCCAGGCCATGCCGCCCTGGAACACGGGCTTTTCGATGCCGAGCAGCTCGCAGAGAGGAGTCTTGAGCATCTCTACTTCTCCAATGCCGCCTCGACCGTATCGGCGAACTCGCCGACCGTCTTGGGGTTCTCCTCGGTATCGAGCTGGATGCCAAACTCGTCCTCAACGGCGACGAGGATCTCGACGGTGCCCAGACTGTCGAGACCAATCTCCTCGAGCGTGGACTCGGGCTTCATCTCGACGTCGTCAAGACCGGCGGTCTCGCGGATAACATCGCAAACGCGCTCGAAGGTCTTCTGATCTGCCATGGTAGTTCTCCTTTGTTTGTGCCCTAGGGGCGTTTTTATTACCTATGTGCGACTACTTCCAACGAAGTAGATAGCCACCTATATCCAGACCGGCGCCAAATCCAACGAGGGCGATGGTGTCGCCCGTGTGAAGTGCACCGGCGTTTGCCAGCCGGTCGAGGGCAAGCGGAATGCATGCGCTCGAAATGTTGCCGGTCTCGCGCAGCGTTCGAACCACGCGCTTGTCTGGCACACCGAGGCGCTTGACCGCCTGACTCAGGATTCGTTCGTTAGCCTGATGGAATACAAAATGGTCGATGTCCTCGACCGAAATGCCCGCATCGCTCGCAAGCTTATGGACCGTGTCGCAAATCGCGTTGACGCCGAACTTGAACACGCGGCGGCCATTCATGGACAGCACGCTCTCGCTATCTGCGGAGGCCTTAAACGGCGAGGTGCCGACCAGACCGGGAACGCACAACGTCTCGACGTCGGGCGCCGTCGAAAGCTCAACGGCAAGGGGGCTGTCTCCCCCAGCCTCAATCACCGCGGCGCCTGCCCCATCGCCAAAGAGCACACAGGTGGCGCGGTCGGTCCAGTCGAGCGCGCGCGTCATCTGCTCGGCGGCAACGACAAGCACATGCTTGGCTCGTCCTCGGGCGATATAGCCCTCGGCGACATCGAGCGCAAATACGAAGCCGGCGCAGGCAGCCGAGACATCGAAAGCAGGGCACGTCGCGCCCAGTCGCTCAGCAACGGCACACGCCTCAGCGGGAACAAGGTGGTCACCCGTCGTCGTCGAGCAGACGATCAGATCCAGCTGGCTCGCGTCGATTCCGGACACCTGGAGTGCCCGCTCGCTCGCCGCTACGGCAAGGTCATCAAGTGACTCGGTGGTGCATACATGGCGGCTCTTGATACCTGTGCGGGTAAAAATCCACTCATCCGAGGTATCGAGGAACTCGGACAGCTCGTCATTGGAAACACTGCGCTTAGGAAGCGCCGAGCCTGTTCCAAGAATCGTGAAACCCATCACTAACCTCCTTTGAGTTGTTGACGTGTTTACATCGACCAAGAGAGGATAGCGCAATTTAGTCGTTGTTGACGTGTTAACATTAAATTGTCCAAATGCGACAAAGGCTTCACATTGTGTCTATCTCTCGACACCATTGCACGATTGCTTTATTAACTTAGGAGGTAGCAGCCGTTATGGATGCCAAATTAACGATAGTCGACGTAACCGGATCGACCAACGATGACCTGCTCGAAGCAGGAAAACAGGGAGCGACGCACGGCACAGGACTTGCCGCCCGGGCTCAGACAGCAGGACGCGGCCGGCGCGGCCACAAGTGGGATTCAACCGCCGGCAACCTATTGCTTTCGATTGTCCTGCGTCCATGCGTTAATCCTGCAAAGTACTCTGGTCTTGCCGCCGTCAGCGGCCTAGCGGTGCTCGAGGCGCTCGGAAAGCAGGGTCTTGCAAACGAGATTGGTCTCAAATGGCCCAACGACCTGGTCGCGCGAGGACGCAAGCTCGGCGGCATTCTGGTCGAGGCCGCACGCGATAACGAAGGCAGGCCCTTCGCCGTCTGCGGCATTGGCGTCAACGTAAACTATGTGCCCTCGGAGGTTCCCGATGGCGGGCTGGCGGCAATCGGCCTCTCGGATCTCAACAAGAATGTTCCCACGGTCGATACGCTGCTCGATGCGGTCTACCATGCGGTCGTTGAGGGTGTAGACACTTGGGAGAAGTGCCTTAATACAATGGAGAGTAGCGTCGGCCCGCTTGCGCCCATCCTCGATGATTATGTCGCCCGCCTCAATTGGATTGGGAACCACGTAATTGCCCGCTCCCCCGCTGGAGAAGAGCTGGCGCGAGGAATATTCAGAACGGTCGACGATTATGGTCGCGCGAACATCGAGACGGAGGGCGGGCTCCGCGCATTCCACTTCGAAGAAGCATCCTTGCGCCCTTTGAGCGCATAGGGTGCCAAAGCCATCCTCTCAGCAGCATTATTCGCCTCTTAAAACCTAAGCTCAAAACAAAAGGGCCCCGCTACCGTAACGGCAGCGGGGCCCTTTAAGCTATGAGCGATATCGCTTAGAGCTTGATGTCGATGTCGACGCCAGCGGGGAGGTCGAGACGCATGAGCGAATCAACGGTGCCCGAGGTGGGGTCGAGGATGTCGATGAGACGCTTGTGGGTGCGCATCTCGAACTGCTCACGGGAGTCCTTGTTCACGTGCGGCGAGCGGATAACCGTGTACAGGTTGCGCTCGGTGGGCAGGGGGACAGGACCGGAAACGCGAGCGCCGGTCTTCTGAGCGGTCTCGACGATGAGCTTCGCGGACTGATCGACGACCTCGTGATCATAGCCCTTGAGGCGAATGCGGATCTTCTGGGTAGCCAACTTAAACCTCCAAAGAGTGCGAGAGATGCTCTCGCGGATTACGTAACAGGGAGCTCGAACTTAGGCGTTCTTGCTCATGACCTCGTCCACGATGGACTTGGGCGCGGGCTCATAAGAGTCGAACTGCATCGTGTAGGATGCACGGCCCTGGGTCTGGGAGCGAAGGTCGGTAGCGTAACCGAACATCTCGCCCAGCGGCACCTTGGCACGGATGAGCTTGCTGTTCTTGCGATCCTCCATGCCCTCGATCTTGCCGCGGCGACCGGAGAGGTTGCCCATAACGTCGCCCATGTACTGCTCGGGGGTCTCGACCTCGACAGCCATGATCGGCTCGAGCAGCTGCGGGTCGGACTTCTTGAGGGCGTCCTTGATAGCCATGGAACCGGCGATCTTAAAGGCGGCCTCGGAGGAGTCGACCTCGTGGTAAGAACCGTCGAACAGGGTGACCTTGACGTCGAGGACCGGGAAGCCGGCGATAACACCGGTGTTCAGGGCCTCCTGGATGCCCTTGTCGATGGACGGGATGTACTCCTTGGGCACGACGCCGCCGACGATAGCGTTGACGAACTCGTAGCCGAAGCCCTCCTCCATCTTCTCGAGCTTGATGACGGCGTGGCCGTACTGACCGCGACCACCGGACTGACGGACGAACTTGCCCTCAGCCTTCTCGACGTCGTGACCAGCGGTCTCGCGGTAGGCGACCTGGGGCTTACCGACGTTAGCGTCAACCTTGAACTCGCGGAGCAGACGGTCGACGATGATCTCGAGGTGCAGCTCGCCCATGCCGGCGATGATGGTCTGGCCGGTCTCGTGGTTGGTGGACACCTGGAAGGTCGGGTCCTCCTCGGCGAGCTTGGTCAGAGCCAGGGACATCTTGTCCTGCTCGGCCTTGGTCTTGGGCTCGATGGCAACGTCGATAACGGGCTTAGCGAACTCGATCTTCTCGAGGACGATCTCCTTGCCCTCGGCGCACAGGGTGTCACCGGTGGTGGAGTTCTTGAAGCCGACGCAAGCGACGATGTCGCCGGCGGCAGCGTCGTCACGGTCGATACGCTCGGCGGCGTTCATCTCGAGGATGCGGCCGAGGCGCTCGCGCTGACCGTTGGAAGCGTTGACCACGTAGGAGCCGGACTCGGCGCGGCCGGAGTAAACGCGGACGTAGGTGAGCTTACCGACGAACGGGTCGGTCATGATCTTGAAGACCAGGCCGGAGAAGGGCTCGTCGAAGGAAGGATGACGCTGGATCTCCTCGCCGGTGTCCGGATCGGTACCGGTGACAGCCTCGACGTCGAGCGGGCTGGGCAGGTAGTCGACGACAGCGTCGAGCAGCTCCTGGACGCCCTTGTTCTTGTAGGCGGAGCCCACGAAGACGAGGTTGAGCTCATTGGCCAGAACGCCCTTGCGCAGAGCAGCCTTGAGCTCCTCGACGGTGAAGTCCTCCTCCATGAGGATCTTCTCCATGAGCTCGTCGTCAAAGCTGGCAGCAGCGTCGAGGAGCTCCTCGCGCTTGGTGGCAGCGATGTCGGCAAACTCAGCCGGGATCTCGTCCATCGGCTCAGGGTAGGTCATGCCCTTCTCGTCGGCCTTGAAGTCCCATGCAGTCATGGTAACGAGGTCGATGACGCCCCAGAAGTTGTCCTCGGCGCCCATCGGGACCTGAGCGGCCACGGCGTTAGCGTCGAGACGATCCTTCATGGTCTCGATAGCGTTGAAGAAGTCAGCGCCCACGCGGTCATACTTGTTGATGAAGGCGATGCGGGGGACGTTGAAAGTAGAAGCCTGACGCCAAACGGTCTCAGACTGGGGCTGAACGCCGGCAACGGCGTCAAAGACGGCAACAGCGCCATCGAGGACGCGCAGGCAGCGCTCGACCTCGGCGGTGAAGTCAACGTGGCCCGGGGTGTCGATGATCTGGATGCGGTAGTCCTTACCGTCCTTGTTCCAGAAGCAGGTGGTAGCAGCGGAGGTAATGGTTACGCCGCGCTCCTGCTCCTGAACCATCCAGTCCATGGTGGCAGCGCCCTCATGAACCTCACCGATCTTGTGGGTCTTACCGGTGTAGTAAAGAATACGCTCGGTCGTGGTGGTCTTACCGGCATCGATGTGAGCCATGATGCCGATGTTACGGGTATCGGAAAGCTTGTACTTAGGCTTAGCCATGTTAGTTCCTTACCTTAACTTACCAACGATAGTGAGAGAACGCGCGGTTGGCCTCGGCCATCTTGAAGACGTCCTCACGCTTCTTGACGGAAGCGCCCAGGCCGTTGGAGGCGTCGAGGATCTCGTTGGCGAGACGCTCGGCCATGGTCTTCTCCTTGCGAGCGCGGGAGAAGTTGACGATCCAGCGGATACCCAGAGCGGTGGAACGACGGGAGTTGACCTCCATCGGGACCTGATAGGTAGCGCCACCGACACGCTTGGGCTTAACCTCGAGCGTGGGCTTGACGTTGTCCATAGCCTTCTTGAAGGTAGCGAGAGCGTCGCCACCCTCGGACTTCTCGGCAACGATCTCGAAAGCGGTGTAAACGATGCGCTCAGCGGTGGCCTTCTTGCCGTCAAGAAGGACCTTGTTGATGAGCTGAGTCACCAGGCGGTTGTTGTAAACGGCGTCAGGCTGAACCTCACGACGATTAGCTGCTGCACGACGCGGCATGTGAAATCTCCTTAAGTGTCTACCGTGCGGCGCTTAGGCGGCACGCGGCGAAAGTATCAAAACGTTATCTGGCTTATTTAGCCTTGGGGCGCTTAGCACCGTACTTGGAACGGGCCTGCATACGGTTCTGGACCGGAGCAGCGTCGTAGGCGCCACGGATGACGTGATAACGGACACCAGGGAGGTCACGGACACGACCGCCGCGGACGAGCACGATGGAGTGCTCCTGCAGGTTGTGGCCCTCACCCGGGATGTAAGCGGTAACTTCGATGCCGTTGACAAGGCGAACACGGGCAACCTTACGAAGAGCCGAGTTCGGCTTCTTGGGGCTCGTGGTGAAGACGCGGGTGCACACGCCGCGCTTCTGGGAGTTGTGCTGCAGAGCAGCGTTCTTGGACTTCTTGGGCACGGAACGACGGCCCTGGCGAACCAGCTGGTTAATAGTAGGCAAAGCGTACTCCTTCTCGAATGATTCCAGCTTTCTGTAAAGTGCAACGGCTTGAATCGAGGGGTCAGCATCCCCCTACGAAACACGCAGTTCGATAGGATACGTGGCGTTAGCTGTGTCGTCAACAGACCACGCCGCCGGGCGTATCCCAAAATTGGCACATTTCCGCAAAGCCTACACAAAAGGAATCCCCTCCTGTGCGCGCTGGCGGATCCCCGGCCCGGGCGGGCCGCCCGGGCCGGGGATCCGACGTGCTCGTCGGGGCAACGTTACCTGCCAAAAAGGGACAGGTTTATTTTGGTCGGTTTTATCTGGGAAAACGCCGCTCTTCACGGTGATCCGCATCCATTTGCCACGTTCTTCCGAGAATCAGACAAATAGCGTTCAATCTAACCGCCCATTTAACGCTAAAAAGGCCGCTTCCCCTCTTGGGAAGCGGCCTAGACCTTACGAATAGACGATGGTAAAGGGTACTTTCGTTTCGGTCTCCCCCGTTGATGTGTACCTCGCGCCCTCGAGGGTTACCGAGACCACTTGATCGACATCAATCAACTTCGTTGGCACCCAAATGTTCTCTCCGCTATTGCGTGCCATCGAAACATAGAAATTGTACGCCCCTGCGTCGTCATCTTCGATAATCTGCTCTGACCCATCCTTGTAGGTGACGGTCAGTTTATGATCAACTGCTTCATAGCCCAGATCATCGATGTGCGTCTGGATGGAAAACGGGCTAATCTCGAGAGGCGAGTCATCGGAGCGGAGTTCTTTTGTATCGACGTGCGCTCCGACGTTAAACTCTGGCGTCGATACCTCGATCACCTTCGCATCCTCACCTTTGCCCTCCGTCCAACTGATATTCCAGGTGACCGCATGTCGTAAATCTCGATCGCGATTCCAAGATGCAAAGTACATCGTGCCGTTAATGACCGTGTCGCTTGATGTGTCTTTATCAATGGTGCAGCGTGTATCAGCCCATTCCTCGCCGAAGTTCATGCTGGGTGTACTGACGCCCCCTTCTTCTTCACCATAGAGAACAAGTTCGCCAAGCTCTGCCGCCGGCTTGTAGTAGTTAACGCCATTCGGATTGGACAATGTAAACGTCACAGCACCGCAACCGTTCTCGTCGATTGCCATCTCATGAATGTCGAGCGTATAGCCGTTGCCCTCGACGGACAGATTGACCTTCTGGACTGCACCCTCCAGGCTTTGGGGCGCGATACCATCACCAAACTCTCTGGTGTAGGTATATTTCGTCCCCGACGAGCCGCCATTTGTCCAGGTAACGGACTCTCCGTTGCCATGGTTTCCCCAGGCAGAGGCAAAATAACTGGAATTGACAACAGCGTAGGCGACCCCTCCGGTCGCCAGCACTCCGGCAAGACATCCGATTACGGCAACATACAGAGGCTTCGCGTGACCCTTTCGGCGAAGCGGCTCGCCAGCAGCGGCATAAAGAACACGGTCAGCAAGATCGCTATCGGCTTGGACGGACTCGAAGGCCTGCTTGATCTGGTTGGATTTCACGGTCGCCCTCCTCTAGGATGAACTTGAGCTTCGATCTGCCGCGAGCTAAACGCGTTCGAACGGTCGCGGCTGGCACATGCAGTAACTCGGCAATTTCTGAAGTCGAGAAGCCCAGATAGTAATAGAGCACGATGGAGATACGGAATCGTTCCGGAAGCCGCATGACGTCTAATAGGACGGCCTTGGTCTCGTCCTGCGCCGCCAAGAGCGAATCGGTCAGATTCTCGATATCCTCCACGCGCCTCCACGGTTTTCGAAAGAGAGACTTGCATTCATTGATCGTGACCCGGATAAGCCAGCGGCGAAGATGTTCCCAACTTTCAAAGTGTCCATCGCTTTTAAGCAACTTAAGAAAGACATCTTGGGCAATATCGTCGGCATCGGCGCGATCGCGCAGGTACGTCAAGGCGATCCGAAACACGACATCACGGTGGTCTTCAACCGCCTGTCTAAAAGCTTGTTCTTCCATAATCACCTCCCGGTGACGCTGATGGTTCTTGATGAGGTCCTCACCATAGATACGCTTTGGCCGAACGAAATGTTTCAAATCCAAGCAGGAAAAACCTACCAAAATAAACCTGTCCCTTATTGGCAAGGGATCAACGGAACGCAACAGGTTGAGCATACGCAAGCGAGCGGCCCCCAGAGCGTACAAGGTGGCATGAAAAAGGCAGGGCATTGACCTTTTGGTCATGCCCTGCCTTTTGAATGACAGATTGTAGCTCTGGGGGCCGCGCAGCGACGGAGGTCGCCGCCGTTCGTTAGAACGGCGGAACTAATTACTCCTCGTCGTTGTCCTTGGCCTCTTCGGCGTCGTCGGTGTCCACGAGCTGGTTGAGCAGCTCGTCGAGGGACGCCATGTCCTCGTTGATTGCGCCGTTGGCGGGAGCCTTCTTGTCGTCGATCGGGGCGCCCAGGAGCTCCTCGTCGGCGTCGGCGTGATGCGTCGGAGCGGAGGTACCCAGCAGGATATCGTCCGGACCGTCGGGGCTAAAGACCATCTGCAGCAGCTGCGAGAGGTCTTCCTCGTCGGCAACGTCGTCGTTGTTCTCGAGGATGTAGAGCAGGTCGTGGGCCTCCAGGCCGTCACGGAGCTCCTCGATCGCCTTAGCACCGATACCATCGATGCGCAGCAGATCCTCCTCGGACTTGCCGACCAGGTCGCCGACCGTCTCGATGCCGACCTCGCTGAACTTGTTGGTCCAACGCTGCGACACGCCCAGGTCGTCGAACAGGTACAGGCGAGCCTTCTCGGCGGAGATGGTATGGCCGTTGCGGGTGAACGAACCGTCAGCACCACCGAACTCGTCGTAGCCGGCCCAGTCGAGCTGCTGCGGGAGCTGCTCGTCCAGATCCTTGAGTTCAACCGGAGCCCACTCGGGCAGCGACTTGGCGTTGGGCGAAGCCGGACCGTCGATGTCGACATAGCCGTCGGCCGTGCGATACGTCAACTTGGCGTTGGCATACGGCTTAAGGCCGGTACCAGCAGGGATCTTCTTACCGACGATGACGTTGGACTTAAGGTCGAGCAGGTGGTCGACCTTGCCCTCGATGGCAGCCTCGGTAAGGACGCCGGCGGTACGGATGAACGAAGCGCTCGACAGCCAGGAGTCGATGTTGGACGCGACCTTGAGCGTACCCAGGATGACGGGCTCGGCCACGGGAGCCTGACCGCCCAGACGGGCAACGCGCTCGACCTCGTCAGCGAACTCGTAGCGGTCGACGTACTGACCAAGCAGGTACTTGGAGTCGCCGGGGTTGGTGATCTGAACGCGACGCAGCATCTGACGTGCGAGCACCTCGATGTGCTTGTCGTTCAGGTCGACGCCCTGGCTGGTGTAGACGTCCTTGACGCTCTCGACGAAGGTGTGCATCGTCGACTCGATGTCGGTCAACTTGCGCAGGTTGCGGAAGTTGACGAAGCCCTTGGTGATCTGGTCGCCGGCGCGAACCTCGCAGCCGTCCTCGATCTCGGGCATGAAGCGCACCGAAGCGGGGACGCGACGCTCGTCGAGGACACGGGTGTGATCCTCGGAGTCGGTGAGCGTCAGCACGTACTCGGACTTCTCGGGCTTAATCGAGAGGTGGCCGGAGTACGGAGCCAGCTCGGCCTCGCGACCCAGGATCTTCTCGTTGACGTTACCGACGATATCGAACATACGGCTGACCGTAGGCAGACCCTGCGTAATATCGTCGACGCCAGCGACGCCGCCGGAGTGAATGGTACGCATCGTAAGCTGCGTACCGGGCTCGCCGATGGACTGGGCGGCAATAATGCCGACGGCAGTACCGATGGCGACCGGACGACGGGTGGAAAGATCCCAGCCGTAGCACTTCTGGCACACGCCGTACTTGGAGCGGCAGGTGAGCAGTGCGCGAAGCTTGACCTTCTTGAGGCCCGCATCGACCATCTTCTGGATGTCGGCGACCTTCTCGATGTAGCCGTCCTGCTCAAAGAGCACGGTGCCATCGGGGGCCACGACGTCCTCGATGAAGCAACGGCCGACGAGGTCGGTGTTGAGGTCGGTGGTGCCGGGGATGATGAGGTTGTAGGTGACGCCCTCGTGCGTACCGCAGTCCTCCTCGCGGACGATGACGTCCTGGGCCACGTCGACCAGACGACGGGTCAGGTAACCAGAGTCCGAGGTGTGGGATGCGGTATCGACCAGGCCCTTACGGGCGCCGTAGGTCGAAATGAAGTACTCGAGCGGCAGCAGGCCCTCGCGGAAGTTCGCCTTAATGGGAAGGTCGATCGTCTCGCCAGACATGTCTGCCATCAGGCCACGCATGCCGCCGAGCTGACGCAGCTGGGTCTTAGAACCACGGGCGCCGGAGTCGGCCATCATGTAGAGCGGGTTCTCCTCGTCGAACAAGTCGAGCATGAGCGCTGCGACCTTATCGGTACAAGCGGTCCACTCGTTAACGACTTCGATGTGGCGCTCCGTCTCGTTGATGAAGCCCTCCTCGAAGTACTCGTTGATCTGGTCGACGTTGGCCTGGGCGCGGTCGAGCAGCTCCTGCTTCTCGGCAGGGATGAGAGCGTCCCACACCGAGATGGTGAGGCCGGCGCGGGTAGCGTAGTGGAAGCCGGAGTACTTGATGGCGTCGAGGATCGGACCGACCTTGGCCTCGGGATAGCGATCGCAGCAGTCCGCAACCAGCTTGGCCACATCGCCCTTGACCATCTTATAGTTCATGAACTCATAGTCTTCGGGCAGGCACTGGCGGTTGAAGATGATGCGGCCGATAGAGGTCTCGAAGCGCGCGGTCTTGTTGCCGGTGACGTCGTAGTCGACAAACTCGTTCTTGCCGTTCTTGACGCGGAAGATACGGGTGCCGTCCTCGTTGATGACATTGGCGTCGGCAGCGGACACACGGACCTGAATCTTGGCCTGCATGTCGACCTCGGAGCGGCAGTCATAGGCGTGCAGCGCATCGTCGAAGCTTGCGAACACGTGGTTCTCGCCCGGCAGACCGTCGCGGACCTGGGTCAGGTAGTACACACCGATGATCATGTCCTGCGAAGGGATGTTGACCGGCTTGCCGGATGCCGGCGAGCGCAGGTTGTTCGCAGAGAGCATGAGCACGCGAGCCTCGGCCTGAGCCTGGCTGGACAGCGGCACATGGACAGACATCTGGTCGCCGTCGAAGTCGGCGTTGAAGGGCGAGCAGACCAGCGGGTGCAGGTGGATAGCCTTGCCCTCGACCAGCACCGGCTCAAAGGCCTGGATGGACAGACGGTGCAGGGTCGGTGCACGGTTGAGCAGCACGACGCGGCCGTCGATGACCTCTTCGAGGATGTCCCACACAAAGGTGGCGCCGCGGTCGATAGCGCGCTTGGCGCCCTTGATGTTCTCGACCTTGCCGAGCTCGACCAGGCGCTTCATGACGAAGGGCTTGAAGAGCTCCAGCGCCATGGTCTTGGGCAGACCGCACTGGTGCAGCAGCAGCTTGGGGTCGGTAACGATTACCGAACGGCCGGAGTAGTCGACACGCTTACCCAGCAGGTTCTGACGGAAACGACCCTGCTTGCCCTTGAGGGCCTCGGCGAGCGACTTGAGCGGGCGACCGCCACGGCCAGAGACCGGGCGACCACGACGGCCGTTGTCGAACAGGGCGTCCACGGACTCCTGGAGCATGCGCTTCTCGTTGTTCACGATGATCGCAGGGGCGTCCAGGTCGAGCAGACGCTTGAGTCGGTTGTTACGGTTGATCACGCGACGATACAGGTCGTTGAGGTCGGACGCGGCGAAGCGGCCGCCGTCGAGCTGGACCATCGGGCGCAGATCGGGCGGAATGACCGGGATGACGTCCAGGATCATGTTCGCGGGGCTGTTGCCGCCCTTCAGGAAGGCGTCAACGACCTCGAGGCGCTTGACGGCCTTCTCGCGCTTCTGCTTCTGGGAGTCCTCGTCGGCGATGATGGCCTTGAGCTTCTCGGCCTCGGAAGGAAGGTCGATGGCAGCGAGCAGGTCGCGGACGGCCTCGGCACCCATGCCACCCTTGAAGTACATGGAGTAGTAGCGGGTCATCTCGCGGAACAGCGGCTCATCGGAGATGAGGTCGCGCTCGGTGAGCTTCATGAAGGCGTTGAAGGCGTCCGTACGGAGCTGCTTCTCGTCCTTGCACTCTTCCTCGATGTCGACGATGCCAGAGGCGATCTCCTCGGGGGTCAGCGGCTCCTCGTCGGAGAACTCGTCAAAGTTCTCGGGGTCGCCCTGCTCCTTGAGGGACTCGATCTGGCGGGCGCACTCGGCATCGATCTCTTCCAGATCGGCGGCGAGCTCCTCGCGCAGGTCGTCGGCGTCGGCCTCGCGAGCCTCGTAGTCAACCTCAGTGATGATGTAGCTGGCAAAGTACAGAACCTTCTCGAGGTCCTTGGACTTGATGTCGAGCATACGGCTCATCGGGAAGCTCGTGGGGCTCTTGAAGTACCAGATGTGGGACACGGGAGCGGCGAGCTCGATGTGGCCCATGCGGTCGCGACGCACCTTGGCCGAGGTGACCTCGACGCCGCAGCGCTCGCAGACGATGCCCTTAAAGCGGATGCCCTTGTACTTGCCGCAGGAGCACTCCCAGTCCTTGGCGGGACCGAAGATCTTCTCGCAGAACAGGCCGTCCTTCTCGGGCTTGAGGGTACGGTAATTGATGGTCTCCGGCTTCTTGACCTCGCCGTGCGACCAGGAACGGATCTGGTCGGCGGAGGCAAGGGAGATCTTTACCGAGTCAAAATCAGTAGCTTCGAAATCTGCCACAGTCAACTACTCCTTATCAGTGGTCGTGGCGGCGACAGCCTCGGGCGCCTCGGCGGTCTCGGCATCCTCGGCCTCGACGTCGGCGTCAACGCCGGCGAGCGCAGCCAGGTCGTCGAGAGCAGAGGTCTCCTCGGCGGTCACAGGGGCGGAGGCGTCCTCGTCGGCATCGTGCATGGGCTCGATGTCCAGTGCGAGGGAGCGAATCTCCTTGACGAGAACCTTGAAGGACTCGGGGATTCCCGGGACCGGAACATTCTCGCCCTTGACGATGGACTCGTAGGTCTTGACGCGGCCCACGGTATCGTCGGACTTGACGGTCAGGATCTCCTGCAGGACGTTGGAAGCACCGTATGCGTACAGTGCCCAAACTTCCATCTCGCCGAAGCGCTGGCCGCCGAACTGGGCCTTGCCGCCCAGAGGCTGCTGGGTAACCAGGCTGTAAGGGCCGGTCGAACGGGCGTGGATCTTGTCGTCGACCATGTGGCCGAGCTTGAGGATGTAGGACGTACCCACGGTAATGGGCTCGCGGAACTCCTCGCCGGTGCGGCCGTCGAACAGACGGGTCTTGCCGCGCTCGTCAAGCTGGGTGACGAACTCGGGGCGCATG
The DNA here is from genome assembly GCF_003436735.1 of Collinsella sp. TF12-2AT. NCBI lineage: Bacteria > Bacillati > Actinomycetota > Coriobacteriia > Coriobacteriales > Coriobacteriaceae > Collinsella > Collinsella sp. TF12-2AT. Next base: position 164,899 of record NZ_QSQK01000002.1, on the reverse strand, counting down.
TGATCGCCAAAGGCAGCGGTGGCCTTGTTGAGCATGTTCTTGTTGGCACGACGGATGACCTCGGCGATCTCGTCCTCCTTGGCGCCGTCGAAGACGGGCGTGGCGGTGAAGAACGGACCGGGGACGTACTTGTCGGAGTCGGCCTGCTCGGTATCCCAACCACACGCAGCAGCCCAGCCAAGGTGGCACTCGAGCAGCTGGCCGACGTTCATACGCGAAGGAACGCCCAGCGGGTTGAGGATAACGTCGATCGGGGTACCGTCAGCCATGTAGGGCATGTCCTCGACCGGCAGAACGTTACAAATAACACCCTTGTTGCCGTGGCGGCCGGCGATCTTATCGCCCTGCTGGATCTTACGACGCTGGGCGACGTAGACGCGCACCTGCTCGTTGACGCCGGGGGCCAGGTCGTCGCCGTTCTCGCGGCTAAAGCGGACGACGTCGATGACGCGACCGTAAGCGCCGTGAGGCATCTTAAGGGAGGTGTCGCGGACGTCGTGGGCCTTGGCACCGAAGATGGCGCGCAGCAGGCGCTCCTCGGCGGTCAGAGCGCTCTCGCCCTTAGGCGTGACCTTGCCGACCAGGATGTCGCCAGGGCCGACCTCGGCGCCGATGCGGATGATGCCGTCCTCGTCGAGGTTGGCAAGCATGTCCTCGGAGAGGTTCGGGATCTCGCGGGTGATCTCCTCGGGGCCGAGCTTGGTGTCGCGGGCGTCGATCTCGTGACGGGTGATATTGATGGTCGTCAGCAGGTCCTCGGCCACCAGGCGCTCGGACACGACGATACCGTCCTCGTAGTTAAAGCCTTCCCACGGCATATATGCCACGGTGAGGTTCTGGCCCAGTGCGAGCTCGCCGTGATCGGTCGAAGGACCGTCGGCCAGAGGCTCGCCCTGCTCAACGGTGTCACCGACGCGCACGAGCGGACGGTGGTTGATGCAGGTGGACTGGTTGGAGCGCTGGTACTTGGCCAGGTGATACTCGTCCATGCCGCCGGCATGCTTGACGATAATCTTGGAAGCGTCGGCAAAGATGACCTCGCCGGCGTTCTTGGCCAGGGTGACCTCGCCAGAGTCCAGAGCGGCGCGACGCTCCATGCCGGTACCGACATAGGGAGCGGCGGGGTGAACCAGCGGCACGGCCTGACGCTGCATGTTGGCGCCCATGAGCGTACGCTTGGCGTCGTCGTGCTCAAGGAACGGGATCAGCGTGGCTGCGACGGAGAGCATCTGACGCGGCGAGACGTCCATGTAGTCGACATCCTCGACAGGCACGTCGGCGGGAGCGCCGAAGGAGCCGTCGAAGTCGCGGGTACGGGCGATCACGGTGTGCGGACGGACGATCTTGCCCTCGGCATCAGTTGTGATGAACTCTTTGGTCTTAGGATCGAGCGGCGTGTTGGCCGGCGCGATGACGTGCTTCTCTTCCTCGTCAGCGGTCATCCAGTCGATCTGGTCGGTGGCAACGCCGTTCTCGACGCGGCGGAACGGAGCCTCGATGAAGCCGTACTCGTTGACGCGGGCGTAGAGGGCGAGCGAGCCGATCAGGCCGATGTTGGGGCCTTCGGGGGTCTCGATCGGGCACATGCGGCTGTAGTGCGAATTGTGAACGTCGCGGACGGCCGTCGGCACGTTGGTGCGGCGGCTGGAGCCGGACTTGTGGCCGGCAAGACCACCAGGGCCGAGTGCGGACAGACGGCGCTTGTGGGTCAGACCGGTCAGGGGGTTCGCCTGGTCCATGAACTGCGAGAGCTGCGAGGAACCGAAGAACTCCTTGATGGAGGCCACGATCGGACGGATGTTGATGAGCGACTGCGGGGTAATCTCGTCGATATCCTGGGAGCTCATGCGCTCACGGACGACGCGCTCCATACGGCTCATGCCGATACGGAACTGGTTGGCGACGAGCTCGCCGACGGTGCGGATGCGGCGGTTGCCAAAGTGGTCGATGTCGTCGACCTTAAAGCCCTGCTCGCCGGCGGCGAGGGACAGGAGGTAGCGCAGCGTAGCGACGATATCCTCGTCGGTGAGCACCGTGACCTCTTCCTCGGTGGTGAGGTTGAGCTTCTTGTTGACCTTGTAACGACCGACGCGGGCCAGATCGTAGCGCTGCGGGTTGAAGAGCAGGCCCTCGAGCAGGCTGCGGGAGGCATCCACGGTGGGAGGCTCGCCCGGGCGCAGGCGACGGTAGATCTCGATAAGAGCATCCTCGCGGGTGAGGGCGGTATCACGCTCGAGGGTGCGCTTGATCACATCGGAGTTGCCGAGCAGCTCGATGATGTCATCGTTGGTGACGGCGATGCCAAGGGCGCGCAGGAACATCGTGGCGCTCTGCTTGCGCTTACGGTCGATGGAGACCATGAGCTGGTCGCGCTTGTCGACCTCAAACTCGAGCCAGGCACCGCGGGACGGGATGATCTGGGCCTTGTAGATCTGCTTGCCCGAATCCATCTCGGAGCTGTAGTACACGCCCGGGGAGCGGACGAGCTGCGAGACGACGATACGCTCGGTACCGTTGATGATAAAGGTGCCCTGATCGGTCATCATGGGGAAGTCGCCCATAAAGACGAGCTGCTCCTTGATCTCGCCGGTCTCCTTGTTGGTGAGACGGACGTCGGTCAGAAGCGGAGCCTGATAGGTCATATCCTTCTCGCGGCACTCCTCGACGGTGTGCGCGGGGTCGCCGAACTGATGCTCGCCGAAGGTAACCTCGAGAACATGGTTCTGGCTCTGGATGGGGCTGGATTCCTTGAACGCCTCACGAAGGCCCTCGTCCTTAAAACGCTCAAAGGATTCCCTTTGAACAGAGATAAGGTTGGGGAGCTCCATGGCCTCCGGGATTTTCCCGAAGCTGACGCGCTTGCGCTCAGTGGCAGTGTATGCGTAGGTCACCAGGTTTTTCCTCCTTCACGGAAATGCTCGGTGGGTTGGCGAGGCATAGCTTCGCCAGTTATCGCAACCTAATAGTTTATCAGGTACCGACCGTTGGGCAAGAAAAGTCTTGACGCGATTGAGTTTTTGGAGTAGCAAAGTTTTTCGACAGAAAATGCGCAGGTAGATTAGTGCGTATCGAACACCTGTTCATATATTTTCTGTGAACAGAGAGCCGGCAATCGCAGCCCAAATAAAAAACGGGTGCAGACCGAAGTCCGTACCCGTTTGCCTACCGCCCCGGACAACCACGCGAATAATCGGAACGCATGTGTCTGAGCGATAGACAAAAATGAAACTCAACCGTTAAACGGTCGTTGAACGCCGCAAGTCACCGAGACGTTTCCCGTATTCCTTGAGCATCACTCGCGACCTGTTCTCAAGCATCTCGGTGAGCTGGCTGAATGTGGAATTAAACGGCACGATTCGATAGTCGTCATCAACAAAAGAACCCTTGAGGTAGTTCTTCTCGACGAACTCGTTCCACCCGTCGAAGTAACCAAGCCAACCCCGAAACGCCGGCCACTGGTGCTTTCTCTTTTCTATGAACAATTGTGGGAACAATTCTTCATCTTTATGCGAACTGCAAGAATAGTACAGCAAGATCCTATCGAGCACCTGATCGTAGCTCTCGCTCAATCCCGAGAGTACAAATTGGTGCCCGCGGGGAACGGGCATGAAATTGCCGATGGTTGCAACCGCATGGGCGAAATCATTCAGATCATTTATTTCGTCATCGTATTCGAGCTCAGATGCCTCGACGCGCAACGAATCCCAATCGATTTTTCCGCGTTTGATATACGACTGGTTCTCGGTCTTGCATCTCCAGAGCGCCGCGTTTGCAGAAACCAAGGTTTCCGCGGAATCAACGATGTCTCTCGGATACTCATCAACAGGCCAGAGAACTTCATACATGTCTTGTACTGGTTGAAAGTGGTAATACTTCGCGGAAGTTTTACAGCAATCGAGATCGAAACCGTCATTGCATCCCTTGTAGCGTGCAAGACGTTGCAGAGCCGTTACTTTCTCGTCTGCATAATTCTGCTCCGACCGCAGCCCCAACCTAGCCTTCAGCTTATCGAAATCGATTAGCGTCCTCAGGTCGGTAAGCCGCTCTCCGTTGCGGTACACATCGGCGGAACACCTCCCGCTCGCGTTGTCTTTGTATAGCTCCACCGGTTTCGACATTTCAGCTCGCTCTCTCCCGCTTAAGGCATCATTCGACACACGATCTAAGCTCCGCGTCTAGCAGTTAATAGTATAGACCACCCGTCTGCCCCCCTAGAGCTTCCAGCCGTTGGCCTCCGCTGTTTTAAGCAGCTGCTCTCGCTCTTCGATACGGTCGATCGCATAGCGAAGGTAAGCGTCCAGAAACCCCGGAACATAGAAATGATGGAACCTGTCGTCAAAGTCAGTAACCCCTTTGATGTGATGGAACTCAATCTCTCCGCCTTCAAAGAAGCATTCGAGACAGCTCCTCTTCGCCCAGGACTCAAGGTCTCCAAGGACATACTTCCCCTGTTCGGCACCCAGCATCAAATCTGCCAGGGTCGGAGGCATCTGGTCGCAGCATCCGCCCCAATCCGAGGCGAAACGGGTTTTTCTCCCGAGACCGTCCCCGTTCCAACAGTCAACAAGGGGGTAAAGCCCTCGGTGCTGCATCCAGCCTTCTGGCAGGATCCACATATTTGCTCGAGTGTATGCAAGCCCCAGAAACATGTGGAGGAGAGGATATTCCTCTTGCGGCAGGAGCCCTTCCAGCATCTCAGCAGTAAGTTTGCCCCGATAGATATCATTCTTATACCAGCGCTCGCCGCGTAGACTCAATAGCTCCCGTATGATCATCCAGGGGCTGAACATGATATCCGCGCGCCCTTTTTCATCAGATCCGAGATGCTCCTTCAGATAAAGGCAATCGATCTCGTACCCGGGATGCTGCCAATAACGGATCCAGTTGCTCAGTGGTCGATTGGGTTGGTACTCCTTCCCCAAGTACGCAGCCATCAAGTTGGTCGATGGCATCGAAATCACATCTACCATGTTTTCTCCTCCTCACACAACCGGGGTCCGGGGCGAATCGAACCGCCTCGGACCCCATCATCGCTCTAGCCTGTGCCGACTACGCCCTTAACTGTCACTCCATAGGACGCTGTCAAATCAACCTTTCCGACATTCACGTTCTTGTATCCCACCTGGGTGGGTACCGTGACAACATAGACACGTTCGCTCGGGTGGCCTTGCCGTCACTCCAAGTGCCGCCCGTGCTGTCGAGCTGGGCGGCAACGTGGATGTCGGCCTGCTTCTTCAACGTATCGTCCTTGGCAGTCTCAGACTGCACCTCGGACGGGGTGGCGGGGTAAGCCACCGCATCGCAACTATTTAACGGTGAGATGCCAATCGAATGTGGCTGTGCCCGCTGGGGTCTTGCCGTCCTCGGCGAGTACGGAAGTCCAGATAGTTCGAGCCGCGTACTCGCCCGAATCAAGTTTCTTCGAAAGTTCTATATGCCGAAGCTCGGCACCAGCGCGGAGGTAGGCACCCTCGGAATTAAAAATCACCTCAGAGGACTCGAAGGAGCCATTATTGTTGAGGTCTACCGCTATGGCGGGCGCTGACAGGATGGGGTTAGACCCTTCTTTCCCGTCCACGGTACAGGTGGCGGGGAGCAAGAGCGTCATATCCTGCCGTGTCTGCCCCGCCCTCCACACGGTGTCAGGGGTTGCCGAATAGCTCACATAGGAGGTCGTCAGGACGGGCTTGGAGGTAGCGCCAGATATTGAGGTCTGCCCTTGGAGGAACGCGACAGGGCTGGAACCAGAGCCGCAGAGAGAGAGCGAAAGGCACAGGAGCAGCGCGGCAAGGAGCAGCGGCAACAGGAGCAGCCAGCGGCGAAAATGCAATACAGCCGCAAACTTAATATTGCCTGTCTCAAACTCCCGAACCTGCACTACCGCCCCTTCCCTAACAAACAGGGAGCGTACAAAATGGCGGCGAGAAGGGTCACGGTGCCTAAGCTCGTGGGAGTAAGACCCGCGAAGCGCAACATCACAATTACGCGCGAAAAGGCGGCGTAGAGCGCGGGTACCCTCCTTTGCTGTAGAGAAGGAATAGAGTTCGTATTCAGGGCGCTTACCATCGGCGGGCTTACGGGCTGGAATACGGCGGGAAGTCCCATCGCGAACATTTTGGGGACTAACCCTCAAACGCTCATAAGTATCGCGGGCACCCTTATACTCGTCAGGCCAACTTATCTCTGGGTCGACAACGAAATGAAGCCACATTAGAAAATGCCTTCCGCAAGGGTGCCGTCAGCGTCTACCGACCCATTCGGGAACAAATCATCGAAGATGCTGGGGTCGATGCCCGGGTCGATACCATCGTTTCGGGGGTCGGAACGATAGGGAAACATGAGGTTATATGGGTCATAGGCGGCGGGGGCATCGGCGGGGACGGCATCGCCTGCGACTATGAGAACTTCCTTGAAACCCTCGTGCGCCAAGATATAGGAGCGGTGGACATCCTGTAGCAGCGGCAGGCATCTACGGGCTAGATTGACGGTAAGATGAGTCTTGATAGAGGACATTTCAGTACTTCCTTCCTTTCTAAAGGCACATATAAGGTTCGGACGAGGGCGAAACGACCCAAGGCCGCGTTTACGACACCGCTCCTCCTTTCGAGGGCACCCTGTTGGAACGGCGCGACCCCAGCTGGGACAGGGACGGCTTCAATCAGATGGGACTGGGACTTGGTCGTAGACATTTCTGTACTTCCTTCCAAAAGGTGCGGAACCGTACCTATGGACCCCATAAAGTAAACGCAATCGCTGGGCTACCCGAGCAATAGCGGCATATAGGTTGCCGAGAGGTAGCCCAAAAGGAAAGCCCCCCGACAATTGCAGCAGGTCAGGGGCTTAGGAGAAATGAATAGCAGCTAGCACCACTGGTTCTTTTTCATTCGCGCCATCAGATACCTCACATCGGCGCGCGCTCTTCCAGGTTCTCGAACATCCATCCGTATGCCTTTGTGTACTTCAAATCGAAAACGCTGTCGTCCAACTCTTCCTCAGAGCAGAGACGCTCCTCGAGAAACCGATTGAAGCTTTTCTTGCTAAACTCGCTCCCCATCGTTCGGCGGCAATACGCCTTCAGCCCCCTTAAAACATTAAAGTCCTCGGATGCCTTATAAAACGTCAGGTCGATCTTGGCGTCATAGAGCGGAAAACCATCTTTATCGGTCATCTTCGTCCAGTTGTCGGTCCAAAATGCGGGGTCGTCAATAGAACTTGGATACACCGCATAGGCTCCATCGTATTGCTTGATACCAAAACGCGTGATGAACACATCGTGGCCACACGCGTCTTCGAGCTCAGCCACGACGTTGACCTTAAATGCCCGGTAAAACGTTTGCAGCGAAGCTGGATTGATGCGCTTGTAATCTTCGAAAAAGCTATCGAAAATCAGCCTGAGTTTCTTGTAGGCCGTTTTGTCGGAGCCCTGAAAATGCTGGGAGCCATCGCTATTTCCCGTGAAGCCGATTACACTACTGCCCCCACCGTATCCATCGGGAGAACAGTAATAGACACCGTTGACGATGCTGTCGAGATGTCCGGAGCCAAAGCAGCCTTCGATTTCGTTGTACTTTTTCGCCGGAATAGAAACGCGCACATCCATAAGCGACTCCTCTTTCTGTCCACAAAATCGTTATCAATCCGAGCTCGTGCGAACGACATCAGGCGCGGCCCATTCGGCTCCCCTTGCTGTACTCTCTGCGGTTTTCAAGGTACGACGGTCCCCTTAGCCCAAACCCTTTCCCCGTGAACGTCGTCTGACACATCCGTCTCGCCTGAGACTCGCTCGCCTTGCTCGGCACATTTGGCATAATAGGGATTTGTATGCACAAGATTTTGTGCATAGTTTCAAATCTTCAGTAGGAGTTGAGCATGTATTCGAAACTTCTCACGCCTTTGCTCATTGTCGAAATCTTGCGGAGGCGCACAAGCGAAGATAGCCCGATGTGCCAGAGCGATATCCAAAAAGAGCTTGAACGGACGTACGGGCTTTCGCTCAGCAGAAATACGATTAGCAGCCACATCGCCACGCTCTTGGAACACTATCCAGACAATCTGGGGTTCAAGGAGCGCGTACGCGTACAATCCGACGGCGCCAAGCAGACAACGATTACGGGCCTGTTTTGGATACACGATTTCAGCGAAGCGGAGATTAGATTTCTCGGAGATGGAGCCATGTCGGCACCGCTTCCGCAGACGCAGAAACGCGAGCTGCTCGACAAACTTGCATCTCTTAATCCCCAGTCGGGGGTCAGCACCCTCAAGAACGTGGTCTCGGCTGACGCCAGAAAGGAGCGGACGGTTGTCAATCGGCTGCTCATCAATATCGGCATACTCGACCAGGCCATCGCTCAAAAGAAGCGTATAAGGTTCCTATGGGGCAGATGCGCTCCAGAGGGAAAGACGCTTGTCTTGAAACCGACAAATCACATGAGCGAGGTCGACCCCAGGCAAATCATCACAAGCGGCGGGCACTACTACCTCTTGGCAACGTATCCCAGCAATGCCGGAAAGATCTTTCATTTTAGAATCGATGTGCTGTTTGATATCGAGCTGACAGATGTCAGGATGAGCACACCGGCAACCAAACAAGAGCTCACCGACTACCAGCAAAAACATTTCATGATGTTTCGGGGCGGCTCAAATGCAACTATCCGCGTACGCAACACCGATCCCGCACTTTTGCGCGTCTTTGACGCTTTTGGGGTGCATGCGCACGTCATCGCGTGCAACAGCGAGTTCGTTGACCTTCGGGTCAAGGCCAACCTCAACGCCATGCGATATTGGATAAAGCAAAATTCTGACAGCATCGAGGCGCTCGCCCCGCAGGAGTTACGCTGTCAACTGGCAAAAGACGCTCAAACGATGCTCGCCCAGTACACGAGAAATAATCCCTGATAACAAGAAGCCACCGCGGCGAAGAAGGCCACGGTGGCTTGTTGATCTTAGCTATTTGAACAGGTCTATCCCAAGCGTTACCTTAGCTGCGCTTAAGACCGCCGCGCTCGTCGATGGCATCCCAGAAGGCGCCGGCAAAGCGAGGATCGTTTGCAGCCATGAGGGCGTTGGTGGCCATCCAGCCAGAGGGGGTACCGGTATCGTAGCCCGACAGCGGGTCGATGACGACAGCGTACATGGCCTCGCGATCGAGCGAACGTGCCATGGCGTCGGTCAGCTGAATCTCGCCGCCCTTACCGGCCTGCTGATCGGCCAGCAGGTCCATGACCAGCGGGCTCAGCAGGTAGCGACCGACGATGTACAGGTTGGACGGAGCCGCCTCGGGAGCGGGCTTCTCGACCAGGCCGCCGATGCGCCAAACGGCGCCCGGCTCGCCATCGGCAACGTCCTCGGCGCCCTCGAGCGAACCCACGCGCTCGCCGGCAATCACGCCGTAGCGGCTGACCTCCTCGGGAGCGCACGCGGCAACGGCGATAACCGAAGCGCCACCGTGCTCCTTGGAAACAGCGAGCATCTTGTCGCAGATGTCGCGGTTGGGCACAACGTAGTCGCCCAGAAGAACCAGGAAGTTCTCCCCTGCCACGGCGTCGGCAGCAGAGCGAATGGCGTGACCGAGGCCCTTGGGCTCGTACTGATAACGGAAGTCGACCGGCATACCGCCCGCATGGGCGACAGCGTCGGCGTAGGCGTCCTTACCGCGCTCGCGCAGCAGGTTCTCGAGCGAACGGTCGGGCTGGAAGTAGTTCAGCAGCTCCGGCTTGCCGGGCGAGGTAACGATGATGGCGTCGTCGACCTCCTCGGGGTCGAGCGCCTCCTCGACGACATACTGGATGACCGGCTTATCGAGAACCGGCAGCATCTCTTTTGGCGTGCACTTGGTGCCAGGCAGAAAACGCGTACCAAGACCGGCGGCGGGGATGATTGCCTTCATATTATTCAAGGATCCTTTCGCAGGCGCAGGATGCGCCCTGTGCGTGCGGCACGGCGGCCGCAGACCAAATTGCGATACCGAAGTATCTTACCGCTGGGACCAGGCGCTACCGCTAGGCAAACGCCATTCTTCAGCAGGTCAACGCAAATTATTGCTCGAACGGTGCAATTTTATCGCCCAACGGTAGTGACCCCAAAGCACTGCAAACGGCAGTAATTTGCATGCCGAGCCAGCAAAAAAGAGGGGTCATAACAAAAAAGACGGGGCTCGCAATGCGAACCCCGTCTGCAAAGAAACCTGGCGAGAAAGCCTGATTACTTGAGGGTGACAGCAGCGCCAGCAGCCTCGAGCTTCTCCTTGGCAGCCTCGGCGTCCTCCTTCTTGGCACCCTCGAGAACAGCCTTGGGAGCGCCCTCGACGACCTCCTTGGCCTCCTTCAGGCCAAGGTTGGTGAGCTCACGGACGGCCTTGATGACCTGGATCTTGTTGTCGCCGAAGCCCTCGAGCACGACGTCAAACTCGGTCTTCTCCTCGGCCTCAGCAGCGCCAGCAGCGGGAGCGGCGACAACGGCGGCAGGAGCAGCGGCGGAAACGCCGAAGGTGTCCTCGATAGCCTTGACGAGCTCGGAAGCCTCGAGAAGGGTCATTTCCTTAAGAGCATCGATGATCTCATCGGTGGTAAGCTTAGCCATTTCTAAGTCCTTTCGGTTTCCGTGTCTGTGCACGGAGATCAGTTAAAACACGGCGCGAATGCGCCAGGGGCGCGGCGTTGCCGCCGCGGGTGAAAACAGCGACTAGGCTGCCTTCTGCTCGGAGACCTGCTGGATCGAACGAGCGAGACCAGAGGAAACGCCGTTGACGCAGACAGCGATGTCGCGAGCGAAACCGGAGATGAGACCGGCGATCTGGCCGAGAAGCTGATCCTTGGTGGGCAGCTCGGCGATAGCCTTAACATCATCAGCGGAAACGGCCTTGCCGTCGGAGATACCGCCCTTGATCTCAAGGACGCCCTTGGACTTAGCGGAGAAGTCCTTAAGGGTCTTAGCGGCCTCGACCGGCTCGGTCTCGTAGAACACATAAGCGACGGGGCCGGCGAGGATCTCGTCGAGCTCGGGCTGCTCCTGGTTCTTGAGAGCGATCTTGACCAGGTTGTTCTTGTAGACCTTCATCTCGGCGCCGCACTCGCGAAGCTGATGACGCAGCTCCTGAGCCTGCTTAACCGTCAGACCGTTGTAGTTGACGACGAACAGACCGGCGTTCTCGGCGATACGGGACTCGATCTCTGCAACCTTGTCGATTTTGTACTGCTGGGGCATGAATTACACCTCCTCGAATTCTTTCCGGGCACGGTCCGCCACAAGGACGTGACGGGGGCATGTCCAAAAAGAAAGCCCCCGCGCTGCATGAGCGACGGGGGCGAGAAGACATATCTACTCGACCACCTCGGCTGGCGGGATATCCCATTAAGCTCGCGGGCAATGCCCGTTTGCACCGGCTGTCTCTGGCAGCGGATTCGTGCGTGAACCGAAAGTATTATGGCGGGGACCCCGGCGTCGGTCAACGGAAATCCGGGCTGCACACAATTCCACCATCCGGCACGCTCCGCCGAAGGCCAGGCGCAAGGTTTTCGCTCGGTCAAGTCCTGGGCTCGCACGAAGGCCACATTAAGTGGCCTTCGGCTCGTGCGGAATCTACGAAAACCTTGCGCCTGGCCTTCGGCGGCGCGTGCCTGCGTTGACTTTGGGCAGCCCGGGTTTTCGTTGGCTGACGCCCCCCACTCATAATGCTTGGGTCGATGGGCTGATGCGTTGCGTCCCGTTGGGCTATAAGGTTGAAATGAAGGTGGACAGGCGGGCTAGGCCTTCGTCAAGGTCTTTGTCGGAGACGCAGTAGCTTAGGCGGATGTGGCCTTCGGTGCCGAAACAGTCGCCCGGGACTAGGGCTACGTTTGCCTCTTTGATGGCTTTAATGCAGAAGGCTTCGCTGGTTAGGCCGAACTTTTTGATGCTCGGGAAAGTGTAGAAGGCGCCGGCTGGTTCCACTACGTCGAGGCCCATGGCGTCTAAGGCTGCGAGTACGCGTTCGCGGCGGGCTCGGTAGACTTTGAGCATGGGGGTTGGGTCGACGGTCAGGGCTCGGGTTGCGGCGTCCATCTCAAAGGAGACGGCGCTCGATACTAGGTATTGGTGGGCCTTTGCGATCTCGGCGATGACGGGAGCTGCCGCTGCGAGCCAGCCCAAGCGCCAGCCGGTCATGGCCCAGGGCTTGGAGAAGCTCTCGATGACGACCGTCTGCTCGCGTAGCTCCGGGTGGCGCTGGGCAAATCGCTCGTAGCCGTCCACGTAGACCAGACGGTTGTACACGTCGTCGCAGACCACGTAGATGCCTGCCTGCTCCGCCACGCGTGCCACGGCGTCGAGCGATGCCGCGTCGAGGATGCAGCCCGTGGGATTGTTGGGCGAGCAGATGACGATGGCTTTGGTCGCCGGCGTCACGCAGGCACGGAGGGCGTCCTCGTCAATCTGAAATTGCGCAGGTTCCGTATCCAAAAAGACCGCCTTGGCATGGTTGGCCACGACGATGCTTTCGTACAGGCCAAAGGCCGGCGTGGGGATGATGACCTCGTCGCCGGGGTTGAGCATGGCCATAAACGCAGCCGACAGGGCCTCGGTCGCACCATCGGTCAGGATGACCTCGTCGGCCGAAAACGCAAGGCCCGCTTCGCCCATATATGCGGATAGCGCCTCGCGCAGGGCAGGGCGACCGTTGTTGGGCGGATAGTGCGTGTCACCGCGGCCCAGTGCGGCGGTCACCTCGGCGCTAATCACATTGGGCGTGGGAAAATCAGGCTCGCCAAGCGCGAGCGCGATGCACCCCGGGTACTGAGTGGCGAGCGCGTTGATCCGGCGGATGCCAGAAGGCTCGAGCGTGGCAAGCGAGGTATTCATGGGCAGACGCATGGCGTTCCTTTCGTAAGGGTTGCACTAGGATAGCGCGCCCGCGCGCCACCAGACGGTGTAACCTAAACGGAAACGAACCGGAAAGGAGGCGGCATGGAGACGACCGCACGCGGCGATGTACCAAAAACGTTGCAAACCATTGCGTATATCAGTATTACCGAGAGCACCGATCTTGAGTTTTTGCTTTGGGACCTGCAGGATGCCATCGCGGCCTATGCCCGGCTTTCCGGCACCGCACTCCCCCACCCGGCTGACTTGAAGACAAATGACGTCGGTGCAGTCGATGGCATAGTGCTCGCCGTTGATGATGCATTTGACGATGAGGCAATGACCGCCGTCGAGCAGATACTCGATCGCCTTGGCGGTACGGGAACGCGTGTCTATGCCATGATTCAAGCCGCACAAGAGGGCGCTGAGCAGGCGCGCGGGGCCGCCGTTCGTCTGCACAAGGCATGCGAGCGCCAGGGCCAATTGTGGTGTGGCGGCGTTGTCATCTGCGCCGGCAGCGGCATTGCGGCGCTTCGTCGCTCCCCGCGCATGGGCCTCTTGCGCCGGCCTTTTTCGGAAGCGATAGATAAGCTTGTGGGCGCTGTGCGCATGGGCTGCTCCATTGAGCATGCGCAGTTGCTTGGCGGTGGCAATGCCGGTAGCGTCGATGCCGACGGCATGGTGCGCGTCAAGCCCGCGCTGCCCGCACCGATCTGGCATGCCATCATGAAACACCTCGGCACCCGCGCCCAATCAGATATCTAAATTACAGAGCACCCCAGTCAACGGCCTCGCGCCAGCGCTCGACAAGGCGTTCCAGGCGCCACGCCGCATTGGCGGGACTTGTCGACGGCAGAACGATGGCCGACAGCCCGGTGCGTTCTTGTAGATAGCGCTTGTAGAGCCGGCCAGCTGTACCACCGTTGCATATCACCTGCTCAATGGGAGCGGCGCCGGTAATGCGCTCGATATGCGCCGGCACAACGTTGCGAATGCTAGCGTCACTCGAGCCCTTAATGTCACAGCTCTCAATCACGTCCCACAGGGCCACGCCGCCGTTCAGCAGCATGGAGCGCTTGGCGGCAATCGAGGCGTCGAGCGTCGCAGGCTCGCTGTCCGCCAAAGGGTCACCCTCGTTGGGCGGCACGGGCACACCGAGGCACGCGGCCATCACGCGCCAAAAGCGATTCTGAGGGTTGCCATAGTAGAAGGCATTGGCACGCGAGAGCACCGAGGGAAACGACCCTAGCACCAAAACGCTCGAGCGCTCGTCAAACACGGGTTCAAACCCATGCTCAATATGTTGATAGCCCTCGTCGGACGCAGCCATGGCCTAGGCCCTCAGCAGATAGCGCACCTCGTAGGGCGCAAGCTCAAGGGCACCCGTCAGCTCAACCGTGGGCGCACCGTCGACAAGCAGATCGACAAAGGAGCCGTTGAGCTCGCCGGCACCAAAGGTGTAAGGCTCATCCACGGCGTTCACCGCCACGAGCACCGTCGCGTCGTCGCAGGCGCGCTCGAACAGCAGCTGTTTGTTCTGAATCACCACGTTGCGGTACGCGCCGTAGTTGAGAGCGCGTGCCGCCGCATCGTCTGTCGAGCGCAGGTGCGCGAGCTGCTTGATGAAGGCCGTCAGCTCGTTGGGCGCAGGCTCATCGAGCGCAGGACGTAGCGCCCAATCGCCATCGGGGCCGCCCTTTTCGCCGGCAATCCCCCACTCGCTGCCATAGTAGACGCATGGGATGCCCGGCATGCCAAAGAGCATGCCATAGGCGGGGCGCAGGCAGGACTTGTCGGTGAGAATGCTCGCCAAGCGCGGAACATCGTGGTTGTCAACAAACGACAGCAGGTGTTTGCCGCGGTAGATGCACCACGGATCGCTGCCAAACTGGCGATGCAGCGAATGGGCAATCTCGAACATGTTGACCGAGTTAAAGCTGGAGTACAGGCCCTTGTAGCACTCGTAGTTGGTGCAGGAGTCGAGCATCTCGTCGTTGACGATCTGGTTGTAGTCGCCGTGAAGCGTCTCACCAATCAGCACAAAGTCGGGCTTGAGCTCACGGGTAAAAGTATGCAGGCGGCGCATAAAGTCGCGATCGAGCATATAGGCGACGTCCAGGCGCAGGCCGTCGACGCCAAAGACTTCGGCCCAGCGGCGCACGGACTCAAGCAGGTAATCGACCACGGCAGGGTTTTGCAGGTTGAGCTTCACGAGTTCAAAATGGCCCTCCCAGCCCTCGTACCAAAAGCCGTCGCCATAGCAGGAGTCGCCGTCAAAGCTGATGTGGAACCAATCCTTGTACGGCGAATCCCACTTGCGCTCCTGCACATCGTGGAAGGCCCAAAAGCCGCGACCGACGTGGTTGAAGACGGCATCGAGCACCACACGGATGCCATGGGCGTGCAGCGTCTCGCACACGGCGGCAAAATCGGCATCCCCACCCAGGCGACGGTCGATATGGCGCAGACTGCGTGTGTCGTAGCCGTGGCTATCAGACTCGAGTGGCGGGTTGATGAGCACAGCGCCAATACCGAGTTCCTGCAGGTAGTCGGCCCATTGGGCGATCTTCATGATAGGCGCATCGGGGTTGGGTGCGGCGTTGGCAGCCTGGGCGAGCTCATCCTCGGCAACGGGCGCGGCGTTTTCGCGCGGAGCTCCGCAAAAGCCCAGCGGATAGATCTGATAGAACGTCGTCTCGTATGCCCACATAGCAGCCTCCCGGTAAGCTCAACACAACGCCATCCATTGTATGCCTGCCGTGCATCCCCTCCCCCAAAATAAGTTGCGGTGGAATAGGGACTGTTTGCCGGGTTTATTGGGCCCAGCAGTCCGTATTTCACCGCAACTGATGAGGAGGATGTGGCTAGGCGACGGGCTTTGCGCGGCGTATGGCTGGGAACATCACCGTGATGGCGAGGATGACGCCCACGACGGCAATCGCCCCGCCCGCGAAGCCGATCCAAGCGATACCGGGACCCGAAACCACGGCGCCGCCGATTGCGGTGCCCGTGCCAATACCGAGGTTAAACAGGCCCGAGAAGATCGACATGGCGACGGCCGACGAATCTGCCGGCGTGTGCTTGATGAGCTCGGCCTGAAACGCCACGTTAAAGGCCGTGGCGCAGCAACCCCACAGTGCGCAGACGGCAAGCACTGTCACGAGCGACGATGCGGCCGGCCCCATGAGCAGCAGAGCCACCGGCACGCCGGAAAGCGTGATAGCAAGGAACGGAAAACGGTGCCCGTCGAACAGGCGGCTGAACAGCCAGCTGCCCACCAAGCCGGAACAGCCAAACGCCGTCAGCGTCATGGTAATGGCGCCCGCATCGACGTGCGCGACCTGCGCCAGGAATGGCTCGATATAGCTGTAGCTTGCGTAATAGCCGGTCGCCATGAAGACCGTGACTGCGTAGAGCGCGATGAGGAGAGGGTTCTTGAGCAGCTCGGGCAGCTGTTTGACGGTAAAGCGCTCACCCGCCGGCATGGCCGGGAACACCGCTGCCTGGTAGACGACCGCGATGGCTGAGAGGCCCCCGACCACGGCAAACGTCATGCGCCAGCCCACGGCCAAGCCAATGGCGCGACCGAGAGGCAGGCCAAAGATCTGCGCGATGGACGAGCCCGTGGCGATCATGCTGATGGCGAGCGCGCCGTGGCGAGTGTCGACCAGGCGCGAGGCCATAATCGAGGCGACTGACCAGAACACGGCATGTGCGCAAGCGACCACCAGGCGCGCGCAGACCAGGATGGGATAGGTCGGCGCCACAGCGGACAGGAACTGACCGAGCGAGAACACGGCCAGCACGCCCAGCAGCATCCGCTTGAACTCGAAGCGCGAGGCAAACACCATGAGCGGCAACGACAGCAGCATGACGCCCCAGGCATAGACCGAGATCATGATGCCAGCTTGGGCCTCGGTGAGCGAAAACGATGCAGCGATGTCGGTCAGCAGGCCGATGGGCATGAACTCCGACGTGTTGAACACGAACGCGCAGCAGGTGAGCCCGATGAGCGGGAGCCACTGCCTGAGCGTGATGCCGTCTTGCTTTGTTTGAGCCATATAGGAAAACCTCTCCGATTATCTTGAGCGGTGGGCGATTATAGCAATGAGAAGTTTATAAAATGAGCAACAAAAGAATTCTTGGAAAACGATTGTTAACAGACGGCGCGCCAATTCTACTTAGAAAGCAAGGTACGCAGGAACTCAATGTCGAAAACGCGGCTTCATCTTCGGGCTATCGCGCCTGCTCGGATACGCACAAGGACACCCCCATGAGCACGTCAATTTCGAGCCAACTCGCAACCGCACAATGAACCAGCAAAAGCAGCATATAAGCAAACGCCCCATAATAAAGTCCCTCATGCACAAGCGCCGTCACTGAAAGTGCCGACGGCAGCGCCGCACTCGAAACTACCCATCCAACAAGAACCTGGATAGCGCAACTTGCAACCAGGTTCCATGCCACCAGCAGCGTTGCGGGACGCGCGATTTCTCTCCAGGAGGAACGAAGCACCGTGACCGAACGCATGATGTAGCGTGGTGCAAACCGAATGCCTCGTAGTCCCCTCTGCTCCACGTCCGCATCTTCAATTAACACGAATACGAACGACGCGGAAAGAAGCGTCACGATTACTGCCACCACAAGCGAGCACAACACCCCGAGCTGACTGCTCGCAAGCGAGGCAAAGACTACAATTGCCGATAAAATCAAGTGAACCAAATAAATTAGCAGCGCCCCAGAAATCTGGAGGGGAACCGTCGAGGCCATGAGATAAACCGGAGGGGTTCGAGCAGGTTGCACCGTCTCTTTGGACCGGTCGACGGCAAATAATGAAAAAGCCACATTCGATAGAAGCAGGTTTAAAAAGGCCGCGACCACAGTGCAAATAAGCGTAATGGACGGATAGATATAGGCGAGCTCAGTTGCAACGTTTGATACACCAATTTGAAGCGCGCTCATAACAAACAAGGGGATATATAACGCCATCGTGCAGCCACTCCGGCATTCCTTCGCCCGATCGCCCGATTCCAGAAAGACATTGAAGTTCTCTCGCAAGTTCACTCTATACCCGTTTTCTTACTAAGCAGGGCGAACGGGCGCCAATATAAACGCCGGTCCGCCCATCCATAATTTCTAGTTTTAACGTCCAGACTAGTCTGTCCAGCCGTCGATGTAGTCGCGGTTAAGCTCAAAGTACTGCGCGGCGATATCTTTCGCCAAGGAGTACGAATTAACGAGCGGGTGCATCGCGAGGCTCTCGACAATGTCGCGCTTCGATCGGTTAACGATGCCACGCGCCACGGTGCGCTCGTAGTACTTGACGCGACGAATCAATTCGAGGTTTCCCGCAGGCACAGAATCGGCTTCGACGCGATGCGGCACGCAGCCATCGGTGGAGATATCGCACGTTGACTCAATGACATCTGTATCGAGAAGGCCGGGGATGGCGCCATTGTTGGGGGTGCACAGGATCATCTGCTGCGTCTTGCCAGAGCGAGCAATATCCATGAAGCGGAGCGCGACACCTGCATATCCGCCAGCATCTTTGCCGTACACGTCAAACGTCCACGGCTTGTCGCGATGAATACCCGTCTCGGCCGCCATGTAGTTGTTTTCGCGCATTCCGTACCACTTCTCAAAGCACGCGAGGCCTTTTTCGAAGTCGTTCTCAATATCGATAGATGCAAGCTCGCTCGTCATTTCTCGATTAATTTCTTCGATTAGTTCGCCGCGCGTCTGGGGCGAAGAGAGAACGTTGGCAACGGCGCGCTCGCGATAGTAGAAATAGTATAGGTACTCATTTGGCACGCATCCGCGATTTAGGACGAGGTCCTTCTCGAAGAACCTAAGATCTGTATGAGCATATGCCCCGTCGTCGTGGATCAAGTCGGACATGATGTCCTCGCCGTCAACCGTCACATTGCGGAAGAACGAGAGGTGGTTGAGTCCATAGCACTCGCCCTGAACCGATGCGGGATCAACGCCTTTATACTCGGCAAACTGATGCAACATGCCCGAGGGGGCATCGCAAATGCCATAAGTAAAATCATAGCCCATATCGCGTAGGGCCTGAGATACGACGCCAGCGGGATTAGTAAAGTTAAACACCTTGACGTCCGGCTTTGCGTACTTCTTGATTAACTCGCAATACGAAGCAAGCGCAGGGACGGAGCGCATGGCAAAAGACACGCCGGCTGCGCCAGTCGTCTCTTGGCCAAGAACCCCATGCGAAAGAGCAATGCGCTCATCGCGAACGCGCATATGGTCCCCACCGACGCGAATCGTCGTGATCACGTAATCGGCGTCCTTAACGGCCTCGACTGCATCGCCCGTCAGTGAAAAATTAAGCGTGGGGCAAAGCATGCCCGAGACATGGGCGGCAAGGCCACCGTAGATGCGCAGCTTCTCGGGATCATTGTCCATAAACACAAGTTCGTCGATTCCAAGCGATGACGCCTGCTGGGCTATGCTCTTTGCCAAAAACATGGAGCGGACGCCACCGCCACCTATGACCGTAAGTTTCATATCGAAACCCCCAATTAGCACATTCAATATTGCATGGTTCGCCTGTGTTTGGATATTGTATCCAGCATGGAGGGCCGCTTCCCGCCCCGGTTGCAAGGCGGGAAAGGAATTCCCCAAGGAGTTATTATTTACGCAACGGAAGCGGCCACACACGTCCGGCGGGAAGGAAGCACCGATGGTTGATAAAAAGCAGATTTCCAAGCTCTACTCAGCCGCAAAGCTATCCGAAACCGAGCAAAGCGTACTCGAATACCTACTCAACAATATCGACACCCTCGATGATATTGGCATAAAACCCGTCGCCATGGCATGCTTTACCAGCATGACGACAGTCATTAGGCTTTCGAAAAAGCTCGGCTACCGTGGCTACCGCGAAATGATGTACGATCTCAAGCACCTTCAGCATGTCTCCCGCGAAATGAATCAATCACTCAAAGACAGTAGCGTCCACTTCGTATGTCACACCGGAGATGTAGACGTATTCATCGCCGCACTGCATCGCAACAGAATGATCGGAGTAAACGGAGAGGGCTTCTCACGCATCGTTGCGCAGTACATGGCGACTAAGCTCGTTGGACTTGGCTTTTTGGCCGTCATACAGGACTTCCTAGAAACCGATCAGTTTGTCGAATCCAACCGAAATACGCTCAGCTGCATGATGCTCATATCCAAATCGGGCCAGACAGAAGCCATCCTGGAAACCGCAAGGGCATGCCACGACGCGGGCATTACGACCCTCGCTTTTACCGGCAACGAAGACAGCGAGCTCGCCAAGACGGCAGACGCGATCTTTACGATACATGACGATCACCCAATGGATCTTAAGAACGTTAAGCCTAACTGCTTTACCGGAAGTTGCATTCTCGCATTCGAAGAACTATTGAGTATCTGCCTTGACAATCTAAAACAAGAAGGCTTGGCCCCCTAAATCATGCGATAGGAAGCCAAGCCCTGGAATTGCACTATGCAATTGCAAGCCACTTGCGCGTTTTACTCGTCACCGAGAACGTCGTGCACCTCAGAAGCGACTTCGCCGACACGAGGACCGTAAACGACCTGGATTGCCTTGTCGCTCAGGCGGATAACGCCCATAGCTTCAAGATTCTTGGTGAACACCTCGTCGTCTGCAACCTTAGAACCATCCTTGACAATCACGCGAAGACGTGAGATGCAGTTGTCAAGATCATCAATGTTGTCGGCTCCACCAAGCGCTTCGACAATGCCGACAGCAAGCGCGCTGTCCTTGGTCGCATGGCCCTGGACTGCCTTCTCGGGAGTGCTACCAGACTCGCCCTTTGCCTCAGCGGCCTTTGCCTCGAACTCGGCTCTGCTGTTGATCAACTCAATATCGTCACCATCATCTCGACCGGGCGTCTTGATATCGAACTTAGTAATAAAGAACCGGAAGAGGAAGAAAGCTGCCAGGAAAAAGGCGGGGAGCAAAATAAGGTACGGAAGCAGATTAAGCTTCTCGGGGCGGAATAAGAATGGGATCAGGTCCTTGATATTTCCCTGGTACACCGAAACGCCCATTGCTTCCGAGAGAACTTCACCCAGTCCGGAAAGCGGAGCGTAAACGCCAAAGTAGAGCCAGGGGGCGGCAAACAGGAACGTAAAGAGAATAGGCTCCGTAACACCAAAGAAAACAGTCGAAATCACTGTGGGGATTAAAAGACCAGCAACCTTCTTGCGGTTCTGGGGCTTGGCACAAGACCACATAGCAAGGGCGATGCCCGGGAACAACGCATAATCGTTAATGCCATAACCAGCCATGAAGGCCCTAACCAAGAGCTTGTCGCTGCTGGGAGAAGCGAGCTGTGCAAGCTGAATGGCGCTATTGCCCACCACGCGCGTTCCATCGACGACCATGGAGCCGCCAAGCTCAGTCCAATACATGGGCGTCTCGAGCAGCGGATGCAAGCCAAACGGCACAAGGCTCTCGAGCACCCAGCGATAGACAAACGTACCGACCAGACCGGAGCCTTTCACGAACGTCGCAATACCCGAGAAGCATCCACCGATGACGGGCCAGACGAAGTACATGATGCCGCCCAGGATGCCACCGGCGACCAGCGATACAATGGGGACCGTTCGACTGCCCGCAAAAAACGCCAGCGCCGTTGGAAGCTTGGTCTTGTAAAAACGGCCGGTGATCCAAGCGACCAGGCAGCCCACGATAATGCCGCCAAAGACACCAGAGCTGTAGCCAAAAAAGCCGAGCGAGGTAGTGTAGAGTGCGGACTGCTCACTCGCCTGAATGGACGTAAGGCCGACCTTCTGAAGAGCTTCCACCGTTGTATTGTCGGCAGCCAAGCCAGCTGCTCCAAGCAGAATCTCAACCGTCTTGAGCATGGTGAGATAGCAGACAAGGGCAGAAAAGGCAGCCCAGCCCTTCTCTTTGCGAGACAAGGAGAAGGCGCAGCCGACGGCAAACAAAACACCGAGGTTTCCAATGATTACCTCGCCGAGACCCTTAAATACCGAGAAGAACGTAAAGAGCGGCGAAGCGGCATACCAGTCCCAATTAACGCCAAGGGACACAAGGGTCAGTTCGGTCGTAAAAACGCTACCGATACCCAAAAAGAGACCGGAAATGGCAATGAGCGTAATCGGAACGAGCATTGCCTTTCCGAACGATTGGAATTTTTCTTTCATCAATTCCCTCCTCAATGAGCCTCTACAAACGACTATTGCATCCCACGTCCCCACACAGGCGAAACGGAAGACATGTTCGGCAATAGAAACAAAGTGATTGTAGAAAGGGGCGCACAAAATACGCATCGACATCGCGTAATACGGTTAAATCGACCGACGATTGCAAGTATTTACGAATCCGTAAACGGCAGCAAATAGGCAGCGAACGGCAATCTGCAGCGTAGGACAGTCCCCGCAGGCCGACAATTGACGGTATTTTGGCTCATTTTTATTGAATTGTTGCTCGCCCAAAAGCGCGGAGCATCAACGCGCCCCTAAGCCAACCCCAGCAATATACCTGCCGAATGCACGACAAACGCCACGATCCAGGCGACCGTCACCTGAAACGCGAACACGGCAACGGCATAGCGCGCGCCCAGCTCACTCTTGACGGCGCCGATTGCCGCCACGCAAGGCGGGTACAGCAGCGTAAAGACCAAGAACACGTAGGCGGTGAACGGCGAAAACATGGTCGACAGTGCCGCGGGCGACGTTGCACCCAAAAGCACCGTGAGGGTCGAGATGACGCTCTCCTTGGCGATAAGTCCGGTGACGAGCGCCGTGGATGCACGCCAGTCGCCAAAGCCGAGCGGCGCCAGCAGCGGAGCGATAATGCTGCCCAGACCGGCAAGCAGACTCTGCGACTGATCGGCGACCACATTAAAGCGGATGTCGAACGTCTGAAGGAACCAAATGACCACCGTAGCGGCAAAGATAATGGTGAAGGCCTTGGTGATGAAGTCCTTGGCCTTATCCCATGCCAGCATCACCGTCGTCTTAACGCTCGGCAGGCGGTAATTGGGGAGCTCCATGATAAACGGCACCGGGTCGCCCTTAAATGCCGTGCGGTTGAGCACCAAAGCCGCTATGCATCCGACCGTAATGCCAATCAGATAGAGCGAGACCATGGCGGGAACTGTCGCCTGCGAGAAAAACGCCCCGCACAGCAGACCGTAGACCGGCAACTTGGCCGAACAGCTCATGAACGGCGTGAGCATGACCGTCATCTTGCGGTCGTGCTCGGATGGGAGCGTACGGGTCGACATGATAGCCGGCACGGTGCAGCCAAAACCGACGAGCATGGGCACAAAGCTGCGGCCCGACAGGCCAAAGCGACGCAATACCTTATCCATGACAAAGGCCACGCGCGCCATGTAGCCCGAGTCTTCCAGAATGGAGAGGAACAAGAAGAGCACGACGATGATCGGCAGGAAGGTCAGCACGCTGCCCACGCCCGTGAGAACACCGTCGACGGCCAGCGAGCGCACCACGTCGTTGGTGCCGAACGCCTTGAGACCCGCATCGGTCGAGGCGATGATGGCAGCGATGCCGTCCTCCATAAGTCCCTGCAACGCCGCGCCGATCACGCCAAACGTCAGCCAAAAGACGAGGCCCATGATCACCAGGAACGCCGGAATGGCTGTGTAACGACCTGTCAGGATGCGGTCAATCTTGACGGAGCGCACGTGCTCGCGGCTCTCGTGCGGCTTTACGACGCAGCGCCCGCACACGTCGCCGATAAAGCCGAAGCGCATGTCGGCCAGCGCAGATAGACGGTCGGTGCCGGCCTCGCCCTCCATCTGGGTAATGATGTGCTCGATGGCGTCAAGCTCGTTGCGATCCAGATGAAGTGCCTCGGTCACCAGCTCGTCGCCCTCAACCAGCTTGGTCGCCGCAAAACGCACGGGAATGTGCGCCGTCGCGGCATGGTCCTCGATCAGGTTGGCAATGCCGTGGATGCAGCGATGCAGTGCACCGCCGTCTGGACCATCGGGCGCACAGAAGTCCAGGCGACCGGGGCGCTCACGGAACCGCGCCACGTGCAAGGCATGATCCACCAGCTCGCCGATACCCTCGTTGCGGGCAGCGCTAATGGGGACAACGGGCACGCCCAACAGGCTCTCGAGCAGGTTGACGTCCACGGCGCCGCCGTTGGCCGTCACCTCGTCCATCATGTTGAGCGCGATGACCATGGGACGATCGAGCTCCATAAGCTGCAGCGTCAGGTACAGGTTACGCTCGATGTTGGTGGCGTCGATGATGTCGATGATGGCGTCGGGGTCTTCGTCCAAGATGAATTGGCGGCTGACGATTTCTTCGCCCGTGTACGGCGACAACGAGTAAATACCGGGCAAGTCGGTAACGCTCGCCTCGGGGTGGTTACGGATAGTGCCGTCCTTGCGGTCGACCGTCACGCCGGGAAAGTTACCGACATGCTGGTTGGAGCCCGTCAGCTGGTTGAATAACGTGGTCTTGCCGCAGTTTTGGTTGCCGGCGAGGGCAAAGTGCAGCGGCGCGCCCTCGGGCACGGCCGTCTTTGCCGCACGGGGCGAATACGTCCCCTCGCCCAGGGCCGGATGCTCCGTCGTGCCGATTGCAGCGTTAGCGCGCGGACCCGTATCGGTGTCGTGAATACCCACAAGCTCGATGCGAGCGGCATCGTCCTTGCGCAGTGTCAACTCGTAGCCACGCAGGCGGATCTCGAGCGGGTCGCCCATGGGGGCGCACTTCATCATGGTGACTTCGGTGCCCGGCGTTAGGCCCATGTCCAAAATATGCTGTCGGAGTGCCTGATCGTCCGATGCCACCGATGCGACAACGGCGTCCTTTCCAATCTCGAGTGTATCGAGCTTCACGCGCTCATCCTTTCGTTAGACGCGGTTAACCGTTTACCGGGGCTAACCAACTCGTAACGACAAATGATAGCGCTCTGAACTATTTTATAAAGTCAAATACCGATGTTTACCTGCGCAAACTTTATGCGGTGCGCCCCGAAAGCTCTTTGCGCATACCGCTCAGCGAGATCGAAATGGAACCCGACCGCGCGGTAGCAGTGAGTCGATCACCCTCAACCGACCCCGTGCATGTAAAGGGCGCCTTGCCCATCAAGACGTGGGAGATAGTACCCGAGAGCTCAAAGAAATCGCCCTCAGCGCGGGCACCCGAGAGAGCGATATTGAGACCCCTGACGTTTAGTACTGCCCTGAGCGCGCCGTTCACCCCATGTGAAAACGTCACCTCGCCGCGTTTGCTCCCCACCGGCGTCTGGGCCAAAACCACATACGTACCCTCAAGCATGGCTCCTCCTCTAAGCAGACTTTTTGAAACGGGCAAGTAGTCTACTTTTACATATGGCGCTCCAGGAAGCGGAAGGCCAGGCGGATCCAAGGACGGACTGCCACTTGCTTGTCCTCGTTGTCGACCGCGGTATTGGCGTTGCCGAGCGAAAGGCCGTGGCCACCCTGGTCAAAGACGTGCATCTCGCATGCGACCCCTTCCTCGGCCATGCGCTGCGCAAACGGATAGACCTGCGCAATCGGCGCCGTCTTGTCGTCCGAAACGCCCCACACAAAGGTCGGGGGCATCTGGCGCGAAACGTGCGTGGTAGGGCAAATGTCGGCCAGGTGCTCATCGGTCGCCTCGCCGCCCGTCACCATCGACAGATAGTCGTTGAGCAAATCGCGCCCCGTCTTGCCACCCGTCTTGGGCACGCGCAGGTCGATGCGCGGGTCGCGCGTCTGCATATCGCGCACATAGGCAAGGTCGAGCAACGGATAGCCCAGCACCACGGCGTCGGGACGAATATCCTCCGGACGAGCCCCGGCAAGGCCCGCGAAAGGTCCGGTCTTCCACTGCGTTGCCAACGAGGCGCAGATCATGCCGCCCGCCGAGAAACCCACGATGCACACGCGCTTGGGATCGACATGCCACTCGTCGGCGTTGGCGCGCACGGTAGCGACCATCTTGGCGAGGTCCGCCTGCGGGTGCGGAAAGCTCACGTCGCCCGTGGCGCTCGTCACATAGTTGAGCACAAAGGCCTGGTAGCCGCGGTCCAAAAACGCAAACGCCACCGGGTCCTGCTCGTGCGGAGCGATATGCGTAAACCCGCCTCCGCCGCAGATGATCACCGCGGGGCGGCGGCCATTGGGCTTGTCGGGCAGCGGCTCGGCACCCAGATACGTAAACGTCGCCGGATAATCCTCGGTCGGCTCCTCGCCCCACAGCGCATGGTTCTCAATAATCATAGGTGCTCCCCCCGTGCGATTCGTGCGCACTCGTTTTTCGCACCTTAGCGTACCCCACTTGAGCCCGCGGCGCAGAAACACCCCCGCAATAAGTTGGCCTTCAACTGATATATCACAAAATCGCTGTTCAGAGGTATCGTTGGACAGCGTAAAATAGGAGCGCTGACCGTGCTGGGAAACACGTACGAAACGTTTCCGGCAAACCACACGCGTGCAACATGCGCGCCTGATACGTTGGAGGCATCTATGGGTCTGCTCGATTCGCTCAAGTCCACGTTCACTTCGTCGGGCGAGGCGTCCGTTCCGCCCGCAGCAAGCTTCGCCACCCGCGAAGGCGTCATCTACGCTCCTGTCAACGGCGTGCTCGTCAATCTGGGTGAGGTTCCCGACGAGACCATCGCCTCGGGCATGCTCGGCCAGGGCTACGGCATCGAGCCCATTACCGGCACCATTTACGCCCCCGCTAACGGCCGCATCGGCGCTACCACCGTCACCAACCACTCCATTGGCATGATCACCGAGGATGGTCTTCGCGTGTTCATCCATGTTGGCCTGGGCACCGTGGAAATGAACGGCAAGGGTTTTGCCCGCTTTGTCGAGATGGGCGATGTGGTCAAGGCAGGCCAGCCGCTCATCAGCTTCGACCGCGAGGCCATCAAGGCCGCCGGCCACGAGGACATCGTGACCGTCATCATCTCCGAGCTCGATCGTCTTAAGAGCATCGACCATGTCGGCGAGTCCGGAACGCTTATCGGCGGCAACCCGCTCGTCAAGCTGGGCGACCCGCTGCTGGTAGCCAAGACCAAGTAGCCAGGCCCCGCGCCACACAGCCAAAAGGCACCTCGTCAAGCGCCCGCGACCATTTGGCCGCAGGCGCTTTTCGTTTGAAAAACCATCCCGCCAATGCCTTATCCGTATAGCCCAAATGAGCCGAGCTGCTAGAATATCGAACTGTATGGATAACTATCATTCAACCGTTATGGGAGGATACGTGAACCGCACCAAAATCGCGCAGCTTTACGCCGATGCCGAGTCGCTTGGCGGCCAGACCGTCACCGTCGCCGGCTGGGTCAAGTCCATCCGCGACATGAAGAACTTTGGCTTTGTTACGCTCAACGACGGCAGCTGCTTCCGCGACCTGCAGGTCGTCATGAACCGCGAGGCACTCGACAACTACGACGAGATCGCCCATCAAAACGTCTCGGCCGCACTCATTTGCACCGGCACCGTCAAGCTGACCCCCGATGCGCCCCAGCCTTTCGAGCTTTCTGCCACCTCCATTGAGGTCGAGGGCGTCAGCGCCCCGGATTACCCGCTGCAGAAGAAGCGCGCAACCGTCGAGTTCCTGCGCACCCAGCAGCACCTGCGCCCGCGCACCAACCTGTTCCGCGCCGTGTTCCGCATCCGTTCTGTCGCGGCTGCCGCCATCCACCGCTTCTTCCAGGAGCAGGGCTTTGTCTACGTCAACACCCCCATCATCACCACGAGTGACTGCGAGGGCGCCGGCGAGATGTTCCGCGTGACCACGCTCGACCCCAAAAATCCGCCCCTCACCGAGTCCGGCGAGGTCGACTGGAGCCAGGACTTCTTTGGCAAGCACGCGAGCCTTACCGTGTCCGGCCAGCTCAATGCCGAGAACTTTGCCATGGCCTTTGGCGACGTGTACACCTTTGGCCCCACCTTCCGCGCCGAAAACTCCAACACCACGCGCCACGCCGCCGAGTTTTGGATGATCGAGCCCGAGATGGCCTTTGCCGACCTGAACGACTACATGGATAACGCCGAGGCCATGCTCAAGTACGTCCTTAAGGACGTTATGGCCACCTGCCCCGACGAGCTCAATATGCTCAACAAGTTTGTGGACAAGGGTCTGCTCGAGCGTCTGGACCACGTGGCAAACTCCGACTTTGCCCGCGTCACCTATACCGAGGCCGTCGAAATCCTGGAGCAGGCCGTCGCCGCCGGTCACAAGTTTGACTATCCCGTGAGCTGGGGCATCGACCTGCAAACCGAGCACGAGCGTTTCCTGACCGAGGAGCACTTTAAGCGCCCGACCTTCGTAACCGACTACCCGGCCGAGATCAAGGCGTTCTACATGCGCATGAACGAGGACGGCAAGACCGTCGCCGCCGCCGACTGCCTGGTGCCGGGTATCGGCGAGATTATCGGCGGCTCCCAGCGCGAGGAGCGCCTGGATCTGCTCGAGGCCCGCATCAAGGACCTGGGCATGAATCCCGAGCAGTACAAGTACTACCTTGACCTGCGCCGCTACGGTTCCTGCAAGCACGCCGGCTACGGTCTGGGCTTCGAGCGCTTGGTCATGTATCTGACCGGCGTGGGCAACATCCGCGACGTCCTGCCGCACCCGCGCACCGTGGGCAACGCCGACTTCTAATCGCCACAGCGCCACCAAACACGTTCCAGCGCATCACGCCAGCGCCTCTCGGCAAGCCGAGGGGCGCTTTTTTCAACAGCATCCGTCAATCTTTTGGCAAGTTTTTGGTCAGTTGGGCAGGGCTGTTGAAAACTCGACCCGCCGCTTGCCGACGACTACCGACCGCCCAGAGCGCCCTGCGCCCCTGGGAAAGCCCCACGTCCTAGGCTCCATACCGTCGCCACCCAAAACGGAAAGGACGTGGGCACCATGACCGAAGCCGCTGTTGAAACCTACGACACCACGACGAGGGGCGCCGCCTCGATGGCAGCCTATCGCGCCGTTCGCATCCTGCAACTATTAAGCGAAAACACCGGCGAGGACAAGGCCATGCTTTCCGATGAGTTGATCCGGTGCCTCGCCCATCCCGACGACCCCGCCCGCATGCCCATCTCGGCGGCGCGGCGCAGCATCTACACCGCCATCTCCGCGCTTCGCCATGCCGGATACGAAATTGAGTACAAGCGCGGCGTGGGGTATCGGCTCTTGACCCGTCCGCTCACCGACGAAGAGATCATCCGGCTCCACGGCATGGTCATGCGCAACCGCTCTACACCCATCGCCATTCGAAAAAGCATGGCGCAGCACCTGGTTGCCATGGCGAGTGCCGACGTTCGCGGCTACCTCGATGCGCCCGAGCCTGCTCCAAGCGCAGACGGCAAATCCACCAAGGCCACACGCACGCCCGTCAAGCGCATCGATGCCTGCGAGCTCATCGAGCAGGCCATCGACCACGGAACCACGGTGAGTTTTGATATTTCGAGTGTCACGGCACGCGGAGAGGTCGAAGTGGCGCGGATGACACTCCGGCCCTTTGCCATCAAGCAACGAGACGGCATCTCGTATGTGCTGGGAACGGTCTATGACGCGCGAGGCGCCGATGACACGTTGCGTACCGTAGAGATCGGCCGAATGAGAAACGTCACCACACGTCTCCTCGACGGCAAGAAGCTCTTCGCCGCCCTGGACGAGGACGACGCCTCCTCCGCCGCATAAGACCCTCCGCCGCCCATTCGACTACCCGTACCGCCCATCCGATTCTGTATTAAAAAACCCGCCAGGCTGTTGTAAAAATGGACATCAGCGCTACTATAGTCCCACTTGCACTTTGTCCCAGTGCAGTGTTTCCAGCCATTTTTATACTGGGGGTAATGATATGAAGGACATCACCATCAGCCGCAGGAGCCTTCTGGTCTCCGCCGGCCTGCTCGCGCTCGCCCCGCTCGCCGGATGCGGCGGCAACTCTGGTTCCGGCTCTGCTGCCGCCGGTTCCGACTACACCATCGGCGTTCTGCAGCTCACCGAGCACTCCGCACTCGACGCCGCCAACGATGGCTTTGTCAAGGCCATCAAGGAGAGCGGTCTTAAGGTCAAGATCGATCAGAAGAACGCCCAGAACGACCAGTCCACGTGTAAGTCCATCGCCGACAAGTTTGTGGGCGATGGCGTCGACCTGATCTATGCCATCGCTACGCCCGCCGCGCAGGCTGCCGCCGGCGCCACCGCTGATATCCCCATCGTTGGCTGTGCCATCACCGACTACGCCGCTTCCGGCCTGGTCCAGGACAACGACAAGCCCGGCACCAACGTCACCGGCGCCTCCGACCTCACCCCGGTCGCCGAGCAGCTCGAGATGATGCAGAAGGTCCTGCCCGACGTTAAGAAGGTCGGCCTGCTCTACTGCACCGCCGAGTCCAACTCCGACGTCCAAATCAAGGCCGCCAAGAAGGAACTCGACAAGCTTGGCCTGGAGTACACCGACTTCACCGTCTCGAGCTCCAACGAGATTCAGTCCGTCGTCGAGTCCGCCGTGGGCAAGGTCGACGCACTCTACTCCCCCACTGACAACACCATCGCCGCGGGTGCTTCGCAGGTCGGCCAGATCTGCAAGGAGAACAAGCTCCCCTTCGTGACCGGCGAGGAGGGCATGTGCACGGCCGGCGGCCTGTTCACCCTCTCCATCAACTACGAGGACCTGGGCTACGCTGCAGGCGAGATGGCCGTTAAGATCCTGAAGGCCGAGGCCAAGCCCGAGGATATGCCGATCAAGCACCTCTCGAGCAAGGACCTGGTCGTCTTCAAGAACGACGAGATGGCCGAGGCCCTAGGCATCGACCTTTCCGCTCTGGACGAGTAGCGCCATGCGCGGGAACGCGTCTAGGGCCCGCACGCGCGTCACAGCCGCGTTATTCAATATCTGAGTCCTTGGGGCGAACGCTAAAGACCGGCGTTCGCCCTGCTTGTTTCGGATGAGACAAAACATCCGTCCGCCGCTCTTTTATGCATTGGTACCGCTATTATGGAAAATCACGTGTCCACCCTATCCTAGGAGGTATGAAGCATGCTCATTGCATTGCAGGGCGCCGTTTCGCAGGGCGTCCTCTGGGGCATCATGGTGCTTGGCGTGTTTATCACGTTCCGTCTGCTCGACATCCCCGATATGACCTGCGACGGCAGCTTTGCCCTCGGCGGCTGTGTCTGCGCCGTGCTCATCGTCAACAATAACGTTGACCCCTTGCTCGCCGTGCTGGCCGGCATGTGCGCCGGCGCCATCGCGGGCGCCGTCACGGGCATCTTGACCACCGTCTTTGAGATTCCCGCAATCCTCGCCGGAATCCTCACCCAGATCAGCCTGTGGTCCATCAACCTACGCATCATGGGCAAGTCCAATACGCCCATCCTTGCCAAGGGCACCATCTTCTCATCCGTCAGCCACATGACGGGCCTGCCGCAGTCCACTGTTGCCATTATCCTGGGCATTGTGCTGGCCGTGGCCATCGTCGCCATCCTGTACTGGTTCTTTGGCACCGAGATCGGCTCGGCGCTGCGTGCCACCGGCAACAACGAATACATGATCCGCGCCCTGGGCGTCAACACCAACTCCACCAAGATGATCGCCTTGGTGCTCTCCAACGCCCTTATCGGCCTTTCGGGCGCGCTCATCTGCCAGAGCCAGAAGTACGCTGACATTGGCATGGGCACCGGCGCCATCGTTATCGGTCTTGCCGCCATCGTCATCGGCGAGGTGCTCGGCCGCCTGCTGCCCGGCGGACTCACGCAGTTTAGCGTCCGTCTTGCCTCTGCCGTCTTTGGCTCCGTGGTGTACTTCCTCATCCGCGCTATCGTGCTGCAGCTGGGCATGGACGCCAACGACATGAAGCTGCTCTCCGCCGTGATCGTTGCCGTGGCCCTGTGCGTGCCCGTGGTTTGGGAGCGCTATAAGCTCCGCAGCTCCTACACGAGGGGAGATGAGGCAGATGCTTAAGCTCTCGCACGTCAAGAAGACCTTTAACAAGGGCACCGTCACCGAGAAGCGCGCACTCACCGGCGTCGACCTCACCCTGAATGATGGCGACTTTGTAACCGTGATTGGCGGCAACGGCGCCGGCAAGTCCACGCTGCTCAACATGATCGCCGGCGTATATCCGCTCGATTCGGGTGTTATTGAGCTCGACGGCACCGACATCTCGCGTCTGAGCGAGTCGCAGCGCGCCAAGTACCTGGGCCGTGTGTTCCAGGACCCCATGCGCGGCACTGCAGCCGACATGCAGATCGCCGAGAATCTAGCCCTCGCCAAGCGCCGCGGCCAGCGTCGAGGTCTTTCGTGGGGCGTCACCAAGGCCGAAAAGGACGAGTACGTTGAGCTGCTCAAGCGCTTGGACCTTGGCCTGGACACACGCCTCAACGCCAAGGTCGGCCTGCTCTCAGGCGGCCAGCGCCAGGCACTCACCCTGCTGATGGCCACGCTCACCAAGCCGCGCCTGCTGCTGCTCGACGAGCACACCGCCGCACTCGACCCCAAGACGGCATCGAAGGTGCTCAACCTGACCGAGGAGATCGTCGACGAGAACCACCTGACCACGCTCATGGTCACGCATAACATGAACGACGCCATCCGTCTGGGTAACCGTCTGATCATGATGCACGAGGGCCATGTGATTTACGATGTGGCCGGCGACGAGAAAAAGTCGCTCACCGTCGCCGACCTGCTCCAAAAGTTCGAGGAGGTCTCGGGCGGCGAGCTCGCCAACGACCGCATGCTGCTGAGCTAACGACCTAGAAAACCACCACAAAGGGGACAGGCACCTTTGTGGTGGTTTTCGTTAACCCTTATATCGAGCGCAGAAGCCCGTCCGATGTGATCGGACGGGCTTTTTGGTGGGTATCATGGTTGAATGATCATTAGGAGGTTTTCCCTACATGGAATTGTTTGAACCGATTCTTCATTTCTTTGAGCAGCGCTGGGTCCACAACATCATCTGGGCCGTCATCTTGGTAATAGTCACCGCCATCGCCACCAAGGTCGTATCCAAGACCCTGCGCCACCTGCTCAACCGCGACGACAACCCGCTTCCGGCATCGAGTATCTTCATCAACATCGCGCGCGCCGTCATCTGGACGATCGGCGGCAGCTTTATCCTCGACAACTGCTTTGGCATTAACGCAAACGCGCTCGTCGCCGCTCTTGGCGTCGGCGGCATCGCCATCTCGCTCGGCTTTCAGGACACGCTGTCAAACCTTATCGGCGGCATGCAAGTGACCTTTATGGGCATCATCAAGCCCGGCGACAATATCGAGGTCGGCGGCGTGTCGGGTGTGGTCCAGGACATCACTTGGCGCCACACGACCATCGAAGATGCCTGCGGGCAGACCATCATCGTCCCCAACTCCAACATCTCCAAGAACACGCTCGTGCACCTCATGCCCTTTGGACGCGTTGTCGTTCCAGTCGCGGTGAAGGACACGTCAAAGTGGGACTCGCTCGATGCGCTGGCAGACGAGCTCGCCTGTGCCACCAAGGTCGCCGTTTCACCCATCTCGGGCTTTGACAAGGAACCCTACGTGCTCTTTAGCGAGATCGGCGACTTTGGCATTAAGGGTAAGATCATCTTTATCGTCAGTGACGACAGCACCACCTTTACGGCAGCCGACGCCTGCATCCGCGCCATCGCCCCCATCATCGCCTAAAACCACCGCAAAGGGGACAGGCACCTTTGTGGTGGTTTCGCATCGTGGTACCATGGTTCATATTGTTGTTTAAACGACTAAGGGAGTAGACACCATGGAAGAGGCCTATCGTCAAGCGCGCAAGCGCGGCGAACAGGGACGCCGTCGCGCCATCAGCCAAAGCGAGCATCCATATCTTACGGACCTCGACAGCTTGGTCGCCCAGCTTCCCTGCGGGCAGCGCGAGAACATCGGCCTGCGGGACATTCCGCTCGAAATGGTCGTCGGCACGGTTACCAAAGGTCGCCAGTCCGCCTTTTCGTGTAACTTTATGCCGCTGCTCCCCTGGAATACCGAATTCGCCCGCAAATGGTCCAACCTCTACGATATCCAAATCTCCGAGGGCTACCGCGACCCCATCATCGTCACCGAGTTCATGCACCGCTTTTACGTCCAAGAGGGCAACAAGCGTGTCAGCGTCCTCAAATTCCTTGACGCTCCGACGGTTTCGGCCAAGGTGACGCGTCTGTACCCCGGTAAGTGGGATTCCGTCGAGAGCCGCCTGTACGGTGAGTTTTGCGCCTTTTGGTACGTATGCCCCCTGTACGAGATTGAGTTTTCGCGCGAGGGCAGCTACGAGATGCTTGCCAAAATGCTCGGCCAAGATCTTGTCGAAAAATGGCCTCAAAAGAAGGTCGACTACCTACGTCACACCTTCCTGCTCTTTAAGCGCGCCTATCTTCGCGCGGGCGGCGACCACTTGGACATTACGCCTGCCGATGCCATGCTCGTCTACCTCAACGTCTACAACCAGGACCGTCTGCTGGATACGCCGACGGATATCGTCGTCAACCGTCTGTGCAAGATTTGGCGCGAGCTTGTCATTGCCGGCAAAAGCGACGAGGACAAAGTCGATCTTGTCGAAGCGCCGCAGCCCAACGAGAAAGAGGGCGCACCGACAAAAGCTACCTCGGGCGTGCTCAACTTCTTTATGAGCAAGACCGTCTACTCCACTGCCAATCCCATGCGAATCGCCTTTATCCACGAGTTTCCCTGTGCCACGTCGAGCTGGGACAGTCTGCACGACCAAGGGCGTCAATATCTCGACGAACACTTTGGCGGCATCGTGTGCACCGAGGCATTTGAGGACTGCCACGATCCGGACGTGTTCTACGCCGCTGTGGAAACGGCTGTCAAGCATGGAGCACGCGTCATCTTCTCGACCTCGCACCGCCTTATGGAATACACGCTCAGGGCCGCCGTTGAGTATCCCCAGGTTCGGTTCCTCAACTGTTCTATCGGCCTTCCCCACCAAAGCGTCCGCTCATACTTTGGCAAGATGTACGAGGCCAAGTTCCTACTGGGCGCCCTTGCCGCCAGCATGGCCGACAACCACCGTATTGGCTACCATGCGTCGGTCTTCGCCTCGGGCGCGCTGAGCGAAATCAACGCCTTCGCTATCGGTGCCTCGCTGCTCGACCCTCGTGCGCAGATTATCCTCACTTGGGGAGATGTTCCCGCCGGCGGTCTTGCCGAAGCCATGTGTCGCGAGGGCGTGAGCGTCATGACCGGCGCCGATATGTCCAAGTCTCTCGAGGACCCCACCGCCTACGGGCTTCACCGTCTGGTAAACGGCAAGGAAGTTACCGGTATTGCTATGCCGGTATGGAACTGGGGCCGTTACTACGAACTCATCGTACGCAGCCTACTGCACGGCACATGGGACGAGACCGCCGATGACCAGCAGGTGCGCGCCGTCAACTACTGGTACGGTATGAGCTCCGGCGTCATCGATATTCGCTACGCTCCGGGCCTACCCTATCAGACGCGTAAACTTGTGCAGCTGCTTCGCAACGGCATTGTCGAGGGCTCCATCAACCCATTTGGCGGCGAGCTCCACAGCCAGGACGGCGTGGTTCAGATTGAGGGCTTCCCTCCCCTGCCGAGTACGCAGATTGTCGAGATGAACTGGCTGGCTGACAACGTTATAGGCTCGATTCCGCAGCTCGATAACGAGCCGGAGGTCCGTGCCCTATGAATATCCTAGCCATTGCCGATGTAGAGGAGCGCTGCCTGTGGGAATGTTTTCGCAAGGAGCGCTTTGAGGACGTTGACCTGATTCTATCCGCAGGCGACCTGGATCCGGACTATCTTGAGTTTTTGGTCACTGTCATCAACAAACCGCTTGTGTACGTTCGTGGCAACCACGACGACCGCTACGCGCGCCATGCACCGGGCGGGTGCATTTGTGTTGAGGACAGCGTATATGTGTACCGAGGTATTCGCATTGCGGGTCTGGGCGGTTCCATGCGCTACCGCGACGGCGCGAACATGTATACCGAGCGCGAGATGGCAAAACGCATGCGCAAGCTATCGCGAAAAATCGCACTGGTAGACGGATGCGATATTCTACTTACCCATGCACCCGTCGCAGGCATGGGCGACCTGGACGACCTGCCGCATCGAGGATTCGAGTGCTTTAATGCGGCTCTTGAGTCTTGGGGTCCCGACTATATGATTCACGGGCATGTGCACCAAAGCTACGGCCCCAACTTTCAACGCGAGCGCCAACACCCATGCGGAACGCAGATTGTCAACGCCTGCGGCTATACCAAGATCGAAATTGACGAGGCGCGCTACCCCACGCGCGGTTGGAAGGCCGCTTGGCTCAACTCGCAAACCATGCGCCGCGAGCTCAAACGCCACGAAGCAATCGAGTCTTCAACCGCCAGAACCCCCTGGTAACTGCCACAAAGGGGACAAGCACCTTTGTGGTGGTTTTGGCCCTAGATAGCAAGAAACCCGGTCCTGCACGAGGCGGAACCGGGTTTCTTTAGCAATGCTTGCTTTGCTCAGGCAGTAACTAAAAGTTACTCAGCCAGGAAGTCACGCTGGACAGCGGGATCGACCTTGACGCCAGGGCCCATGGTGGAAGACACGGAGATAGACTTGACGTACTTGCCCTTAGCAGAAGAAGGCTTGACGCGCAGGATCTCGGTGTACAGGGCAGCGTAGTTCTCGACGAGCTGCTGCTCAGAGAAGGACTTCTTGCCCAGGGGCACGTGGCAGATGCCGTAACGGTCGGCGCGATACTCAACGCGGCCGGCCTTGAGCTCGGAGACCATCTTGGCGACGTCCATGGTCACGGTGCCGAGCTTAGGGTTCGGCATGAGGCCACGGGGACCAAGAATCTTACCGATGCGGCCAACCTTGGCCATCATGTTCGGCGTAGCGATAGCGGCGTCGAAGTTGATCTCGCCCTTTTGAATCTGGGCGACGAGCTCGTCGGAACCGATGATGTCGGCGCCGGCAGCCTCGGCCTCGCGGGCCTTCTCGCCCTCGGCGAAGACGGCAACACGAACGGTCTTGCCGGTGCCGTGGGGCAGGGAGATGGAACCACGGATGTTCTGGTCAGCCTTACGAGTATCGATGCCCAGACGGAAGTGAGCCTCGACGGTCTCGTCGAACTTGGCGGTGTCGAGCTCCTTGATGAGCTTGGCAGCCTGAAGGGGGGTGTAGAGCGTGGCGCGGTCGATCTTCTCGGCAGCGGCGTTATAGCTCTTACCATGCTTAGCCATGTGCATTACCTCCTGTGGTTAAACGGGCGTGAGCCCTCCCACATCGTATCGTGTGCCCTATTGCACACATATAACGGGCGCCCCGGTCGGAGCACCCGTCATTACCTAAAGAAATCGCTACTCAGCGATGGTGACGCCCATGGAACGGGCGGTACCGGCGATGATCTTCTTGGCGGCGTCAATGTCGTTGGCATTGAGGTCCGGCATCTTGATCTCGGCGATCTTGGTGAGCTGCTCCTGGGAGAGCTGACCGACCTTGTCAGCCTGGGGCTTAGCGGAACCAGACTTGAGGTTCAGCTCCTTCTTGATGAGGTGAGCCGCCGGCGGGGTCTTGGTGATGAAGGAGAAGGACTTATCCTCGTAGACAGAGATCTCAACGGGGATGATGTCGCCCTTCTTGTCCTGCGTCTCGGCGTTAAAGGCCTGGCAGAACTGCATGATGTTCACGCCAGCAGCGCCCAGGGCGGGGCCGACGGGAGGAGCGGGGTTAGCTGCACCAGCAGGAATCTGGAGCTTAATGACGTTGGCAACCTTCTTCTCAGCCATGGTCATTCCTTTCGAATCACGAGTGTGAAGTACTTGCTATATCGTAAGCACGCACGTGTTAGAAGCACTCCTGAGATGAGCAGTCACAGAAGAAGCACGCTCGCGCGAACGGACGCAAACTTAAGCGATGACAGCGACCTGGTTAAAGTCGAGCTCGACCGGCGTCTCGCGGCCAAAGATCATCAGCGTGACCTTGAGCTTGCCTGCCTCGGTATTAACCTCGGAGACCTTGCCATCAAAGTCGGTAAGCGGGCCATCGGTGACGCGGACGGACGTGCCGACCTGAATATCAACCGACGTACGCTTGGGCGAATCGCCCTTACCGGGACGACGAGTCATCTTATTGTACTCGTCGCGGGAAAGCGGAGCGGGCTTGCCGTTGCCGCCCAGGAAACCGGTGACGCCGGGCGTGTTGCGAACACACGTCCATGCATCGTCATCCATCTCCATGCGAACCAGGACATAGCCCGGGAAGATCTTGGAATCCTTGGTCTCGCGCTTGCCACCCTCTTTAATTTCGGTGACGCGCTCCATAGGAATCTCGATATCAAAGATACGGTCCTCCATGCCCATAGTCTCGATGCGATGCTCGAGATCGGACTTAACGCGGTTCTCGTATCCAGAGTAAGTGTGAACGACGTACCAACGCTTAGACATGGTTTAGCCCCTCAATCCAGAGAACAGAGCAAGAGCCTCGCCAAAGCCAGCATCGAGCAGAGCGATGACGACGCCGACGACGATCAGAGAAGCGCAAACGACGACCGAGTAGTTCACGAGCTCCTTCTTATCGGGCCACGTGACTCGCTTCATCTCGGACTTCACCGAAGCGAAATACTTCTTGGTGCGGGCGAAGAAACCAGGCTTCTCGTTCTTCTTGGACTTCGCAGCCTTCTCGTTCTTCTTGGCAACGGCCTTCTTGGCCTCAACCTTGGAGTTGGCGGCAGCGTTGTTGGCTGGCGCCGGCTGCTGGGCCTTCTTCTTGTTCTTCTTGTTGGCCATTTGGGTTACCTCCGCGCAATGCGCTTATACATGAGTAAACCGTAAGCCCCCAATTGGGAGCTTACGGAATAATGACTGGCACGCCAGGAAGGACTCGAACCCTCAACACTCGGTTTTGGAGACCGATGCTCTACCAATTGAACTACTGGCGTATGTGACTAGAGACTAGCGAGTCTCTTTGTGCAGCGTGTGGTGACGGCACCAGGGGCAATACTTCTTGATCTCCATACGATCAGGCATGTTCGCCTTGTTCTTGGTGGTCGTATAGTTGCGGCGCTTGCACTCAGTGCACGCAAGAGTAACTAGAGTACGCATGTATCCTGAACCTTTCATTTCAGCCCCGTACGGGCACGAGTTGTTACTTTATCAGCTCTATGTAAGTGCTGTCAATGAAAACCTCGAGTCAATTGGTTCTCGCTGGATCCATTCATATTTGGAACACATCAATGAAGCCAGCGAGATCTAATCGACGGTGCACCCAGGACCATTATCGATCCTCTCGACACCAGCAACGGCTCAATATCCATTGCAGAAAAGAACCCGGCACCCATATAAGTGCCGGGTTCTCTAAGTCAGCTATATCAAAGAGCTAATTTACTCAATGATCGTGGAGACGATGCCCGAACCGACGGTGTGGCCACCCTCGCGGATAGCGAAGCGCAGGCCCTCCTCCATGGCGATCGGGTGGATGAGGTCGCCCTCGATGGTGATGTGGTCACCAGGCATAGCCATCTCGGTGCCCTCGGGGAGCTTGACCGTACCGGTAACGTCGGTGGTACGGAAGTAGAACTGAGGACGATAACCATCGAAGAACGGGGTGTGACGGCCGCCCTCCTCCTTGGTCAGAACGTAGATCTCGCCGGTGAACTTGGTGTGCGGGGTAACCGAACCGGGCTTGCAGAGAACCTGGCCGCGCTCGATGTCCTCACGCTTGATGCCACGGAGCAGCAGACCGACGTTGTCGCCAGCCTCGCAGAAGTCCATGGACTTACGGAACATCTCGATACCGGTAACGACGGTGTTCTGGGTATCCTTGATGCCGACGATCTCGACGGGCTCGTTGAGCTTGAGCTCACCGCGCTCGACACGGCCGGTAGCAACGGTACCACGGCCGGAGATGGTCATAACGTCCTCAACGGCCATCAGGAACGGGAGGTCGTTGTTACGAGCAGGCGTCGGGATGTACTCGTCGACGGCGTTCATGAGCTCGCGGATAGCGTCCATCCACTTGGCGTCGCCCTCGAGAGCGCCCAGAGCGGAACCACGGATGACGGGGATGTCGTCGCCGGGGAAATCGTACTCGGAGAGGAGCTCACGGGTCTCCATCTCGACGAGGTCGATAAGCTCGTCATCGTCGACCATGTCGCACTTGTTCAGGAAGACGACGATGTAGGGAACGCCGACCTGACGGGCGAGCAGGATGTGCTCGCGAGTCTGAGCCATGGGGCCGTCGGTAGCAGCGATGACCAGGATAGCGCCGTCCATCTGAGCAGCGCCGGAGATCATGTTCTTGACGTAGTCAGCGTGGCCCGGGCAGTCAACGTGAGCGTAGTGACGGGAAGCGGTCTCGTACTCGACGTGGGAGACGGAGATCGTAATGCCGCGCTCGCGCTCCTCGGGAGCCTTGTCGATGTTCTCGAACGCAGTGAAGTCAGCCTTGCAGCCCTCGGTCTCGGAGAGAACCTTGGTGATGGCGGCGGTCAGCGTGGTCTTGCCGTGGTCGACGTGACCAATGGTGCCGATGTTAACATGCGGCTTAGTGCGCTCAAACTTCTCTTTGGCCATAAAGCCCTCCTCTTAACAGGTCGTCCCCGGACGGGACTTTGCCTTTATACCATAGTGGCCTCTCAACATACTATTGAGAAGCCACCGTGTTACCTATGGTAGCGGTGACTGGATTCGAACCAGTGACGCCACGGGTATGAACCGTGTGCTCTAACCAACTGAGCTACACCGCCGGATGGAGCCTGCAACCAGACTTGAACTGGTGACCTCTTCGTTACCAACGAAGTGCTCTACCGACTGAGCTATACAGGCACTTGACGGGTGGGAGCT
This sequence comes from Collinsella sp. TF12-2AT, assembly GCF_003436735.1. Classification (NCBI taxonomy): domain Bacteria; kingdom Bacillati; phylum Actinomycetota; class Coriobacteriia; order Coriobacteriales; family Coriobacteriaceae; genus Collinsella; species Collinsella sp. TF12-2AT. The sequence goes on along the minus strand of NZ_QSQK01000002.1, from coordinate 124,259 downwards.
ATAGGATTCGAACCTATGTAGGCAAAGCCAACGGGTTTACAGCCCGTCCCCATTAACCACTCGGGCAAACTCCCAATCGTTCAAGTATCCGCAGGTCCTTTGGTCTTTTGGACCGCCGCCCCCGCGAACGAAAAAGATAATACGATGCAACCTTGGGGGCTGTCAACGAAAACCTCTAGATACACGGTTCCGGGCGTATCTATATACCTTTGACCTGCGGTTTTGTTGAGTTTGGATATGAAGGACGGTGAATTTCGCTACGCTGGTGACATTTCCCGAGGGAACACTTTGTCGTAGTGGAGTACGCTGGCTGGAACGAACTTCGATAACGACCCTCTTGCACTATTACATAGGTTGCAATCGGGCTTCCACGGCACAATCGAGCGTGGATTTTCTCCCGTTTGACATCGAGCGTGGATAATCTCCCACTTTTGGCGTGTTTCTGAGGCCAAAGTGGCAGATTATCCACGCTCATTCTCTAGGCGGGAGAACTATAGAGCCGAACTACTCGGGCCAGGCCAAAGTAGACCCATAGAGCGGCTCCCCCTTGGTGCAGGGGTAGCGACTCAAGTAACACGACGATAGCAAGTCGAAGAAATAAGTCATGGCATATTTCGAATAAACGCCGAGTCGGTCAATTCCGTTTCCCGCATTACCAAGACGATATACACGGTCAAAAGACCTCGATTTGTCATCGTTGCTAAACGCAGTAATTAGAATCTTCCTGCCCGAACGGCAATCAAGATACTCACGTGCCTGTGACGCAAATAGCCCGGAGACCGATACGAGAATTATCAATGACTGCGAAACGTCTCCCATGTTTTTCAATTCCGCGACGTTAGCCCCAGCAACTATGCGAACTATCTTGCCCGCATAAAACATTTCCTGCTGAAATCGTACGAGATTGGCGCTCACATTATTGGTGCACCAGATTTCAACGTTTTTATGGCCATCAATTTCGTCGGCAAGGTGCTTAATAGCGATATCGGACACGCCGCTTTCAACCTCAGCGAACATCTCGATCATGCGAACGTCGAGCTCTGCCCTGTACTCCTCGTAGCCAAATTCCTCCTCTCGATGGCTTAAGTCGCTTGGAAAGACTGATTGAGTAAATGATTCTTTCAAATCGCTAAGAGACTGGTAGCCCAATCGATTGCAGAAACGACGAACAGCGGAACGGGTCACGAATGCATCGCGGGTTATTGCGGCAACATTGATTTCGCTCGAACGCCTAATGTGAGCGATGAGATATCGAGCGATGGCGGCATCGTTTGACCCAAACTCGCTGTTGATGATTGAGCTAATGCGATTGAGCACATCGAAGTCATTGATATTCACGTGATCCCTCTTTCCGCTCTCCTCGAAATCATGGTTCATTTATTGAATCAAACAGCTTTGGTCGTTCTCCTATGATTCAAATCAGTTGACGTCATCTTAATCGTAATTCCGCCACACGTATCCACCGTGTTGAATGATGGAAAGGGGATTCATGGACAACGTGAACAACATGCCGTTTCTCTGGGGTTCCGCCACGGCGTCTTATCAGTGCGAGGGTGCCTGGAACGAAGACGGCAAAGGCCTTGGCGAGTGGGATTTCTTTAGCCACACAAGCAATAAGAACATCAACCATGTTGACGGTGATGTATCTTGCGACTTCTACCATCGCTATGAAGAAGATATCCGCATGATGAAAGAAGGCGGACAAAACACTTATCGCTTCTCTCTTTCATGGAGTCGAATCATCCCCACGGGTATCGGCGAAGTGAATGAAGAGGGTATCGATTTTTATAATCGGGTCATTGATTGTTGCCTCGAAAATGGCATAGAGCCCAACGTTACGCTGTTCCATTACGATCTACCATTCACGCTTGCTTGCAAAGGCGGATGGCTGAACAACGACATGGCAGAGTGGTTCTGCAAATACGCCAAGATTTGCTTTGAGCGCTTTGGAGACCGCGTCAAAATCTGGGCTACCGTTAACGAGCCGCATTTCTACAGCTACTGCGTAAACATGTTGGGCAACTATCCCCCCAATCGATCGCTCGACGTTCAGTCGTACATGCAGTTTCAGTACAACCTGATGCGCGCGAGCGCACTCGCAGTCCGAACATATCGTCAAATGGGCTACGACGGCATCATCGGCGCCGTCCACGATGGCGGCGTTGTCGAACTCGACCCGGCAACCGAGCACCCTGATGACGTATTTCGATACGCAGACTTTTTCGCCAATCGCATGATTCTGGCACCAGCGCTTCAGGGTCAACTGCCGCCAGAAATGGACGAAATCCTTGAAAAACTTGGCGTCTCGCTCTATCGATCCCCAAATGACGTAGAAGAATTCAGAGACGGTAAAGTCGATTTTATTGGACTCAACGTGTATTGCCGAGAGTATGTAACCGACTGGCACGGTGGAGAGCTTGCCGTTTCGGCGAACAATAAGGGCGGTTCGAGCAAAAAGGTCGAAGGAAAATGCATTGCGCCCTTGTTTGAAAGCGCCCGCGACAGCAATGTTCCCCGCAATAAATGGGGCCGCGAAATACTCCCAGGTTGCATGTATTCAACCATCATGGATGTCCACGAGCGCTATGACGCGCCCCGCATCTTTATTACGGAAAACGGACATGGCGCCTATGAGCAACCAGACGCAGACGGAATGATCCACGATGATGACCGCATCGAGCTTCTGGGCCAGTTCATCGAGCACATGATGAGGGCTAAGCGCGACGGCGCGCGCGTTGAGGGCTACTACCTCTGGTCGACGATGGATCTGTATAGCTGGATCAACGGCTACGAAAAACGATACGGACTTGTCCATATCGACTTCGAGAACAATCTGGAGCGCACCCCCAAAAAGAGCTGGTATTGGTACCGAGACCTTATCTCGAAGTATCAGGAGCAGGAAGGTTAGGAGAAAGAGATGAAATATCAGGCAATGTCCGAAACAGTCCTAAAGGCTGTTGGCGGCAAAGAGAACATTACATCGGTAACTCATTGTGCGACGCGCCTTCGCATCGACGCACGAGACACCTCGATCATCGATCTCCAGCTCGCCAAATCGGCCGATCAGGCGCTCGGGGCAGTAGTCAGCGGTGGCCAGCTTCAGGTGATCATCGGCCCCAACGTCACCGAGGCTTACAACGACTTCCTCGACTTCGCGGGAATCGAAGTCGGCGGTGGCACGGTTGCCGACGATGCCCAAACCGCCAAAGACCTTGCAGAAGGCATTAAAAGCGGTAACACCGCCATGGGCTTGATTGAGAAATTCGGGAACGTCTCTGCACAGGTATTCATGCCCATCGTCCCGGCGCTCATCGTTGGCGGACTCATTCTTTCGATCAAGAATCTCCTGGTCAATTATTGCGGATTGAGCACCGATAGCGGAACCGCCCAGGTCCTGTTGGCGATCTTTAGCGCTTCGTTTAGCTTCTTACCCGTTTATCTTGGTTATCAGCTCGCGGCCGTCATGAAGATGCAGCCCATCATGGGCGCATTGCTGGGCGCGATCATGATCAGCTCGTCCATTAGCGGTGCCGAGGGTCTCGACTTTCTTGGTATTCCCATCCCGACGAACGACTATTCGAGTACGGTAGTGCCCATCGTACTGGGCGTTGTATTCATGTACTTTGTCGACCGCGGCCTTCAGAAGATTATTCCCGACGTTACCAAACTGTTCTTGAAGCCGCTGCTCACCATGATCATCGTCGTGCCCGTCGAGCTTATTATCCTTGGCCCCGCCGGCAGCATGATGGGCTACGCGCTGAGCGATGCCGTCACGTGGCTTATGGACAACGTGGCATTTATCGCTACTCCGATCCTGGCAGCCCTTAACCCCTATTTCGTCATGCTCGGTCTCGATAAGGCTTACATCGCAATCGAAGTTACGAGCCTGGCGCAGCTCGGTTGGGCACCCATTATCTTTGGATTCATCTCGAACCTCTGCATTGGCGGCACGAGCCTCGCCCTGGCAACTGCCATGAAGGGAAACAAAGAGAAGAGGGGTATGGTCACCACGGTTGCCGTCACCGCACTCTGTGGCGTAACCGAGCCCGCGTTCTACGGTTGCCTCATCGAGCGTCCGCGCCTGCTTGTCGGCACGGCAATCGGCGCGCTCTGCGCTGGACTCCCTGCAGGCATCTTTGTTCTGAAAGAGTATGTTGCGGGAGCATGCCCCGGCCTTCTTTCGGCACTCATCTTTATCGCTCCCGATGGGTCCATGGGTAACTTCGTGCTGGCATGCGTTGTCGCCATCATCGCCATCGTCGTCTCCTTCATCGCTGCACGCGTGATCATCAAGAAGAACCCCAGCTATATTGAGTAGATGCCCGCTGTTTGCATTGGGGACATCCTCGGCAGACCATTAGCAAGAACCCAAGAAGTTCCTTAGGAGCTCGATTAATCCATTCGGATTCCTGAGGCACAAACGGCCCCGATTCCACAATGAAATCGGGGTCGTTGTTTCTAAAGCCGTCGATAGACAATCGGTGTTTACCTTAGCTCCCTATCCAAGTTAATTATCCACGCTCGTTCTCCGGTCGGGAGATTTTCTTCGCTCGCGTATCCAGAAATCCACGCTCGAGCAGGACATCCAGATCCGCGCTCGCCCTTGTCTCGATCTGTAACAGCAAGAGGCCTATTCCGCTTCTAGATGTTACAGATCAAGATATTCCTAAAACACCCTAAGTTTCATCTCAATCTGTAACAGTTAGATGCCGAATATCGGTCTTGGTGTTACAGATTTAGACAAACTGGAGGACGAGACAAACCAAAAACGGGATGGGCGCTAACCCGATGGCGCACCACCTAAATAGAAACGGGCTCTGTCCCATATAGAGACAGAGCCCGAAACTCTCATGGAGCCAGTGACAGGAATCGAACCCGCAACCCACTGATTACAAATCAGTTGCGCTACCGTTGCGCCACACTGGCACACTTGGCGCTTTCGCGCGAAGCCTGTTTAGGATAAAGGAATTGAGGACGGGGCGCAACAGGCCCTTCGACCGACCACATCTCAAAAACCGTTCGTCAGAACGAACAGTTTTATCTGTTCGTCAAAACATAAACCTATTCGTTTTGACAGCTGCAAACCCGCAACCCACTGATTACAAATCAGCGGGTAGACCAATCTAGGAAACGGCTCTCTGCCGCAACTCCCCTACCGTCCGCGCAGGGCCTTGAGCTTGGCCAGGGCATCGGGGCTCAGGCGACTGCCCAGAGTCATCTTGATCTGCGGAGCTTCCTCTGCCTCGTGAACGTCGTTATCGATCTGTTTGATCTCGTCCACCAGCATACGGCTCGAGATGCGCGTTACGCCCTTGCCCATGACGACGGCCTGGATCGTGCCGTCGCTCGATACCACGGAGCACGCGCGGCCTTCCTCGCGTGCCTCGATGCAGAGCTTTTGCACCACAGTATCGGCAGAGACGCCCGTCGGCGAAAACTCGATGCGCACGCCGCGGGCCGGCAGGTTGGGGCGCTCGTTGGAGATATTGCCCGCGCCGTCGAACACGATCACGGCCTCGTAGCGGCCCTGGGCAAAGGCGGCGACGTCGTTGATGAGGGCGGTGCGCGCCATATCGTGAACGTCGCTGGAATACGGATCATCGGAATGGTCGTAGACGAGCTTTTCGTAGCGCGGCGTGCAGTGGATCACGTTGTAGCCGTCGACCACCAGCAGCTCGGGCTTATTGGAGTGCACCGTCGAGACCGGGTCGGCGATGGCCTGCGCAAACGCATTGCCGCCCACGCCATAGGTCGCGGCCGAAACAATCGGCTTGGCCGAGCCTTCGCCAAAGCGCTTGGCCTTGGATTTGGCGCGGTTCTTCTTGGACATGCGCTACTCCTCCCCCATGAGCTCGCCGGCGTTGCGGCGCAGCCACTCAAAGCACAGCGCGGTGGTCGCCTGGGCCACGTTGAGACTCTCGGTCATGCCGCGCTGGGGAAGCTTGGTCAAAAAGTCACATTTCTCGAGCACCAGACGTGAGATGCCGTCGCCCTCGGAGCCCATGACGAGCGCCACGCGGCCCTCGAAGGGAGCATCCCAGCAACTGCCCTCGGCGTGCTCGGAAGCACCGCCCACCCAAAAGCTGGCGGCCTTGAGGTCGTCAAGCGCTCGGGCGATATTGGGAACCTGCGCGATGGGCAGGTGCATGACGGCACCAGCGGAGGTTTTGTAGCTGCCCACGGTCACACCGGCGGCGCGCTTGTTGGCAATGATGACGCCCGCTGCGCCCACGACCTCGGCAGAGCGCACGATCGCACCAAAATTGCCATCGTCGGTCACATGGTCGAGCACCACGACGAGCGCCGGTCCTTCACCCGCGCGATCGAGAATATCGGCGACATCGGCATAGGGGAAATTGCCCACCTCGAGCGCAATGCCCTGGTGAGCGCCATGGCTCGACAGCGCATCGAGCTGCGTGCGCGGCACATACTTAATGCGGACGTCCGCGGCGTTGAGGTCGTCGACCAGACGCGACAAGGCGGCATCGCGCTCCCCGCCCTCGGCGATGAGCGCGCACTTGACGGGAAAGCCGGTACGCAGTGCCTCGGCGGCAGCACGACGACCTTCGATAAACTCGCCCTTGGGAACCTGAACATTGTCGCGGTTGCGATCTCGCTGCGAACGCGCAGCCTGGGCTTGGGAGCGCTCGCGCTGGCCCTTGGGAGTGGCAGCGCGGTCGTTGCGGCGAATCGCACGCGAGCCAGAAGCAGCCTGCTTGCCTCCACGCGGTGCACGTTTGCGATTGTCGGCCATAAAGCGACCTCCTTTAAAAAATTTTCAAACAGGACAAAAGAAGCGACCGCTTAAGACGAATAGCTCAAGCGGTCGGTACGGGTTTTCCAAGTGCCCGAGATTGCCGTGAAAGAGGAGCGACGCGTACTTGAGTACGCGAGCGACGGTTTGAACGGCAAGGTCGGGTGCTTGGGAAACCCGCGGGGATTAGAGAGATTTAATACGAGTGCCCGCGGCAGTATCCTCAATCGTCAGGCCCAGGTCCTTGAGCTGGTCGCGGATGGCGTCGGCCAGATCCCAGTTCTTGGCGGCACGGGCCTCGGCACGGGCCTCGAGAATCTTGGCAGCGGCCTCGTCCACGTCGTCACCCGTGTAGGCGACCAGGCCGGCGGCAACGCCCAGCAGGCCCAGCGGCAACTCGACCTTGGGCTCGGGGAGCTCGACGCCAAACGTATCGAGCAGCTCGACCAGCGTATCGGCAGCAGCAAGCGCAGCGGCCTTGTCGGCAGCATCGCCCGCCCGCTCCAGGTACTGGTTGCACTCGGTCACAAAGCCAAAGACAGCACCCATGGCACCGGCAGTGTTAAAGTCGTCGTCCATGCACTCCTTAAAGGTGGCACGGGTCTCGGCGGCCTTGGCGGCAAACGCCTCGGATGCTGCCTCATCGGCATCGGCCGTCGCATGGTTCGCGGCCCAGCGCAGGTTCTCGACCGTACCGGCGATACGCATGAGCGAGTTCTCGGCACCCTCCAGGCGCTCCCAAGAAAAGTCAAGCGGCGAGCGATAGCTCGTCTGCAGCATCAGCAGGCGCAGGGCCGCGGCAGAGTGCTGTTCGAGCACCTCAGCCAGCGTAAAGAAGTTTCCGAGCGACTTGGACATCTTCTCGCCGTCGACCAGCAGCATGCCCGTGTGCATCCAGGTGTTGGAGAAACCCTGGTGCCAGGCGCAGGTGGCCTGGGCGCACTCGTTCTCGTGATGCGGGAAGGCAAGGTCGGAGCCGCCGCCGTGGATGTCGATCGGGGTGCCCAGGTAGCGATGCACCATGGCGGCGCACTCGGTGTGCCAACCGGGACGGCCCTCGCCCCAGGGGCTCGGCCAGCTGGGCTCGCCGGGCTTGGCGGCCTTCCACAGGGCAAAGTCGAGCGGGTCGTTCTTGTCCTCGTTCTCCTCGATGCGCGCGCCAACCATAAGGTCGTCGATGTTGCGGCCCGAGACCTGACCATAGTTGGGATCGCTGCGCACGGCAAAGTACACGTCGCCGTTATCGGCGGCGTAAGCGTGACCCTGCTCGATAAGCGTCTTGATCATAGCGATCATGGGGCCGATCTCCTTGGTGGCGCGGGGGCGCACATCGGGATCGAGCACGTTGGCGGCGCGCATGACGCCGATGAACTTGTCGGAGAACTCCGTCGCGACCTCGGCGGCCGTTCGGCCCTGCTCGTTGGCGCGCTTGATGATCTTGTCATCGACATCGGTGAGGTTCTGGGCGAACGTGACCTCGTAGCCGCTCGCGATGAGCCAGCGGCGAATCACATCGAAGCTGATGAACGTGCGGGCGTTGCCGATGTGGATGTTGTCGTAGACCGTGGGGCCGCACACGTACATGCGGACCTTGCCGGACTCGATGGGCTGGAACTCTTCCTTTTTATGGGTAGCGCTGTTGTAGATACGCATTCGTTACTCCTTAACGGTTTTCTGTAGCAGGCAGACGGCCCAGGCGCCAATTCCCTCGCCTTGGCCTTCCCAGCCGAGCTTTTCGGTCGTAGTGGCGGCAACGCCCACGTTTTCGACGTCAACGCCCAGGGCATGGGCAAGGTTGGCGCGCATGGCATCGCGGTGCGGGGTGATCTTAGGCTGCTGGCAGGCAATGGTGCAGTCGGCATCGACAAACTCAAAGCCAAGCTCGCGCGCATAGTCCATCACGCGAGCGAGCAGCACCATCGAATCGGCACCCTCGTAGGCGGGATCGGTGTCGGGGAATAGCTTGCCGATGTCTCCCCCGCGGCAGGCTCCCAGAATGGCGTCTGCCAGCGCGTGTGCAAGCACATCGGCATCCGAGTGGCCCAGCAGGCCGCGCTCGTAGGGGATGTCGACCCCGCCGATGATACATCGACGCCCCTCCACCAAACGGTGGACGTCGTAGCCGTGGCCAATGCGCAGGTTACTGAACATGGGGAAGGTCCTCTCCCTCGGCCATACGGCCAAGCAGAATCGCGGTTACGGGACGCAGGTCCTCGGGCACCGTAACCTTAAGGTTGTCGCGCGGACTCTGGACGCAGCGGACGCGTCCACCCATGCGCTCAACCAGCGATGAATCGTCGGTACCGATAAAGCCCTCGGCGATGGCTGCGGCGTGAGCGCGCTTCATGGCGTCGACGCTAAAGATCTGCGGCGTCTGCGCGGCCCAATAGAGCTCACGCGGCGGCGTCTCGACGATATTATCGCCGTCGACGATCTTGAGCGTGTCGATCGCGGGCTGACCGCACACGACACCGTCGAGGGCGCGGTCGCCCACAAGCACGTCGATCGCATGATCGATGGCCTCGGTCGTGATGAGCGGACGGGCGCCGTCGTGGATGGCGACGTACTCAAAGCCCGCCGGCACCGCGTGCACGCCGGCGCGGGTGGAATCCTGACGAGTATCGCCGGCATCGGCAAAACTGATGGGCGTGTCATAGTCAAACGGATCGATGGCCAGGCGGCGCATCTCGGCACGGCGCTCGGCAGGACACACCACCACGATGTGGCCGACCTTGTCGCTCCGATCGAACGCGCGGATAGACCAGCTCATGAGCGGACGGCCCGCCACGTTAACGAGCTGCTTGCCGCCGGGATTTCCAAAGCGCTGGCCGCTGCCGCCGGCAACGACCACGGCGCATACGGGCGCCATTATGCGTTCCCCTGTTTGGTGCCCTTCATGCGGTACAGCGAGTCCGCAAGAATGGCAGGGTTGTTGACGCCAAAGTCGCCCAGGCGCTCCGGATCCTCGCTGATGTCGTCCATGAGCTCCTGCAACGAGCCGTACTCGTCGACGATCTTCTCGGCCACGCCGTCGCGCACGACGGACACGCGCGAAAGCGTGCGCAGGCCCAGCGGCGTCATGACGGAGTCCTCGTCCAGGTCGTCGTAACCCAGAACCGCCGCCACATGCTGTGGGTCGGACAGGTCCTTAGGTGTCATACGGCTCAGGTTGGCGCGAATCTTCTCGGCATTAGCCTCGGAAGAATCACTTGCGTAGTCGCGGATCATCAGGTCGTATTCGGTATCCATGCTGGAGCCCGCGAGCTGCTCGAGCTGCATCTGCACGAGCTTGCCCTGGTTGCCCAACTTGACGATGCAATCCTTAAGCTCGGTCTTTGCCTGCTGCATGATCTCGAAGCTCGAGAAAATACCGGTAATGTCGGCGAGCGTAACGTAGTCGTCGAGCTCGAGGGCCGTCAGGCGCAGCAGGGAGCGGTCGAGCGACTGACGGGTAGTCTGGAGCGTGGCGACGAGCTGGTTGACCGAGCTCATGATGGTGGTGACGGGCTGGATCTCGTAGCTCTTGCCGTGAACGTACACGTTGACGACGGCACGACGGGCCGAGACCGAGATCACGATGGCATCGGTGAGCACCGACATGCGAGCGGCAGTGCGGTGACGCATGCCCGTCTCGCTCGTGGCAAGCGAGGGATCGGGATTGAGGTGGAAGTTGGCGCGCAGGATCTGGGTGAGGTCGCCGTCGATGACGATGGCACCGTCCATCTTGGAGAGCTCGAACAGGCGGTTCGAGGTGAACGAAATGTTGAGCGGGAAGCCGTCGTTACCGGCAGCGAGCACGTTTTCGGTGTCGCCAACGCAGATAAGGGCGCCCAGGTGACCGGCGATGATCATGTCGAGGGCAGTGCGGATCGGCTGACCAGGTGCCGTCAGGCGGATGGCCTGTTCCATACGCTTTTGCAGCTCGTTCTTATCCAAGGCATCGCTCCCATCGTATACGCTCCATAAACGCTAAATAGTTTCTCACGGTTTGCCCCCGCGGCGCTCGCGAAATCCGATGCTTACAGAATGAGCGAACACCGCTAAGATAGCTAATTTGGGACGGGCTCTTTTGACTACCCAATCAACCATGTGCCAAGGTTAGTCTTTTTGTTGCTCCCCCAAGAGGTACACGCGGGCCTGCCCGCAGAGAGGGAGCCAGACTATGGGACTCGCAGAGCTCGTGTTGCTCGCTGTTGGCCTTTCGATGGACGCCTTTGCCGTATCCATCTGCAAGGGCCTTGGCATGAAGAAGATCAACCTTAAGGTCGCCGTGGTACTCGGCCTGTTCTTTGGCGGCTTCCAGGCCGGCATGCCCGTGATCGGATGGGCGCTTGGCAGCCAGTTTATGGGCATCATCGGCCCCATCGACCACTGGATCGCCTTTATCCTTTTGGCCTTTATCGGCGGCAAAATGCTGTGGGAGGCCTTTACCGAGGACGAGGATGAAGGCGACGGCAAGGATGCCGAAAAGATTGACCTGGGCGAGTACCTGATCCTCGCCATCGCCACCTCAATCGACGCCCTAGCCGTGGGCATCTCATTTGCCGCGCTCTCGGTCGACATCATGCCCGCCGTGTCGCTCATCGGCATCACAACCTTTATCTTCTCCGTCGCCGGCGTAGCGATCGGCCACACCTTTGGCGCGCGCTACGAAAAGCCTGCCACCATCGTGGGTGGCGTCGTGCTCATCCTCATCGGGCTTAAGATCTTGCTTGAGCATCTAGGGATTCTCGCGATATAAAAAACGCCTCTCATAAGCTCAACGTCAATGTAGAGGTCTCATGCAGAGTTTTGCATAATGCCTTTTCGTGCAGACTTTTGCATGTCATACTGATATGCAAAAGTCTGCACGTTAGGAGATCGCCATGGATACCCTTCCCATCACCACACCGCGTCAAGCTGGCATCTATGTGCGCCAGGCACGCGAGGCTCAGGGTCTCACCCGTGCCGCCCTCGCCAAAACGGCCAGTGTTTCAGAGCGCCTGCTCGCGTCGCTCGAGCTAGGAGACGCCACCGGCATTCGACTCGACAAGTTGCTGTCCGTCTTTAACGCACTCGGCATAGGTCTCTTTGCGCAAAGCGATAACGACTCCATCGCATCGCCCTCCGAACATCCGACGACGAAAGCGGACCTCCCTATCGCGAACTCGAATGCCCTGCCAAAGCCAAGCGTAGGCAGACGACCCGCTCGACAGGGAACGCCATCTTCCTATGGTGCCTTGCTGGCCCAAATCGCAGCCGAGCAAGGCCTTTCCGACACTTCAGACCTCTCCTTTGACTGTAAGGTTGTGAAATAAATGGCAGAGATGGAGCTTGCGACCCTCATTTGTGGCGAAATCGCAGGCACTCTCCGGCAAGACGAGCATGGACTCTGCAGCTTTGTATACGCCCCAACCTATCGCGGAGCACCACTATCGCTTACAATGCCGCTTTCCAATCGCACGTATGGCCATAACATCGTCCGCCCGTTCCTATTTGGCCTTTTGCCCGACAGCCAAGAGCAGCGTCGCGCTATTGCCGCCGAGCATGACGTTGCATCCAACAACCCCGTCGCCCTCTTGTGCCATATCGGTCTTGACTGCGCAGGGGCCGTTCAGTTTTGTCGAACCGATCAATTAGGCGCCGCCCGCGGCAGGGTCTCGGCATACCGCCCGCTTACCAATTCTCAAATCGCTCACAAGCTCAAAGCAATTCGCGATGACGAAAGAGAGACATGGATGGGCTCCAACGAAAGCTGGTCCCTGGGCGGCAACCAAGGCAAATTTGCACTAGCTTGGCATGATGGCCAATGGTGCGAATGTCTAGGGTCATCCCCCACTACCCATATCTTCAAAAATGGTGTCGTTGGGTTCAAACATCAGGCCTTAAACGAATTCGTCTGCATGAAAACGGCTCGGCGTGTTGGCATTCCAACTGCCAACGTCTCCTATTGCACATTTGAAGACGAAGCCGCGCTCGTCGTTGAACGGTACGACAGAATGGTCAATAGCAGCGGAAATATCGAAAGGCTGCATCAGGAGGACTTTTGCCAGGCGCTCGGTGTATTGCCAAGCCAGAAATACACCGCCGACGGAGGACCAACCACACGAGACATCCAAGAACGACTGATTAACACAGTCCCCCACCACATGAATCTTGTGCTTTTTACCTATATGTTGTTCTATAACGCCATTATCGGAGCGCCTGACGCACACGCTAAAAACTACTCGCTCATCCTAGGTAAAGGCACAAACGCAGCGCTCGCACCCATGTACGATGTCGCATCGGGCTTGGCGTACGAGCGTATGCGCCGCCGGGCGCGCCTTGCCATGAGCGTTGGCGGCGAAAATCGAGTGGGGCGCATCGGTCCAGGCGCTATCCGCCGATACCACGGTATGGGCGACCCCGCGCTGGAGGCGGCGCTCACCGATGCCGGGCTATCCGAGAAGTTTTGCTTTGCGACCATGATGGACCTCGCCTACGAGGTGCCCATTTGCATGGAAGAGATCATGGACGAATACGCCGACCTGCCCGGCATGGCGGACCTGCGCGAGCACATGCTCGGCCCCGTCCGCGAAAACTGCCAGCGCACCCTCGACCTCATCAAGGCGGATATGGGCTAGGCGCCAATCAATCCACATTTCTTAAAAGAAGAGGGGGGCACCCGTCGCAAAAGTTCGGATGCCCCCTCTCGTAATGTCATTTGCAATCCGCTAGCACGTGGCTCGGACTGCTGCTAGCGCGACCCTTACGCGGCAAGGCGCTTGAGGACGTCGATGAGCAGCTCGTAGAAGCGCTCGGCAGAAGCGAGCTCCATGCTCTCGTCCGGGGTGTGGACATCGGAGAGCGTCGGGCCCACGGCGATGGCGTCCAGGCCGTGCAGGGCCTCGGCAAACAGGCCGCACTCAAGGCCGGCGTGAATGGACTCGATGCGCAACTCGGAGCCAAAGAGCTCGCGATAGCTCTCGACAAAGACGTCGCGGACCGGCGAATGCTCGGCATAGCTCCAACCGGGATACTCGAACTCAAACTTGGCGTCGAAGCCCAGGACATCGGCAAGCGTCTGCAAACGATCCTTGAACTCGTTCTGCAGCGAGGTGATCGAGGAGCGCGGGGACAGCATAATCTTGACCTCGTCGTCAGAGGTGGCAACCACACCGATGTTGGAGGAAACCTCGACGGAGCCGTCGGTGGCGACGTTGCGGCGAATCACGCCGTTAGGGGCAAGACGCAGGGCGCGGATGAGGGCAAGCGCGGACTTCTGGTCCATGGCCTCGACCTCGACGTCGTCGGCAATCTCGACGGTGCAGGTAAAGCCGGGGTCGAAGACCTCGAGCTCGGCAGTGACGTCGGCGATGATGTCCTTTGCGATCTGGGCCGCGGCCTCGGCGGCAGCGTGGTCGGCATAGACCAGAACAGCCTTGCACTCACGGTTGATGGCGTTGTCCTTGGTGCCGCCGTTAAAGCTCACGATGGCGGGCTCGCCGGCAACCATCAGGCGGTCGATGATGCGGGCCATGATGAGGTTGCCGTTGCCGCGCTCCAGGTGGATATCGCTGCCGGAGTGGCCGCCCAGCAGGCCGGAGATGTCGAGCGTGAGGGTGCTACCGGTCTTGTGCTCGCGCGCGATGGGGCAGGTGTAGGTAACGACGACGCCGCCGGCGCAGCTGACGGTGGCAACGCCCTCTTCCTCGGAGTCAAGGTTAATCATGGTGCGGGCGCTAATCTGGGACTTGTCGAGCGTCTCGGCGCCGACCAGGCCAGTCTCCTCGTCGGTGGTGAATACGCACTCGAGGGCCGGATGGGCAATCGAATCGTCGTTGAGCACGGTAAGCATAAGCGCGACGGCGATACCGTTGTCGGCGCCCAGGGTGGTGCCGTTAGCGGTGAGGACGCCGTCCTTGACGACCAGGTCGATACCATCGGTCGTAAAGTCGTGCTCAACGGAGCCCAACTTGTCGCACACCATATCGATGTGGCCCTGCAGCATCACGGTCGGAGCATTCTCGGCGCCGGCAGAAGCGGGCTTGCGAATGATGACGTTGTAGACCTCGTCCTGGTACACATCGAGGCCGCGCTCCTTAGCAAACGCAACCAGGAAATCGCTGATGCCCTTCTCGTTGCCAGACCCACGGGGGATCGCGCTGACCTCCTCAAAGAAATGGAACAGCTGGGCGGGCTCGTAGCCGGTGATCTTGTAATCCATGGTGCCTCCTTGGCGCAACTGGTTAGACAGTAAGACATGCGACTTGTATATTCCCAGACTTTGCGTGCATAAACCAGTCGAAAACGCCGAGCGCCCTTGCATCATCGGCTAACGGCGGGGAAACGCCACTTTATTAAGATAAAGCAGGTCAGATGTATCATGCCGAGGATCCTTTGCCCTCTCCGACCAATTTCAGAGCTTGGTAAACGTCAATGCATACGCCATTGGTATGTTTAATGAGATTTACTTTGAACGAAGGGGCCTTTTCAACAGAAAAAGGGCGCTCCTTTGGAACGCCCTCGTGGACACAAGGTTTTGTTACGCCCTACAGCGCGCCAGAGCCGGCTTGCATCATGCCGCCGGGGCCCGAGGTCACGCCGCCGCTCACGGGCGCGGCGTTGCCAGTGTGCGGTGCCGCCGGGGCGGTATCGCCACCGAGCGTACCTGCCGGACGCGGTGCCGGGATCTCGCCCGTGCCGTGGCTAAAGACAAACTTGCCATCGGCCACGTCGCACAGGACGGTATCGCCCTCACCCCACTCGCCGGCCAGAAGCTCCTCGGACAGCGGGTCCTCGATGAGCTTTTGAATGGCACGGCGCAGCGGACGCGCGCCGTTGGTAAGGTCGGTACCCTCCGCCACGATCTTGTCATAGGCCGCATCGGTGAGCTTGATGTTCATGCCGTTGGCGATCAGGCGCTGACGCAGGTCGTCCACCAGCAGGTGCGCGATCTTGGTGAGATTTTCGCCCGAGAGCTTCTGGAACACCACGATGTCGTCGATGCGGTTGAGCAGCTCGGGGCGGAACAGGCGCTTGAGCTCGCCCATCGCGCGGCCGCGGATCTCACTCGACGTGAGACCCTGCTCGCCGGTGGTGCCAAAGCCCACGCTCGCATCCTGCGCAATCTCGCGGGCGCCCACGTTGGACGTCATGATGATCACGGTATTGCGGAAGTCGACCGTCTTGCCCTGGCTATCAGTCAGGCGGCCCTCCTCCAGCACCTGCAGCAGGATGTTAAAGATGTCGGGGTGCGCCTTCTCGATCTCGTCGAACAGCACGACCGAATACGGGTGACGACGAACGGCCTTGGTAAGCTGACCTCCCTCGTCGTGACCCACGTAACCCGGAGGGCTACCGATAAGCTTGGAGACCTCGAACTCGCTGCCGAACTCCGACATGTCGAAGCTGATGAGCGCGTCCTTGCTGCCAAAGAGGTACTCGGCGAGCGTCTTGGCGAGCTCGGTCTTGCCTGTGCCGGTGGGACCCAGGAAGATAAAGCTGCCGCCGGGGCGACGCGGGTCCTTGAGCGGCGAACGGCTGCGGCGCACGGCCTTGGCGACGGCCTCGACGGCCTCGTCCTGGCCGATAATGCGGGTCTTGAGCACGCTTTCGGTCTGCAGCAGGCGACGGCTCTCGCTCTCGGTGAGCGAGGAAACCGGCACGCCAGAGGTCACGGACACGATGTCGGCAATCTGACTCACGTCGATGGTGAGCGGGCTGGCGTCGAGCTCGGCGGTCCAGGCGGCCTTGGCTTCGGCGAGTTCAATCTCGGCGGCCTTCTGCTGCTCGGTGATCTCGGCGGCCTTGTTCATGTCGTCGCTCTCGGTAGCCTCCTGTGCGGCAGCCTTGAGTTCCTCGATGCGATGCTCGGCCTCGCGCACCGGCTCGGGTGCGCGATTCGCGGCGATGCGAGCGCGGGCACCGGCCTCGTCAATGAGGTCGATGGCCTTATCGGGCAGGAAGCGATCCTGAATGTAGCGGTTGGAGAGGTTCGCAGCGGCCTCGATGGCACCCTGCGTGTAACGCACGTGGTGGTGCTCCTCGTAGCGCGGCTTGAGCGCAGTCAGGATCTTGACCGTGTCCTCGACGCTCGGCTCCTCGACATCGATGGTCTGGAAGCGACGCTCGAAGGCTGGGTCCTTGGTGAGGTACTTGCGGAATTCCTCGGCCGTGGTGGCGCCGATAATCTGGAAGGCACCACGCGCGAGCACGGGCTTGAGCATGGAGCTTGCATCGATGGATCCCTCGGCAGAACCGGCACCGATGATGGTGTGCATCTCGTCGATAAACAGAATGACGTCGTCGGCCTCGGTCGCCTCCTGGATCACGTTCTTGAGGCGCTCCTCAAACTCACCGCGATACTTGGCGCCCGCGACAAGACCCGGCAGGTCAAGCGTCCAGATGTTCTGGTTCATAAGGTTCTCGGGCACATTGCCGGCAGCGATCTGCCGTGCCAGGCCCTCGACGATGGCCGTCTTGCCCACGCCGGGGTCGCCCAGGATAAGCGGGTTGTTCTTGGTGCGGCGCGAAAGAATTTCCATCATACGCTGGACTTCCTTTTCGCGACCAATTACAGGGTCGAGCTCGCCGTCGCGCGCCTTCTGCGTGAGGTTGGTCGCGAACTGCTTAAGCGTATCGGTGCCACTCCCCTTTTGCTGAGAGGCATCCGAGCCGCTAAAGAACGGCAGGCCCGCACCGGGACGACCAGCACCGGCGCCGGCGAGCGGACGCTTCTTGTCCTGGTCCTTGGCGGTGAGTTTCTCGATAGCCTTTTTGATGGAGGCGGACGACACACCCAAGCGCATGAGGATGTCCATGGCCATGCCGTTGCCCTCTTCGACGATGCCGATCAGCAAGTGCTCGGTCGACACGTAGGTCTGGTTGTTCTCACGCGCCACGCGGAATGAACGCTCCATCACGCTAATGACGAGCGGCGTAAAGGCGAGCTTAGCGGCCTCGGTCTCCTCACTGGGCTCGGGAACCGTGGTCTGGACCTCTTTGAGAGTATCCATGATGTCATCGTAGGAGATGTCGAGCGAACGCAGTGCCTCGGCGGCAATGCCCTCGTCCTCCTTGGCAAGCGCGAGCAGCAGGTGCTCGGTACCCACCTTATTTGAATGAAGATCGAGCGCCTCTTGCTTGGCCATGGACATGACCTTGCGCGCGCGATCGGTAAAACGGTCTAACATGCTAGTTCCTCTTAGACGAGCTAGTTTTTTCAAACGCAAAGCGCCGCCCCGCGGCAGCGCTTTGGTCTCTTTACCCATATGGAGTATATGTTAACCGTTGGGACCTTTCCTGCCCGTAGCCGCGCGACAACGTCTACAAAAAAGGAATCGCCAGGTGCGTCTGCATCGGCCCAACGAGCGTGGATTTTCGGACACCCATTCCATGAACGTGGATAATCTCCCGTTTTGAGCCCGTAAACAGGCCAAAAACGGGAGATTATCCACGTTCATGTTATGCGGATCAGTTTCATTTGCACCAATTAGCTGGTGTGGCGCCAGCGAGAGTCGGTGAGGGTTCTCGCCACGCCCAGGCCAACGGGCAGAAACGCCACAATGAGCACTGCACGCACAAACCAGCCGAGCATATTGACCGTGTCGAAGGTGCACATGTAATACATCGAGCGATACAGATACAAGCCCGGCACCATAATGACAATCGATGGCACCGTGAGGGCGATACGTGGGTAGGTGAGCTTGATTTCGGCTAAGCTCGCGAGCAGGCCCGATACCAGCGCACCGATAAACGCTGCCGCCTCGGGAGGCATACCTACGCTCAGGCCCAGAAAGGGAAACAGCGTCGGCGCATCGACGAGCGTAAGGCGCAAGGTATTGGACACGGCGCCGATCAGCCCAGCTGCCGCGGCCATCTTTACCGGGCTGTTGAACATCACCGAGAAGCCGAATACGCCAACGAAGCTCATCACCACGCGCAGGAGCGTAAGGGCAAGCGGCGAAAGGCCGAGCGGGGCAAAATCATCCGGTGCCAGCCCCACACACTCGGCAACCATCCAGCCCACAAGGGTCGCCATCACAATAATCGACACGGCATACGAAAGACGCTCAATGCCGCTTCGCATATCGAGCTTAGCGATGTCGAGGCCTGCCGTAATGAGGGGAAAGCCGGGAATCACAAAGAGCATGGCGCCGATATAGCCTTCTTGGTGCGACATTGCCCCCGGTACGACCTGGCCAAGGCCGAGCAATGCCAGCAGATACGAAACGCAAGCGAGCGCAACGCCCGTCGTCAGCGCGCTAAACTGGCCAAGACCCTGCTTGAGAATATGGGAGCGAGCGAAGTTGCCGACACCAGCGCCTACGAATGCACAGGCCATCTCGATAGGACCGCCGCCGAGCAAAAAGACGAAGGCGCCGCAAGCACAGGCTGCCGCAAGGCCCTGTTGCCAGGGAGAGTAATCGGGTTTTGAACTCTCAACGGTCTTGAGCATCTCGTGGTATTCGTGCACGGTAAACCGGCGCCCATACGTCTCGATTTCCTTTAGGAAGCTCTCCATCATCCAAATGCGATGGGTATTGACTCCCGTTGTGGGCAGGCTGACAACCTCGTTAAAGCAGTGGCCATCTTCGATGCAGGTGCACTCAAACGACAGAAGACTTAAGTCAACGTGGACGGTGACACCGAGTACGGCGGCGACGCGATTCATGGTATCGCGTACACGCCAGGCACCCGTTCCACTCGCGAGCATAAGCATACCGGTGCGGCAGATGATGGATGACTTATCGGTGAGCGGCGCATCGACGGCAAGCTCATCGCCTGCCGTCACGATCTGGTGCCAGTCAGTTTTCATATGGAGTGCGCCGGCACGAACACCGTGGTGCATGGGGGCTCTCGAAAGCAGCGAGTCAAGGCGCGAAGACTGTGGGGACTCCGTTGATTCGTCCTCAACCTCATCAGTCTCTTCATCGACCAGATCAAATGAGTCAAGCGATGCCGGCTCGCGACGATCGATTAGCTCCTCATCCTCATCGTCAAAGTAATTGAACTGATCGAGCATGTCCTCTTCGATTGCACGCTCGCTCGCGTCGTCCATATAGACGCTCCCTTCCTACCGACTAACCCCCATCCTAGGCAGCAACGGCTAAAGGAAACATAAAAGAGACGGCTGCCATGCGAGCCATGTGCTCAATAGCCGTTGGGTAGTCGTTTAAGAACGTCCCCAATGACTATTGACGGCCAAGGCAACGCCGATGTATTGGCGACGTCAGCGAGCGGGTCGCATTTGAGACAAGGTGACGTGAAACGAAAGGGCGCTGACCTTCTGGTCGCGCCCTTGAAGTTGAACGTCAGATTGTCCAAATGCGGCCCGCGCAGCGTCGAGCCGTTACGCGGTTCGTAGAACCGCGTAACTAGTTAGTACATCTTCGCGCCGGCAGGGATGGAAGCGTCGAGCTGAATCAGGTTGAGGCGCTCCTCGCCCTCCTCCTCGTGGATAGCGCTGATGAGCATGCCGCAGCTGGGAATGCCCATCATCTTGCGCGGAGGCAGGTTGGTGATGGCGAGCAAGGTCTTGCCGACCAGGTCCTCGGGCTCATAATAACCGTGAATGCCGGAGAGGATGGTACGGTCGGTGCCGGTGCCGTCGTCGAGCGTAAAGTTCAGCAGCTTCTTGGACTTCTTGACGGCCTCGCACGCCTTGACCTTCACAGCGCGGAAATCGCTCTTGGAGAAGGTATCAAAGTCGACGAACTCCTCAAACAGCGGCTCGACGGCGATCTTGGAGTAATCAACCGTGGGCTTGAGCGGCTTGACGAAGGGGCTCGCGGTGTTGCCGGCCTCGGCAGCCTTGGCGGCAGCGGCACCGGACTGGAAACCCTTCTCGGGCTTCATGTGCGGGAACAGCAGCACGTCGCGGATGGAAGCCTGGTTGGTGAGCAGCATGACCACGCGATCGATACCGATGCCGATGCCGCCCGCAGGAGGCATACCGTACTCGAGGGCGCGCACGTAATCCTCGTCGTACTCCATGGCCTCGTCGTCGCCGCCAGCCTTCTCGGCCATCTGGGCGGCAAAGCGCTCGGCCTGGTCGACCGGGTCGTTGAGCTCGGAGAACGCGTTGGCGTACTCGTGACCGGCGATAACCAGCTCAAAGCGGTGCGTCAGGCGCGGGTCGTCCTCAAAGCGCTTGGCAAGCGGGCTGACCTCGATGGGGTAATCGCACACGAACGTGGGGTTGACGATGGTGTCCTCGCCCAGCTCATCGTAGATCTCGGCGATAATCTTGCCGGCGGTCCACTCGGGCTTAATCTCCAGGCCCTTCTCGCGCGCGGCAGCAGCAAGCTCCTCGACCGGCGTATCGATGGTGACCTGTTTGCCGAGCACGTCGGAGACGATGTCGGTCATGGGACGGCTGGCCCACTCACCAGAAAGGTCGATGGTCTGGCCCTGGTACTCGATGACCTCGGGGTTGCCGATGGCCTTGTTAGCCGCCTTAATGACACCCTGGGCGAGCGCCTTCATGCCCTCGAGGTCGGAGAAGGCACGATAGGCCTCCATCGTGGTGAACTCGGGGTTGTGGGTAAGGTCCATGCCCTCGTTACGGAAGATACGGCCGATCTCGAACACGCGCTCAAAACCGCCGACGATGCAGCGCTTGAGGTGCAGCTCGGTAGCAATGCGCAGGTAGCACTCCTGATCGAGCGCGTTGAAGTGCGTGATGAACGGCTTGGCAGTAGCGCCGCCCTGGATGGTCTGCAGGATGGGGGTCTCGACCTCCATGTAGCCGTCGGACTCCATAAAGCGACGGAAGGTGGAGAGAATCTGCGAACGCTTACGGAACGTCTCGCGAACGTCGTCGTTGGCGATCAGGTCAACATAGCGCTGGCGATAGCGGGTCTCCTTGTCGGAAAGACCGTGGAACTTCTCGGGCAGCGGACGAACGGCCTTGGCAAGCAGGGTCGCGCTCTTAGGGGCAACGGAAAGCTGGCCGCGCTGGGTGCGCACAACCACGCCGGTCACGCCCAGGATGTCGCCCAGGTCGAGGGACTTGAGCGTATTCCAGGCAGCCTCGTCCATGTCGTTGATGCGGCAGAACAGCTGAATCTCGGCAGTCGCATCGCGTACGACGATGAACATGATCTTGCCCTGACCGCGCTTGGCGACCACACGGCCGCCGATCTTCACGACGTCCTCGGTGTCCTCGCCATCGGCAAGCTCGGCGTACTTAGCCTCGATATCGGCAACGTAGTCCTCAAGCTCAGAGTGCTCGGGATAGGGGTTCTGGCCCGCCTCGAACAGGGCGGCGCGCTTGGCCAGGCGGGTGGCGCGCTCGTCGTTGAGCGTCGATGCCTGATCTGCGGCGTTCTGGTTCTCTGCCATAAGTTAGCTCCTCAAACTAAAACGCTCCCCAGGATTCGGTCCCAGGGAGCGAAAACATACCTTTACGCGGGACCGTGGTCTAGCGTGCAATCTTGGCGATGGTGTAGACGCGAGTCTTGCCGGAAGGCGTAACGACCTCGACGGAGTCGCCCTCGCCGTGACCGATGATGGCGTGGCCGACCGGAGACTCGTTGGAAATCTTGTGCTCGAGCGAGTTGGTCTCGGTGGTACCGACGAGCGTGACTTCCATGACCTCACCGTTGGGATCAATCAGAGAAACGGTGGAACCGATGGAGACGGTCAGATCACCTGTGGTGGCAGCAACCTGAGCGTTGGCAAGGATGGCCTGGATCTCGGCAATACGAGCGGCGTTCTGGGCCTGCTTGTCCTTAGCGGCGTCGTACTCGGAGTTCTCCGAAAGGTCGCCGAACGCGCGGGCTTCCTTGATGTCCTCGACGATCTCCTTGGCGTAATCGCCCTCACGCCAAGCGAGCTCCTCGACGAGCTTCTGGCGGCCCTCAGCGGTCAGTACGATCTGGCTTGCGTCCATACGGATATCTCCCCAACTCTGATCAAACAATCAACTGTCAACAAAACGAAAAAGACCGGCTAGCCTGCGGGCAAGCCGGTCAGGTGCTCACCCCAAAGGGATGGGACTACTCTGCGTCCGCGTCGCTGTCCTCTGCCTGCTTCTTCTTGGCAGCAGCGAGCTTGGCCTCGAGCTCAGCGATCTCCTTGTCCTCCTCGGACTGCTCGACCACGACCTCCTCGGCCTGCTTGGTCTCGGCCTTATCGTCGCCCTCCATACCCTCGCGGATATTCTTGACGGTAGAGCCGAGGGACTTGCCGAGCTTCGGCAGGTTCTTGGGCCCGAAGATAATCAGGACAACGACGAGAATAATGATGAGCTCAGGAGCCCTCAGTCCAAACATGTAGACCTCCACAATACAGCGAGACAAGCTCGAATGAGTATACCGCGGGTATCGCGGTATCACAACAATAGCTAAAAAAAGGGACCGCAAGAAGCGGTCCCTCCTCATGCTCTGGTCGGGTTGACTGGATTTGAACCAGCGACCCCTGCGTCCCGAACGCAGTGCTCTACCAAACTGAGCCACAACCCGTTAGCTCGACTATAGTAACAAAGATTTTCGCCGCGTGCTAGAGAAATTTTTATTTCTTTGGCGCGTCGATTTGAACCGTGTTGGGAATAAGCTCAGTCGCGCAGGCCCACCAGCCATTTTGCTGGGCAGCGTCAGCAAGCCTTTCGGCCGTGGCGGCGGTGTCGCAAATGGCAAACGAGCAGGCGCCCGATCCGCACACATCTACAGCAACGGTGCCGTCCTGTTTACGCAGCCAATCGAGAACCGTTTGTATCTGCGGCTCCATCTGTGCGGAAATGACACCCAGGTTGTTATGGATGAGCGCATATGCCGTCTCGGCATCACCAGCACGCAAGGCAGAAGCTATCGCGCCGGGCTTGTCTGCAGGCACCGGGGCCTCGTCAAAGCGCCGATACGCTTCAACCGTTGAAACGCTCGCCTCGCGCGGTTTGACCAATACGACGGGTGTCGCCGGAAGCGCAGGATACTCAGTGGCCAGTACGTCTCCCCCGCCCACGTAGAATGCGGGACTCGCGTGCAGAAAGAACGGCACGTCGGCGCCAATGCCGCGGGCGATGTCATCGAGCGCGGGGTCAGTGCGATCGATGCCCCAGAGCTCCGCCAAGGCGACAATGACCGCGGCCGCATCCGTCGAGGGGCCGCCCAGGCCGGCGCATAGCGGAATGCGCTTTTCGATCGTAACGCATACGTTGGCGTCGCGACCATAATGCTCGGCCATAGCAACCGCAGCCCGATACGCCGTATTCTTTTGCATGGGAAAATCTGATGCCGGAACCGTCTGGACGGTCAGCGCCGACGCAGGCGCGACCGTCACGGTATCGGCAAGACCGACGGCTGCCATCAGGGAATCAACCTTATGGTAGCCGCGGGCGTCGCGCTCGGTATGAACCCCCAGATAGAGGTTGATCTTTGCCGGCGCGGAAAGGGTCAGGGACCAATCGGTCACCGCTAGTGCTCCTCGAGCTGATTGCCGAGCGGGGTAAAAATGTGCTCGCCGCTCTCGGGGTCGAACAGCTCGACCTGCCCGGTGAGGACATCGATATACTGGTAGGACTGGCGCGACTTGCGGCCGCGGCGCTCGTCAACCTCGACGATAAAGACAGCGGGGTGGACGCTCTTGATGGTGCCCATGCGCTCGACGACGCGGGTGCGGCCCATGTTGGCCTTCACCTTGACGCGATCGCCCACCATATCGGTCAGCTTCTCGTGGATGTCGTCGACGTGATTGACTTCCATCTCTTCCATGAACAGGGCCTCCAGAAGGTGCAATTCAAAAAGGGGATAATACCCCTAAGATAGACAAAACTCTAATACTATAGCACCCTGTTGCGACCACGCGCAAGTAGCTAATTTGGCTACTTACAGATTGTCGGTATCGAGGACGATGGTGAATGGGCCGTCGTTGACCAAGTCGACTTTCATATCGGCGCCAAAGATGCCGTGCGCCACGTGTTCGACATCTTGGCGAACGAGCGTCAGGAAGTACTCGTAGAGCTCGTTGGCGACATCGGGGGCGCCGGCATCCGTAAACGATGGGCGGCGGCCGTGACGGCAATCGGCGAACAGCGTGAACTGCGACACCACGAGAACCTCGCCGTCGACATCGGCAAGTGCCAGGTTGGTCTTGCCGTTCTCGTCCTCGTTAATGCGCAAGCCCCGGAGCTTGCCCCACAGCTTATCGGCCTCGGCGCGCGTATCGCCGTGGCCCACGCCCAGCAGCACCAGGTAGCCACGTCCAATACGGCCCACGCACTCGCCGTCGACTGTCACGCCGGCATTGAGCACGCGCTGCACTACCGCACGCACGACTACTCCTCGCCCGTCAGTTTGGCGGATAGGTGCTCGAGCGCATGGAATCGATGACTGATGGCGTTCTTCTCGTCCGCCGTCAGCTCGGCCATGGTCTTGCCCGGCGTGTCGACCGGCAGGAACAGCGGGTCGTAGCCAAAGCCGTGATCGCCGCGGCCCTCGTGCGCGATAACGCCCTCGCAGGCGCCCTCGCCATAGGTGACCAAACCGTCCGTGTCGATGAGCGCGACGACGCTCATAAAGCGCGCAGTGCGGTCCTCGTCGGCCACGCCCTCCAGATTCACGAGCAGCTTGGCGTTGTTGGCGGCATCGTCGCCGTGAACGCCCGCGTAGCGCGCGCTATACACACCCGGCTCGCCGTCCAGCGCGTCGACGACCAGGCCCGAATCATCGGCAATGGCCATGAGCCCCGTCTCTTCGACGGCAGCCTGCGCCTTGATGATGGCGTTCTCCAAAAACGTCGTGCCGTTTTCCTCGGGATCCTCAAAATCACCTAGCTGGCCGAGCGCCACAAAGCGCACCTCGGGCATGACCTTGCCCAAAATGGCCTCGATCTCGGTGAGCTTATGGGCGTTGCCCGTTGCCACGACAATGGTCGCCGCCGGGTCGAGGGTGTCGATGTCGATCTTCTCAAGTGCCATGAGTGGTCTCCTTGTCTCTATAGCAATGCCGCGCCGAGGGCGACGAGGGCCCCTGCCTCTCCCCTCTCAATCAACGGCAGTCTTATACTTCGACGTTTTCCCAGATAAAACCTACCAAAATAAACCTGTCCCTTTTTGGCAGGTTAGGCGAGGGCTTGGCACTGGAGCTCGATGAGCTCGGCGATACCCTTGTCGCCCAGGTCGAGTAGGGCGTTGAGGCGCTTGCGGTCGAAGGGCGCCTGCTCGCCAGTACCCTGGAGCTCGATCATCTCACCGGTGTCGGTGGCGACGAGGTTCATGTCGACCTCGGCGTGGCTGTCCTCGGAATAATCGAGGTCAAGCAGTGTATTGCCGTCGACAACGCCCATGGAGATGGCAGCCACCTGGCCGGTAAGCGGGATGCGCTCGATCTTGCCCGCCTCGACCCACATGGCAAGGGCGTCGTGCAGCGCCACCCAGGCGCCGGTGATGCTCGCTGTACGCGTGCCGCCATCGGCCTGAATCACATCGCAGTCGACGGTGACGGTGTACTCGCCGAGCGCCTTCATGTTGACGACGGTACGCAGGCTGCGGCCAATGAGGCGCTCGATCTCCATGGAGCGACCCTTGCGGTTGGCATGCTCGCGCTTGCAGCGCTTGCCGGTCGACGTCGGCAGCATGGCGTATTCCGCGGTCACCCAGCCGGCCTTAGCTCCCTTTCGCCAGCCCGGCACGCCCTCCTCGATAGTGGCGGCGCACAGCACGCGCGTGTCGCCGAACTCGGCCAAACACGAGCCGTGGGCGTGCTTCATGACGCCACGGGTGAGCTTAACGGGGCGCAACTCGTTGGCAGCGCGACCGTTGGCGCGGTTGACCTGCATGTACTCCATAGAAATATCCTTTCGGCAAAAGATGTGGCGAAGGCTTTGGCGGCTGCCTTACATCTATTTCAGCTCATCGATATCGATATGTTCGATGCTCTTGAGCGGCTGACCAAAGATAAAGCTGCCCGCCACCGCAAACTCGGCAATGTTATCGGCCGTCGTGGCAAAACGATGCTGCGGCTCGGCGGCGTCGCCCGCCAGCTGCTCGCGGCGCGTGAGGATATCGGTCAGCTCGCGCGTGGTCTCCTCGGCGGAACTCACGACGCGCACCCCAGGCCCCAGCGCATGCCGGATAGGTCCCACCAACAGCGGAAAATGCGTACAGCCGAGTACCACGGTATCGATACCGTGGTCGCGCAGCGGCTCAACCGTGGCACCCACCAGCGCACGCACGGCAGGCGTATCGAAGATGTCCTCGTTCTCAAGCCACTGTTCCTGCAGATGTGCACCCGAGGCGAGTTCGTGTTCGACAACCTCGACAAAGCTCGAGGCAGGACAGCCGTACACATCGACGCCGGCATCCAGATCCTGAATGGCGCGCGTGTAGGCGCCCGAGCGAATAGTGAGGTTGGTGGCGAGCACGCCCACCCGGCGCGTGCGGGTGCTGTTGATTGCCGCACGGGCACCCGGCGCGATCACGCCGATCACAGGAACGTCGAGCACCTGCTGGGCCAGACGCAAGGCCGCAGCAGTCGCCGTATTGCAGGCGATGACCATAATCTTGACGTCGTGCTTCGACAGCCAACGGCCCGCCTGCAACGCAAACGAGCGCACCTCATCCTCGGTGCGCGTGCCGTAGGGGCAGCGTTTGGTGTCGCCGAAGTAGTAGACGGACTCATGCGGCAGCGCCGTCGCAATCGCGCGTGCAACCGTCAGACCGCCCAAACCAGAATCGAACACGCCAATCGGGCGCGTGTCGCCTGCCGGATTCTCGATATCGGACATTACCTCACCAGTCTCTCTCGAAAAGACATGTCCAAGTGCAGCGACGCCGCGCTACGAACGCGCCGCGACCAGCAGCTCTGCCGTCGCCGCCCAACCGTCGACAATTTTGCCGCGCGTAACGAAAGCGTTCTCGCAAGCAGCCAAGAACTCGGGCGCGCCGGCGCTGGTCAAACCGTTCTCGACCAGGCAGAACGTGCCCACGTGGTCAGCCATGTAGAAGTCAGACTCGGAATCGCCGAGTGCCAGCGTCTCCTCGCGCTCGATACCCAGGTGCTCGCAGAAACGTGCGATGGCAACGCCCTTGTTGAGGCCGGAGGGATTGATGTTAAACGCGCGGCCATCCTCGACGCGTTCGAGCTCGAGCGTCGTCGGCTTGGACAGATGCGTCAGGTGACCGTTACAGGCCCAGACCAGGCCGCAGCCGGCCTCGTCCAGGATGGCCTGGACCTCGTCGTCGGGCACATCGCCGCGCATGCCGACGGTGACCTCGCGGTACTTGTAGCCAGTCGACATGTCATTGTGGTACTCGATCTTATGCGGCCAGCGGGCGAGAATCTTCTCGCACACGCCGGTCTGCTCGATCACCTGATGCGGCGTGAGGCCGCAGGCGGGGTCGTAGGGCATATCGCCGGTCAGATACTCCCAATCGTTGGCCTTGAGATCATACATGACCAGGCCGCCCATCTCACCGATGTAGGAGTTGAGGCCGAGCACGCGCGCATCCTCGTGGATCATGGTGCGGTTGCGGCCCGAGGTGGGGACCACCTGGATGCCGGCGCGGGCAAGTGCCACGACAGCCTCGACGAGCTTGGTCGAGGGATTGCCGTCGTTGTCGCGCAGCACGCACGAGCCGGGCGCGAGCATCGTGGCGTCCAGATCGGTAAAGACATACTTGACCTTGGCAAGGCGCTCGCGCATCTCGCCCGAAAGCTCGGCAACGGTCGGCAGGATGTTGTGGGACATGGTCACTCCATTTATTACGTAGAAAAGACTTAATCTTGGTACCGCGTTTTCCCTAAGGTGAACACGCTTGAGAGGCACCGCATCATCGGGCGTCGATGATTCGCAAACGCCATCCCAAAGGCAGCGGCGCTTAGGCGTCGTACGCCGCAAGGATGCGCTTGAGAACCGAGCCATCACGCTCGCAGGGCTCGGGTCCGTTCTTGCGCAGCATGCACTCCTCCTCGCCCTTGCCGGTCACGATAACCACAGCGGGGCGGTCGGTCTCGCGCACGGCCGTCTCGATAGCGGCGGCGCGGTCGCACACGATCTGCCAGCTATCGTTTCCCTGCGCCTGGACATTGCGCGCGATCTCGGCGCAGATGTCCTCGACGTCCTCGGGGCCCGGGTCATCCTCGGTAATCACGATGCGATCGGCGTACTTGCCGGCAGCGATACCCATCGTAGTACGGCGATCGACACCCTTGCCTCCCGTTGCACCAAAGACAACCGCCAGCTCGCGCTCGGGATAGTTCTCGCGCAGGTCGCGCAAAAGCGTCTCGAGGCTCATGCCGTTGTGCGCATAGTCAACGACGCCCAAAATCTTGCCCGATACAGACGGATAGAGCTCCATGCGACCGGGAACAAAGACGCCCTCAAAGCCATGGACGATGCCCTCTTCGGAAATGCCGAGGGCCTCGGCACAGGCAATGGCGGCAAGCGCATTGGACACGTTGAACTTGACGGGCGTGGGGATCACGATGTCACGCGTAAAGCGCGGCGTGCGGACCGTGGCGATCACGCCGCAATCGCCGTTGCGAATGGCCAACGCACGCACGTCGGCGCGTCCATCGGTCAGCGAGAACGTCACCGTGCGCTCGCAGCGGGACGCCGCCTCGAGCACGCGGTCGACGTGGTCCATATCGAGGTTGACCACGGCAAAGCGGCTCTGCGAAAAAATCTTGAGCTTGCTGGCAAAGTAATCCTCGAGCGTGGGGTGCTCGATCGGCGAGATATGGTCCTCACCGATATTGGTAAAGGCGCCCACTTCAAAGTCAATCTTGCCCGTGCGCTCGTATTTGAGGCCCTGGCTCGACGCCTCCATGACCAGCCACGGAGCGCCCGCCTCGGCGGCATGTGCGATACGCGACTGCAAAAGGAAGGACTCGGGGGTCGTTAGCTTAGAAGGACCGACCTCGATACCGTCATCGAACTCGATACCCGTGTTGAGGGCTGGTCGATGACGGCCCGTGAGCTTAGCCTCGTTGGCAAGAATGCCACGCAGATAAAAGCTGCAGGTCGACTTGCCCTTGGTGCCCGTAAAAGCGCAGACCTTCACCTTGCCCGAGGGATGACCGTAATAGGCGTCCGCCACCACAGCGAGCGTACGGCGGATATCGTTGACGATCACAGCGGGAATATCGACGTCGTAATCGACCTCGGACACGTACGCCACGGCGCCTTCGGCAATCGCCGAGACCAGATACTCGGGCTTGAACGCACGGCCCTTGCAGACAAACAATGTACCCGGACGCACCTGGCGCGAGTCGTCGGTCGCAAACTCGATGTGCTGGTCGCATAGAGTATCCGGCTTGGAAACAACAAGGGCCTCGGCCTCGAGCAGCTCCACATAGCGCATCAAAGCCAGCTTCTCCTTCGTCGTACCCGACATATAACGACCTTTCTCGCTAAACCTAACCTTAAAAGCAAAAACCGTCCCAGATGAATCCGGTCGCGCCCCTGTATTATCAACCATCCTAATATGCCACCTGACCTTGCGAGTGTCTCAGCACCCTAAAAACTTGCAAGGACCAGCACACGGTTAATTCGAAATAACAAAACCCCCGCCCTACAAATGCGCGTGATGCGGGAATGACCAGTGAGTCTGTCATGCTCTACAAGGACACGTCGCTGCTTTCGAGCGTCGGCGTCATGGAACTCATGCTGTTCTCCAAAACCTCACGACCACCACGGGCAACATCACACCCTACATTTGCGCCGCACCCTACTATCTGGTTGTGACGATTCCGCTCATCCACGTCGTCACCAAGGTAGAGCACCGCCTTGCCAAGCGCGGCAAGCGCTAGCCCCTCTCGCGCTCTCACACACAGCAATCGTCGTAGCCGCGGCCCGCCGCTTCACCCAACGTGCGGGCCGTGGTTTTTCGGTCCCCTCGGCGCTTATGCCCCATCACGAAGCAAAAGATTGGCATGATAGTAAGGATTGATTGATATCGACTGCTGCAAACCTTGCGGCAGCGCACCTAAGCCGTCAGCAGAAAGGATCTTGCATGTGCGGTTTTGTCGGTTTTACCGGTACAGATGAACAGAGTGAGCTGGTTCTCACGGCCATGATGAATCGCATCATCCATCGCGGGCCGGATATGGGTGGCCAGCACATCGTCGATGACGTCGCCCTCGGCTTCCGCCGTCTTTCGATTCTCGACCTTTCCGAGGCTGGCGCTCAGCCCATGTCGAGCGATGACGGCAAGGTCACCATCGTCTTCAACGGCGAGATCTACAACTTCCAGGAGCTTCGCGCCGAGCTCGAGGCTGCCGGCTACGTCTTCCACTGCAACGCCGACACCGAGGTCCTGGTGCACGGCTACGAGGAGTGGGGCGAGGACCTGGTCAACCGCCTGCGCGGCATGTATGCGTTCGTGATTCACGACCAGAACAGGAACAAGCTCTTCGGCGCCCGTGACATCTTTGGCATCAAGCCGTTCTATTACTACCGGGCCTCCGACGGCTCGCTGCTGTTTGGCTCCGAGATCAAGAGCTTCCTGGACCACCCCAAGTTTGAGAAGGCCGTCAACCGCGACGCGCTGCGTCCCTACCTCACGCTGCAGTTCCCTGCCACGGAGGAGACGTTCTTTAAGGGCGTGTTCAAGCTTGCCCCCGCGCATTGCTTTACGTACGACCTTACGACCAACACTATGGATATCAAGCGCTACTGGAGCTGCGACTTTACCGATGACAACTCCAAGAGCTTCGAGGAGTACGTGGACGAGTGCGACAAGGTCGTGCACGAGAGCGTTGCCGCGCACCGCATCGCCGATGTTAAAGTTGGCTCGTTCCTCTCCGGCGGCGTCGACTCCAGCTACATTGCCGCCTGCCTCATGCCCGACACCACGTATTCCGTCGGCTTTGACTACAAGAACTTCAACGAGACCAACTACGCCGCCGAGCTTTCCGACAAGCTTGGCATTAAGAACGTGCGCAAGATGATCACCGCCGACGAGTTCTTCGACGCGCTACCCGATATCCAGTACCACATGGACGAGCCGCAATCGAACCTCTCCAGCGTGCCGCTGTACTATCTGGCACAGATGGCCGCCGAGGAAGTTACCGTCGTCCTTTCGGGCGAGGGCGCCGACGAGCTGTTTGCCGGCTACGAGTGGTACGAGGACACCCCCGAGATGCGATCCTTCAAGAAGCGCGTGCCGCTCGGCGTGCGCCGTGCCCTGGGCTCGCTCGTTCAGCATCTCCCCTACTTTAAGGGTCACAACTTCCTGACCAAGTGCGCCGAGGTCCCCGAGCGCTGGTACGTGGGCCAGGCAAAGGTGTTCGACCCGTCCGAGGTTGACGAGGTTCTCAAGCCAGCTTACGACACCGGCAAGAACGCCTCCGAAATGTGCGCAGAGTACTACAAGCAGGTCCCCGACTGCTGCGAGCTCTCTAAGAAGCAATATCTGGATATGAACATGTGGCTTCCGGGCGACATCCTGCTCAAGGCAGACAAGATGTGCATGGCGCACTCCCTGGAGCTCCGCGTTCCGTTCCTGGACAAAAAGGTCATGGAGTTCGCCGAGCATATTCCCGCCAACTACCGTGTCAACGAAGAGGGCTGCAAGCTTGTCCTGCGCCACGCCGCCAATCGCACGCTGCCCGATGAGTGGGCAACACGCAAGAAGGTTGGCTTCCCGGTGCCAGTTAAGTTCTGGCTGCGCGAGCAGAAATACTACGACTACGTCAAGGAGTACTTCACCGCACCGTGGTCTGCCGATTTCTTTGACACCGATGCGCTCATGAAGCTGCTCGACGATCACTTTGAGGGCCGCGCGCTCAACCAGCGCAAGATCTATACCACGCTGACGTTCCTCATTTGGTACAAGCGCTTCTTTATCGACGAGAACAAGGGCACCGAAGGCCCCTTGTCTGTTGGCAGGACGGCGGCGCGGAACCATTTACAGACCAGGGAATAGGTGATACTCTGGACGCAGACACAAGGCTCCCAGCCGTCATCAAGAGCAAGACAGTTGCCGCCGTCATAATTGCAGCAGTCATGCACCAGCCGCCGGACGGCTCGGTACTGCTGGTAGGTCAGTCGGGGAATGCCGTTCACCGCTCCACCTCCCGGCGTTTCTGCTGGGTCTGCTCCTGCTGGTGTATGGCAGCATCGGCGTTCCGCTTCACCTGTTGAAGCCGCCGCAAATCGTCTTGGATAGGCTTGTACTGCTCATACTCGGCTGTGTACTCCTGGTGAAGCCTCGCCTGTTCCTGTTCCCACGCATGAACGGGGATTTTACCAGCAGGGGAACGGTGCTTGTCCAGCTTCCGGCGGGCCATGTGGAACGTCCTCAACTCGTTCTCATGCTCCCTCTCGAATTTTTCCCGCTTGCCCTTCCACTTGATACCCTGCAACTCGTCATAGACGGGCTTGGTGTCTCGGTAGAGGTCAACAAGGCGAAGCAGTTCCTTCAATTCGTTCAGACGGTCACGCTTCGCTTTCATGGATGTGTTGATGGCCTCCGTTCGTTCACTCTGGGCGGCGATATGGGTCTCTAAATCTTCCAGCGTAGCGATGCCCCTCTCGGTCAGAAAATTGATGGCCTCGGCAAAACCTTTAAGATTTCCAATCCTGGCGTTGCGGCTCCATGCTCCGGCGTTCCGGCCCTCATAGTAGTCGGTCAGCAGGGCGGCAAGGGTCGGGGCCTGGGGCTTGCTCAATTCTTCTTTTATGGCCTTAATCCAATCCGTCAGGCCGGCGATTTTCTTCCGAATATCCCGCAGAATGTTGTTGGCCTTTTTTATCCAGCGGTTCAGATCGCCCTTGTCGGTGGGGATGCCCTTGGCCTCCATCTGGCGGACGGCCACGCCCTCATGGACGGTGGGCAGCAGGTCAAGGCCCTGACGCTCATAGGAGCGGTGGTCGATGCGGCAGGTCAGCCCCTTTTCCTCAAACTTGGCGTTCACCATAGCGGCCCACGCCTCCCGCCAATGTTCCAGTGTTTCCGGGCTTCCCCAGTCGGTAGTGGGAACAGCGTCAAAGAGGGGCTTGCCGTCCTCTCCCATAATGCGGTTCCCGTCCTCGTCCAGACGGTAGCGGCGGCGCTGCTTGCACCCCCATTTGCCGTCTGGCTCAATGGGCCGGATGGGGCAGAGAACATGAAAGTGCGGGTTAGGAATACCGCCGTCCTCCTTGTCCGGCTGGTGGATGGCAAAGTCGGCAATCATGCCCCGGCCCACAAGCTGCTCCGAAACAAATTGCCTTGCAAGAGCGATGTTTTCCTCCAATGAAAACTCGTTCTGCAAGGCAATGTCAAAGCTATATGCAAGCTGGGCTTTCTTGCCGCGCTCGGCCTTCTCCACGGCGTTCCAGAGGGTGGCGCGGTCTTGGTACTGGTTGGGGGCCTGGGGCGGCAGGAGAATGTCTGTGCAGACCACGCCGCCCTTGTGGGTGTAGTCGCTGACCTCGCCATAGTATTCGCTATACAATTTCTCCCCGGCTCGGTAGGCGGCGGACGTGACAACAGACTGTCCCGCGCTCCGTTTGACCTGGGTAACGTGGAGATGGAACAGGGCCAATTATCCGCTTTCCTGCTGGTCAGTGGCTTGGCTCACCAGGGCGGCAACTTCCGGCAGGGAAAAGACCTTTTCCATCAAAAGAAAAAAGGCCCTTTCGCTCATGCCGCGCACCTCCGGGGCGATACTCTCCACCGCTCCGCCACGGGTGATAAGTCGGTGGTTTCGCTTCTTCCTTTCGCCTTGGGTGTAGTAGCGGATGCGGTTCTCATACCGCTGGCCTCTGTGCTGGTACTGCTCCAACTTAGCGGTGGCCTCAGCATACTCTTTCTCTAATTCTTCGCGTGACTTGTCCATCGTGTTTGACCTCCTTCTTGGCAAAACAAAAGACCGTCTACCTGCTGTGTCGGGTAAACGGTCAAGGGTAACGGTATTCGGTTTTAGCCTCGCTGGAAAGGTGCAGACGCAGAGCGGATGTACCTTTCCAGCGAGGGCGCAGGGATAGCCGCAAAGCGGCGCAAGGGGCGCAGCCCCTTGTACGGAGCGGAGCGACGCAAACGGCCCGGACTTTCGGAAGTCCGGGCCGTAGCCTCGCAGAGCGCACGATACATGGTCGCAGACCATGTATAGAAGTGCGCCCTTTGTTCCAAAGGGATTTTATAAGTCCATCATTGATGGGAGAATTTTGTTGAACATATGGCGCACCTTATCAATCCGGGTGTTTGGGCGGCGTGGCTGAAAAACTGGTTCGCCGCTGGCGATTTGATACCCCTTCAATTCTGTTAAACAAACGCTTCTCCCGTTTGTATAAAAGGTGAGGTCATTGCGGTACTCTTGCACACAGCGGGCAGGGATTTCGCCAGTAAAAATCACCTCGCTGTTTTTAACCTGGGTCGTTTCAATACTCGCGCAATATTTTGGTGCGTCATGATAAGCTCTGGAGAGATATTCCTGCGGCGCATAGAGTGTAAAAGAAAGATATGGTTCCAATAGCTGCGTCCCCGCCTTTTTCAACACCTGCTCCAATACAATAGGTGCCAATGACCGAAAGTCTGCGGGAGTGCTGACCGGACTATAATAAAGCCCATACTCAAAACAGATTTTACAGTCCGTTACCTTCCATCC
Organism: Collinsella sp. TF12-2AT; assembly: GCF_003436735.1. Classification (NCBI taxonomy): domain Bacteria; kingdom Bacillati; phylum Actinomycetota; class Coriobacteriia; order Coriobacteriales; family Coriobacteriaceae; genus Collinsella; species Collinsella sp. TF12-2AT. The sequence continues at coordinate 89,012 of NZ_QSQK01000002.1, read as the reverse complement.
ATACACGCCTTGTTCCAGACCGTAGCGGATACCATCCAATACAGCGTTTTGAAAACTCTGATTCAAGTATCCAACGGAAACTTTGCTCTCATACTGCACTCCGGTGCCAAGGGGGAGAGGGGTGACGGACAGCCCGATGGACGCCCAGAATGGATTGGGCGGCACTTCGATATGAATGGTGTGACTTACCGCTTTCAATGGCCTCTCCATATAGATGACGGTAGGTTCTTTTGCAGTTGTGTTGAGCTGATATTTTTCCACCAGAAGATCAGAGATAATTTCCAATTGTACCCGGCCCAAAAAGGAGAGAATGATCTCATGGGTCACAGCGTCTACTTCATAGCGCAGAAGCGGGTCGGTATCCGCAATTTCTGTCAAGGCGTTTAACAAGCGTTCCCTCTGTTCTGGTTTCTCTGGTGCAATTGCTGTCCGCAGCAAAGGGAGAGGATTGTCGCTCCACGTTTCACGGGGCAGCAGCAGTTTGTTTCCCAGCACATCATTCAGCCGCAAACTGTCGCAGGGTACAATGACGATCTCGCCCGCATGGGCAATCTCTGTTCGGACAATCTCACCCTTTGAGGGGATACGCATTTCCGTAATTTTCAGTTTTTCTTTCCCTGCCAAGGCTACGGAATCCCGCAAATGAAGCGTACCGCTATACAACCGCAGATAGGCAAGGCGTTGGCTCTGGTTTGCGTACTCAACTTTGAACACAGTTCCGCACAATTCAGAGCTGTTCTGCCCGGTGGGTGATTGGAATGTATCTGTGACCGCTTCAATGAGTTGTCGGATTCCCAAGTTTACCTTGGCACTGCCATGATAGACCGGAAACAGAGAGACGCTTTGGATTCTCCTGTTTTCCTCCCGCAGAAGTTCTTCTTTGTCCATTGGTTCTCCGGCAATATATTTCTCCAACAATTCATCACAGTCCGCAATCACGGTATCCCAATTCTCCAGCCCCATGTTTTCCATGATGGATATATCCGGGGAAAGCTGCACGTTCTGCTTAATAATCATATTTGCGGAGAGCTTATCTCGGATAGACTGATACACACCTGGCAGGTCAATCCCGTCCTGGTCGATTTTGTTAATAAAGATAACAGTTGGGATTTTCATTACTTGCAGAGCATGAAACAGAATACGGGTCTGCGCCTGAACGCCGTCTTTTGCAGAAACAACCAAAATCGCTCCGTCAAGAATGGCAAGGGAGCGATAGACCTCCGCTAAGAAATCCATATGCCCAGGAGTATCCACAATGTTGACCTTACAATCGTGCCACTGAAAGGAAGTGACCGCCGTTTGAATGGTGATTCCACGCTGCCGCTCTAAAAACATGGTGTCCGTTCTCGTTGTTCCCTGATCCACACTGCCGGGCGCCTCGATTGCTCCGCTGGTATATAACAGGCTCTCCGTCAAGGTCGTCTTACCTGCGTCTACATGAGCAAGAATGCCAATATTGATGATTTTCATATGATTGTCCTCCATACAAGGCCCAGAAGGGCGCAAAAATCCCCAGCGACAAATACTTTTACCGCTGGGGATGATAGGTAGGACACACATGAAAACTGCGGCCAAGGCTGGCCGTTGTCTATCACGATATGAAATGAAAAGGCAAAAGTATTCTTAAATTGGGTACAAAAACCAAGCCCTCTCCTTGAGGACGTTTGTCTTTGTTCCCATTATCAAATTTTATTTAAGAATACCTTGCCGCATATTGATAAACTCCTTTGCTTGGATTTTTATAGTATAGCATATCAAATTCCCAAAAGCAACCCTGTTAAGATAAATTTTTTCTGTCACTGCACCTCCATATCTCTCTCGTGTATACGCCGAAGTCTCCGCTTAGATTTCGTTATGAATTAGCGGTGAACCCCGCAGGGTTTCCGCTATACTCAATTCCCGCGGGCGATTGGCGCAACGGTTAGCGCAGGTGCTTTACACGCACAAGGCTGGGGGTTCGAATCCCTCATCGCCCACCACTTGATTGAAAAGGCTCCCAGCGATGGGGGCCTTTCTTTTTTGCACACGGCCTATCCCAGCCATGGTAAATCGATAGCAAAACGGGTTCCAGTTCGCCCAATCGTGCGCCAAACGGCACGTGACAGTCTGGAACCCGCTTCAAACTGCTATGCCTGATGGCGCTAAGCTAAAACACCCGCCAGGATCTCGATCAGACCATCCACGTCGGCTTCCTCGCACACGAGCGGCGGCAGGAAGCGCAGTGTATGTGCACCTGTAGCGTTAATCACCGCACCAGCCACCAATGCGCGAGCCACAACGTCGTGCGCATCACCCGCAGCATCGTCCAAATCACAGCCGAGCATTAGGCCGCGACCACGCACCTCGGTAACATGCGGCAGCTTGGCGAGCCTTGCCTCCATATAGGCACCCACCTTGGCGGCATGGTCTGCGTAGTCACCGCGCACAAGCGCGGAGAGCGTCGCGGCACACGCCGCGATGGCCAAGCAGCTGCCGCCGAAGGTCGAACCATGGTCGCCGGGCTTAAAGATGTCAGCGATTTCCTTCTTTGCCACCACGGCACCCATGGGCACGCCGTCGGCGATGCCCTTGGCAAGACTCATGATATCGGGCTCCACACCATAAGTCTGGAAGGCGAACGGCTTGCCGGAGCGGAAAATACCACACTGGACCTCATCGGCGATAAGCACGGCACCCACCTCGTGTGCCAAGTCGCGCGCCGCAGCCATAAACTCCTCGGTCATGGGATGCACACCGCTTTCGCCCTGGATCGGCTCGAGCATCACAGCGCAAATCTCGCTTCCTAACTGCTTAAAAATTGCACGCAGTTCATCTACATCGTTGGGTGTGCATGCCACAAAGCCACCCGGCAGCGGGCGGAAACTATCCTGCAGCCAATCCTGCATGGTCGCGGCAATGGTCTCGAGCGTACGACCATGAAATCCGCCGCGCATACACACGATGGTGTTGCCACCGTTGCCGGCACGTTTGGCGTACAGACGCGCGAGCTTCATAGAGCCCTCGTTGGCCTCGGCACCGGAATTGGCAAAGAACGTCTCCCACACCTGTTCGCCCGCAGTCGGAGCGCCAAGCGCCGCCGCCGTGGTCTCGTCGCCAGCGGCAATCGCGTCGGCAAGCACGCGCGCACCGTCCGCATCGTCGTTGGCGAGCTTAGACAGCAACGCCGCGACCTGGCCGCGCTGCTCAATGTAGAAGTAGTTGGAGACATGCAGGAGCTTTTTGGCCTGGGCCTCGAGCGCCGAGAGCACCGCCGGATTGCCGTGGCCTAGGCTGCATACGCCAATACCTGCAAGAAAATCGAGATATTCGCGACCATCGTCGCCGGTGAGCTTCATGCCGTGACCCTCGACAAACTCGACCGGCGAGCGGCCAAAGGTTTGCATCACGTAGTGGGATTCGAGCGATTGTTGAGCTGCAAGTGACATGAGATGCCTTTCGTTAAGCGCCAGGTGGCGCGGACTGTGGGTGTAACGGTGTGACGATTTCTAACCAGCTAGACCGTCTGGAGCTTCTCGACCTCGTCGAGGTTTTCGGCCAGGCGCGCCGCAAAGGTCGAAAGCGGGTGCGGGTGCGTATCAAATTCGTAGGCCGTCTCGGTAGAGTGGATCACGGTGCCGACGCCGGCATCGGTCAGCAGCTCCAGGAGCAGCGAATGCGGCGTGGTACCGTTAATGATGTGAGCGCGAAATACGCCGCCGGTAAGTGCATCGACGGCCGCGCGCAGTTTGGGAATCATGCCCTTATCGACCTCGCCACCGTAGAGCATCTCATTAACCTCGTCGAGCGTTAGGTTGGAGATGAGCGAGTCTTTATCGCTAAAGTCCTTGTACAGGCCGTCGACGTCGGTCAAAAAGATTGCCTTGTGCGCGTGGAGCGCCGCCGCAACGGCACCGGCGGCGGTGTCGGCGTTGATATTGAAGAAGCCACCGTCCTCCCCCGCCGCGACGGTAGCGATGACGGGAATATACTCGCTATCGAGCAAGTTCTCGATGTAGTCGGTGTTGACGTGCGTCACTTTGCCCACGCGTCCGAGCTCGGGGTCGAGCGGCTCGGCGATGAGCGTGCCGGCGTCGCTGCCCGATACGCCCACGGCCAAGTTACCGTGGTGGTTGATTGCCGCCACCAGCTCTTGGTTAACCTTGCCGCCCAGCACCTCGCGCACGATATCCATGGTTGCCGGCGTGGTCACGCGCTGACCGTTCTTAAACTCGACGGGCATATCGTAATGGCTCAGCGCCTCGTTGATGGCTTTACCGCCGCCATGCACGATGACGGGGCGCATGCCGATAATCTTGAGCAAAACGATGTCGCTCATCACGTCGCAACGCAGTTGCTCGTCTACCATGGCGGCCCCGCCATACTTGATAACGACCGTCTTGCCGGTCAGGTTTTTAATCCACGGCAGCGCTTCGAACAGCAGCTGCGCAGTTGCTTCGTTGGATTCGCTCGAACGATAATCGCGTGCGAATTTCATAATCTGCCTCGTCTTTCGTATCGTTATCGCGCTGTGCTCCGCTGCCTGCAATCGCGGCGAGATGCGCAGCGTGCCTGGAGTCTAGGAGCGGTAGTCACCATTGATTGAGATGTACTCGTGCGTGAGGTCACAGGTCCACACGGTCGTTGCCGCGTCGCCTGCGCCCAGGTCGGCCGAAATCACGATCTCGGGCGCCTCAAAACGTCGCAGGGCCTCGTCCTCGTCAAAAGGAACAGTCAGGCCATCGCGGCAGACGGGCATGCCCATCATGTCGATGGAAACGTCTTCCTGATTAAACGTTACGCCGCACTTGCCGAGCGCCATGGCAACGCGACCCCAATTGCAGTCGTGGCCAGCGATGCAGGTCTTGACGAGCGGCGAGTTGGCGACGGCACGGGCGGCGATATCGGCTTCCTCGTCGTTGGCGGCGCCGGTGACGTTAACCGTCACGAGCTTTGACGCACCCTCGCCATCGGCCGCGATGTTACGCGCCAGGCTCTCGCACACCTCGTGCACGGCAAAGGCCAATTCGTCAAAGGCGTCAGTGCCCTCGACGATGCCCTCGGCATCCGCGGCGGCAGCGCCAGAAGCCAGCATGATACAGGTGTCGTTGGTCGAGGTATCGGAATCGACCGTCACTTTATTAAAGGTCTGTTTAACGGTCGAGAGCAGTAGGGTGTGGAGCGCCGCCGACTCGACGGGGGCATCGGTAGTAATGACCGCGATCATGGTGGCCATATTGGGCATGATCATGCCCGATCCCTTGCACATGCCGCCCACCGTATAAGCGTTGCCCACATGGCCCACAGCCTCACTGCGGTAGCGAACGGCATACTCCTTGGAATGCGTATCGGTCGTCATGATGGCACGGGCTGCATCGGCGCCGCCATGGGCAGAGAGTGCCTCGTAGGCGGACGGAATTGCCGTCTCAAACGTGTCGATCGGCAGAATCTGTCCGATCACGCCCGTGGAGGCAACTAAAATCTGTTGGGGTTCACAGCCAATGACCTGCGAGGCGATATTGCACGTCTCGCGCGCACAGGCAAGGCCGGTCTCGCCCGTGGCGGCGTTCGCGTTGCCAGAGTTGATTGAAACACCGGCGATGATGCCATAGCCCTTGTCCGTACCGCCCAGGTTGGCACGGCTCACCTGCACGGGCGCCGCACAAAAGCGGTTGGTCGTAAACACGCCGGCCCCGGGACAGGGTTTATCGGGCACAACGAGCGCGTAATCCAGGCGCTCTGGATTCTTGCGGAATCCGGCATGGATGCCCGCCGCCTTAAAGCCGGCTGCCGCCGTTACGCCGCCCTCTACGGCACGAATCTTGATATCGAACTGCTCAGCATTCATCGTCTTTACGACTCCTTATGTCAAACAAAAAATGGGCATCGGTTGGTGCGCCATGCCAGCCACAATCATGAGACCAGCTTAAAAGTGGCGCCAAACTCGATACCCGACTACCAAATCGTTAACAATCGAATGTGCTACACCGGGCACGCCACTGTAGGCAAGCCTCGTCGCTCGTCAAAGCCAAAGACGATATTGGCGCACTGGACTGCTTGGCCCGCAGCGCCCTTGCACAGATTGTCGATGGCGCCCGTCGCCACCAGCACGCCCGCGCGCTTGTTGAGCGCGAGGCCAATCTGGGCAGCGTTGGTGCCGACGACCGAAGCCGTCTTGGGCTGCTGGCCGGCATCGAGCACGCGCACAAAGGTGCGACCGGCGTAGAACTGCTTGTAATGGTCGACGACATCCTCAAGAGCCAGCGTGTCGAGAGCCTGCGGCGCGAGCGGCAGCGTCACCGTGGAGAGCAGACCGCGCTTGAGCGGTGCCAGGTGCGGGGTAAAGACGACGCGATCGGTCAGGCCAAGGATTTGCTCAATCTCGGGCGTGTGGCGATGCTTGCCCACGCCGTAGGCCTCCAAGTTCTCGTCGGCGCTGCAAAAATGGGTGCGGGCGTTGCAGGACTTACCGGCGCCCGTCACGCCGCTAATGGCATCGACAATCACGGGACCGTTCTCGGCCACCCAGCCCGCGCGCACGGCGGGCGCGGCGGCAAGGCTCGTTGCGGTGGGATAGCAACCGGCGCAGGCGACCAGCACGGGTTTGCCGTCGGCATGGTCGGATGCGGCGGTCTCCAAGTCCTGGCAGAACAGCTCGGGCAGACCGAAGGCACGGGTCTTGAGCAGCTCGGGGCTCGTATGCTCGGCGGCATACCAAGCCTCAAAAACGGACGCGTCGTTCAGACGGTAGTCGGCCGAAAGATCAAAGCAGGAGACGCCCGATGCAAGCAGCGCGGGCACCTGTGCCATGGCAGCCGTGTGCGGCACGGCCAAAAAGACCGCGTCGCAGTTCTTGAGCTCGGGGGCATCATGCGTCGTAAAGACAAGATCGCTTACGCCGGTGAAGCTCGGGTACACCGCAGACAACGGCTGGCCGGCATCGGCGTTGGACGTAATGGCAGCAAGTTCAAACTCGGGATGACCGAGGACGAGGCGAATGAGCTCGGCTCCGGCATATCCAGCCGCGCCGACGATTCCAACCTTCAAAGACATATCAGACTCCTTGTCTGCGATTTATGCACCGATGCGCATTTCGCAGCGGTCGTTATGAAGTGGGTTGAAACTTTAGCACCAAAAGATGCATGACTACGTAAATGGCTTGCATATTCATGCATTGAAACATTCCCGACACATTCGCTTGAAGGAATTGACAAATGGAGCGGGCCCCGTATTGACCGGCGCTCCTAACGGCGCCGGGCAATACGGGGCCCGCCCATGCGAAAACCAAGTTGTTAGGATGAGCCAGCTGGCTAGAGCTCGACCGGCACCCATTCGTCGTGATTGCAGATAAAAGCCTCGGGATCCTCGACGCTAAAGAAGACGAGCGTGGGGTCGTTAGGCCCCTCATAGTGCTCGCCCAGGTGCTCTAGATGCTTCCACCCGGCTTCGCGCATTTCGCCTAAAGCCCGGTCATCCAAGCCGGCACGCCCGCGCAAGATGAGCCAGCCATGGCCCGGCCACCAACTCGTGGCCTCAAAGCGCTGGTTTTGCAGCAGCTCTTGCCACACATCTTTGGTGCGCGCTGTTACAAACCACAGCTTGCCATCCTGGATCTGAGCAAACGAAAATGGACGTACATGTGGCTGCCCGTCCACGCTCGTCGCCAAGTACCACGCCGGCACCGACGTCAGATACTCCAAAACCGTATTCAATCCGTCCATGCGTCCTCCTGCCACTAGCCAATTTGGAACGGGTAGTTAATTTGAGACGCGCTAGAGCTCCAGATGCTCTTCGCTGCCGTCGATATCGCAGAAGCGGGCGGCAATGTTGCGGACCGAAAAGAAAGCAAGGCGGCCGTCGTTGGCACTCTCGTGTTCCTCGCCGATGCCCACCATGTGCTTAAAACCCGCTTGACGCACCTTGTCGCTCGCAACTGCGTCGTCCTCAAGTGCGGCTTCGCCGGTCAATACGATCCAACATTCCCCCGGCTTCCAGCCCGAGAGCTCAAACTTGGGATTCGCGCTCAACTCCGCCCACACGTCCTTGTCGCGCGACGTGCAAAACCACAGCTTACCGTCATCGACCATGGCAAACGAAAACGGCCTCACGCGGGGCTGATGCCCGTCGCTCGCATCGGTCGTGGCAAGATACCACGCCGGAATGCGCCTGAGATACGAACAGGCGCGCTCGAGCTGAGCCATGCGGTCGTTGTCGGTCATAGGGACCCCTTTCTTGCGCTCGAATCGCGCCTAAACAAGTTGAAGGTTGATGACGATGACACACGCGAGCAGCAGCGCCGTCACCACCGCAGCCAGCGCATCCCCGCGGCGAAATGCAAGCGCATGCAGGCGCGTGCGGCCCTGCTCGCCGTGATAGCAGCGTGTATCCATGGCAGCAGACAGCGTCTCGGCATGGCGGAACACACCCGTGAACAGCGGGATCGCCACACTGCCGAGCATACGCACGCCGCCGAGCGGGCCTCCCGTCACGCGCGCACCGCGGCTCGCCTGCGCATCGGCCGTCTGCTTCATCTCGGTGGCAAACTGCGGCATAAAGCGCAGCGCGATACCCATAATCATGCCGAGCTCGTGTGCAGGAAGTCCCACACGCGCAAACGGTGCGAGCAGACGCTCAAAGCCCACGGTGAGGTCGAGCGTGGGCGTGGTGAGCGTAATGGCGCTCATGCCGGCCATCATCAAGCTCAGGCGGCACGCCATAAAGGCGGCGGAATGCAGCGAGCCCTCGCTTATCTGCAAAAAGCCAAGCTGCCACAGAATGCGCCCGCTCTGGTCGGAAAACAGGTTGAGCACTGCGACCACCACGACAATCGCCAGCAATGGTGCCATCGATGATAGGACCCGGCGCAACGGCACCCGGGACACGGTATAGATCAGGACAACGAAGATTGCGACCGGGGCCAGTCCGCGGAAGCTGCTGACCGTGAGCGTCGTGATCAGAAACACAAAGCCCAAGAGCAACTTAGTTCGCGGGTCCAGGCGGTGGATCGCACTATCGCCGGGATAGTAGCTGCCAAACGAAAACGCCTCCATTAGCAGCCCTCCTCTCGCGCAACCGTCTTGGATTTAGCAATGTCCGCGACGTTAGAAGGACCGCCCGAGCGACCGATTAGCAGGTCCACCAACTCGTCTGCCAGCGACTCAACCGTATAGAGGCCGTCAAAGCGCAGCGGCACGCCCGCTTCCGCGAGCGCCAACGCCATGCGCTGGGCGGCGGGAACGCCCAAGCCGATCGACTTGAGCTCATCCGCATGCGCAAAAACCTGAGCGGGCGTGCCCTCGGCAAACACCGCGCCCTCGTTCATCACGACAATACGGTCGCAGCAATTGGCCAGGTCATCCATACTATGCGAAACCATGACAACGGTCAGGCCATCGCGGTGAAGTCGACCGATAAGCTCAAGGAAATCCCTGCGCGCAGCCGGATCGAGCCCCGCCATGGGTTCATCGAGTACCAGGATCTCGGGCTCCATGGCAAGCACGCCGGCAAACGCCACGCGCCGCTGTTGGCCACCCGAAAGCTCAAAGGGGCTCTTGTCGCCCACCGTAGCCAGGTCGAGGCCCACGCGCTCGAGCGATGACTCAACGCGGCGGGCAACCTCGGCCTGCGACAAGCCAAGGTTATGCGGACCAAATGCCACGTCCTGTGCCACGGTCTCGGCAAACAGCTGACGCTCGGGATATTGAAACACCACGCCGACCTTTGCCTTAACCGCGGCAGCATCTTTCTTGTTTGCCAGGTCGAGCCCCAACGCGTAAACGGAACCCTCCTGGGGACGAATCAGGCCGTTGAGATGCTGAACCAGCGTCGACTTACCCGAACCGGTATGGCCCGCAAGGCCCAGGAACTCGCCGCGACGCACCGTTAGCGACACATTGCGCAACGCCCAGGGGCTGCTAGGGTCGTTGCCCCAGAGGGCCTGTTTGTTCGATGCGCCCTCGATGGCTGAGCGCTTGTGCCAACGGCGACGATCTCGGGCGCTCAGCGAATAGCTGTACGAAACATGGGATAGCTCGATGACGGGCTCCGACGCGTTGTCCTCGTTGTCTGCCGGAACAGCGCCGTCAGCGATTTCCAACTGGGATGCGAAAGGCCGCCCGGTGATGCCTGTCCAACTCCGCTCGGCATAAGCCTGCGCTATATCGGCGACCATATCCGCCTCACGCACCTGTGCGCAAATGGGCACGCCCTTCGCGCGAAGCGCCCTGCCAAGACAGCACGATGCCGGCATATCCAGGTTCAGCCGCGCGAGTTCGTCCGCCCGCGTCAAGATTTCCTCGGGCGTACCGAACATGGCAACACGGCCCGCCTGGAAGACAGCAACGCGATCGGCCTCGGCTGCCTCTTCCATAAAGTGCGTAATCATCACGATGGTCATGCCGCGTTCGTGCAGCGCGTGACAGGCCTTCATAAGGCCCTTGCGCCCGCGCGGATCGAGCATCGAGGACGCCTCGTCCAAAATGAGCACGCGCGGTTCCATGGCGAGCACGCCGGCAAGCGCCACGCGCTGCTTTTGTCCGCCCGAAAGTGCATGGGTCTCGTGGCGCTCGAAGCCCACCAAACCCACGCCCTTCAGTGCCTCGCGTACGCGCTGCGCGATCTGGGCCGATTCCACCCCAAGGTTTTCGGGACCAAAGGCAACATCGTCCTCGACAAGCGTCGCCACCAGCTGATCATCCGGGTTCTGGAATACCATGCCCGCGGTCGAGCGAATGTCGTAGACCAGCTCGGGATCGGACGCGACCATGCCGTTGACGCGCACCGTTCCCGTATCGGGCTGCAGCAGCGCGTTCAAATGCTTGGCGAACGTCGACTTGCCCGACCCGTTGCCGCCGAGGATGCAAAAAAACTCGCCATCCTCGATGTTCAGATCGATGCCGTCGAGTGCCGGTGTGGCACCGTCATAGCTAAAGGAAACGCCCCGACACTCAATCATGCGCGGCCTTTGACCTGGTCCTTCTTGGGCGTGATGAGATTAGAGACCGCCTTGTACACCGCAAGTGTCAGCACCGAGTTGAGCACGGTCTTGATGAGGTTGAACGGCAGCACGGCAGGAATCATGAGCGGGGCGATCACATCGACCGAGCCATACCAGAACCAAACGCCGATGGTCAGATTCGCAACCATGGACAGCGCCGTAGCGGCAATAACGCCCAGCACCAGGCCAATCACGGCACCCTTATAGGTATGCATCTTTTGGTAGACGATAGCCGCAGGCAGAATATAGCCCAGCGTGGCAACCAGGTTCATAAGCGCGCCGACCCAGTCACCCGTAGTGAGCGCATGGATAACGATCGCCATGGCGGCAACGGCAGTGCCGGCACCAGGGCCATACGCAAATCCGCACACCATCGCCGGCACCAGCGACGGGTCATAGGTCAAAAACGGCGCCGAAGGAAGGATGGGCAGCTGCACATACATAAACAGGGCGCCCAAGGCGCACATCAACGCCATGGTAACGAGCTGTTTGGTGCTCCACCTATTCGTGTTCTCAAAATGGATATGCTGCGACTGTTCAGACATAAGATCACCTGCCTCTTTCATCCGGACTCTAACCGTTGGTACTGGGATCTCACCAGTTCAGCCGGCATGCGAACCAACGCACACACGGGTCGCGGACTCATCGGCTCGGTCGCAGGCACTTTACCTGCGCCACGGCGCCCCTTTGACACCGCCCGATTTACCGCCAGTGGGGAATTTCACCCCGCCCTGAAACAGCAATTGCAAGTGTAGCACGAGCAATCGTTCGCGCAAGTATGCCAAGGGTAATTTGTGGCGGGGACCAGTTGCCGCAACAACCACGTCCTCCATCCACCCCAAAGCAGCGCGCCTTTCGCGCAAAGCGCGAAACAGCGACCGGGATACGTACCCCCATCAACCACGTCCCCCGCCCACGCCGACCTCAAGGCCGTAAACGCAGGGGATCCGGGGGCGTGACGGGGCTTCTCTCCGGAACATTCCGCAGGACGCAAAGAGGCTCCGCAGCGCGAAGCGCGAAGCGGAGCCTCTTTGCATGTCCGAGGACGTTCCGGAGAGAAGCCCCGTCACGCCCCCGGATCCCCGGTGGGAGTTCTAGACCTTGTCGGCCTTAGTACATACCGCCGCCCTGCTGACCAGCGGTAGCAGCAGCGATAGCGTCCTCAAGCTGAGTGTTTTTGGGCACATCGGAGACGGTGGCCTCGGTGATGAGGATCAGGCTGGCGACAGAAGCAGCGTTCTGCAGGGTGACGCGGCTGACCTTGACGGGGTCGAGGACGCCCATCTCAATCATGTCGCCCCACTCACCATTGGCAGAGTTGAGACCCTGGCCAGCAGGCAGCTCGGCAACCTTGTCGACCACGACAGCGCCCTCAAAGCCAGCGTTCTTGGCGATGGTGGCGACCGGAGCGGTCAGAGCCTTCTTGACGATGTCGACGCCGATCTTCTCCTCGGGGTCGTCGATCTCGACAGCATCGAGCGCAGGAGCAGCGTCCATGAAGGCGACGCCACCGCCGGCGACGATGCCCTCCTCGACAGCAGCGCGGGTAGCCTGCAGGGCATCCTCAACGCGGTGCTTGATCTCCTTGAGCTCGGACTCGGTAGCAGCGCCGACCTTGATGACGGCAACGCCACCGGAGAGCTTGGCCAGGCGCTCCTGGAGCTTCTCACGGTCGAAGTCAGAGGTGGTGTTCTCCATCTCGCCCTTAATCTGAGCGATACGGGCGTCAATGGCCTCCTTGGAGCCAGCGCCGCCGACGACAACGGTGTTGTCCTTGGAAATGGTGACGGACTTAGCGGTACCGAGCATATCGGCGGTGATGTCAGCGACCTTCACGCCCAGCTCGTCCAGAGCAGCCTGACCACCGGTGAGGACGGCGATGTCCTCGAGGATGCGCTTGCGGCGATCGCCGTAGCCCGGGGCCTTGACGGCGCAGACGTTGAGAGCGCCACGGATCTTGTTGAGGACGAGGGTCGGCAGAGCCTCGCCGTCGATGTCCTCAGCGATGATGAGCAGGCCACGGCCGGCGCGCTGGACAGCCTCGAGAACAGGCATGATGTCCTGGACGCTGGAGATCTTCTGGTCGGTGATGAGGATGTACGGATCCTTCATCACGGCCTCCATGCGGTCGTTGTCCGTGACGAAGTAAGCGGAGACGTAGCCCTTGTCGAACTGCATGCCCTCGACGGTGTCGATGGTGATGTCGAACGTCTGGGAATCCTCGACGGTGATGACGCCGTCCTTGCCCACGACCTCCATGGCCTCGGCGATCTTCTCGCCAACCTCGGGGTCACCAGCGGAGATGGTGCCGACAGAAGCGATCTGCTCCTTGGTCTCGACCGGCTTGGCCTGCTTCTTCATCTCGGCGACGGCGGCGTTGACGGCCTTGTCGATGCCGCGACGGATGGCCAGCGGGTTGGCGCCAGCGGCGACGTTGCGCAGGCCGTCGTTGACGATGGCCTGAGCGAGCAGGGTTGCGGTGGTGGTGCCGTCACCCACGGTGTCGTTGGTCTTGGTGGCGACCTCCTTCACCAGCTGAGCGCCCATGTTCTCGATGTTGTCCTCGAGCTCGATCTCCTTGGCGACGGAAACGCCGTCGTTGGTGATGGTCGGGGCACCGAACGTGCGCTGCAGCGCAACGTAGCGGCCCTTGGGGCCCATGGTGACGGTAACGGCGTCGGCCAGGGTGTTGACGCCCTTGGCGAGCTTAGCGCGGGCATCGGTGTTGAACGTAATGTTCTTTGCCATGGTAGGTAATCCTCCAAAAGAAATGTGACTCGCGTCGCCGCTTCCGAGTCCTATGCGGCGGGCGCGCTCAAAGACGAATCAGAGATTCTGACGAGACTAGGCCTCGACGACAGCGTAGATGTCGTCGGCGCGCATGAGCAGATACTTCTCGCCGTCGACCTTGACCTCGTTGCCACCGAACTTACCGTAGATGACAACGTCGCCAACCTTGACGTCCATGGGGATGCGCTCACCCTTGTCGTTGACCTTGCCGGCGCCCACGGCAACGATGGTGCCGCGCTGCGGCTTCTCCTGAGCGTTGCTGGCGATATACAGACCAGAAGCGGTCTTCTGCTCGGCCTCGTCGGGCTTGACCAGGACGCGATCTGCAAGCGGCTTCAAAGACGACATGCTTGTTTCCTCCTTTTTGGGCCGCGTGGTTATGCCACGCGGGTTAACCCTTTTGTTTGCGTACGCGTTGAATGGTACCCACGAATGGCGGGTTATACAACACGGAGTCAAAAAATCTTATTTTTTGGCACTTAGATTTTCTGAATGCCGGGGGATAACTTAGCGGTGGCTCCCGGGGCGGACCGGAGGGCATGAAGTTTGCTGCTCTACAGTCCTGCGCAAGACGGAAAGCACATTAAGTGCTTTCCTTTGCGTGCGGAACTCGCGACAAACTTCATGCCCTCCGGTCCGCCCTGGGAGCCAGGTTGACTAACTAGGGCCCGGCATTCAGAAAAGTCAGTGCAGCAAAATGGCGATGCGGATGGAATGCACAAGATAGGGGGCACGTTGTTGGGACGCGCTCTTTTAAGTTGCGGTGGAATAGTTCCTGTTTTTGGGCTTGAAGGCCGATTTTAGGGACTATTTCACCGCAACTGAGGGGTGGGATGTGGGGTTAGCGCTCGTAAATCAAGTTGCCTGCCAGGTAGGTGGCTTGGACTTTGGTGGCTTGAAGTTCTTGGGGATCAACGGTGAGCGGGTTTTGGTCCAGGACTACCAGATCGGCATACTTGCCGGGCTCTAGGCTGCCGAGGTTTTGCTCGTCGCCCGCTGCGTACGCGCTGCCCAGGGTGTAGTTGCGCAGAGCCGTTGCCGCATCGATGCGCTCGCTCGGCAGCCAGCCGCCCTCGGGCCAGTGGCTTTTGGGGTCCTGGCGCGTGATAGCCGTGTAGAGCACGTTCATGCTGGTAACGGGTGTGATAGGGCTGTCGGTACCGAAGGCTTGGCGAATGCCGCGCTGCTTATAGGTTGCGAACGGCCACATGATGCGGCTGCGCTCCAGGCCCAGATCGCGCTCCGGTCCACCCGGGTCGAGTGTAATGTGGCAGGGCTGGCTCGAAGCAACCACGTTGAGCTTGCGCAAGCGGTCGATGTCCTCGGGCAAGAGGTTCTCCAGATGCTCGAGCGTGTTATGACCGTGCTGGGGCAGGCCGTACAGGTCGGCCGCTTCCTCAAAGATATCGAGCGCGGCATGGATGGCACCGTCGCCGATGACGTGAATACGCACAGTGTGGCCACGCTCCGCGGCCGCCAGAACCAGCTTACGCATGCGCTCGGCGGGAACCGTCAGACGGCCCTGGTCGCCCGGGAAGCGCGGATTGGTATAGGGCTCGGTAAGATATGCCGTGTGTTCGCTCGACACGCCGTCGAAGAACTGCTTAAAGCCCGGTGCCGAGAGCAGCACATTGTTCGAGTAACGTGCCTGCAGCTCTTCCAAGCGCGACTGGTCATCCAGCAGCGTGGGGAACAGATGGGCTCGGATGCCCAACTTGCCGGCTGCCTGCAGTTTGTCGTAGACGTCGTCGCGGATAAAATCGCAGCCCGGCATGGGCATGAGCGACATATCGCATATCGAGGTGATGCCCTGCTCGGCCATGCGCCTCATTTGATCGGCGTAAGCGCTTGCGATGCGATCTTCGCCCAGCCACTCAAGACAGCGCGGCAACAGCTGCATGGCAGCCGCTTCGTGAGCAATGCCCGTGAGCTCGCCGTTTGCGTCCTTGTCGTAGCTGCCGCCCGCCGGCGGCTCGCTGTCGCGCGTGACGCCGAGCGCCTCGAGTGCGCGGCTGTTGAGCCACAGCGTGTGGCCGTCGCCCGAGTACATAACGCAGGGACGATCGGGGAATGCCGCATCGAGCGACGCCTTGGTAGGATGCTCGGGCGGGTCCCAACGGTAGTCGCGCCAGCCCTGCGTCACAACCCAAGCGTCGTCGGGCAGGTCCTGGGAAAACTCGAGCGCGTGCCGTACCAGCGCCGCCTCGGACGTGCCCATATCCATGAGCATGTACGGCGAGGAACCGACCGAGGTATGGAAGAAGTGCAGATGAGCGTCATGGAAACCGGGGCAGACAAACTGCTCGCCGTAGTCTAGAACCGGCGTGGCGGCGGGAGCGGCGGCGGTCACGTCATCGGGCTTGCCGACTGCGACGATACGGTCACCTGCGATGGCAATCGCCAGCTCACGAGCAGTATCGATACCGTCTTGCGCGGTAAAGACGTTCTTGGAGCGGATAATCCGATCGATATGTTGCATGGGCATCCCCATCTCTGGCAGGAAATTCAACACCCCCGAGTGTACTCCCCCGTCTCGGTTACAAAATGCCAAGCGGCAAACGGCAGCTTTGCCAGCCCTAGCGGCAGGTGGCATACTGGAGAGAGCCTGTACGATTTTGCGATCAACCCAGCAAGGAGCAAATCGACCATGACGAAGACCAAGGCACAGCAAATTATGGCGGCGACCGAGGCTCGCGCGGCAGACGATGTCACCGCGGCCATCCGAGATATCGCCGCCGAGTTTGAGCCCTATATCATCAAGCAGCGCCGGCACTTCCATAAGCACCCGGAGCTGAGCCTCGCCGAAGAGCGCACGACCTCTGACATCGCCAACCAGCTCGACGCCATGAATATCCCCTATGAGCGCCCCCTTAAGACGGGCCTGGTGGCGACCCTTCGCGGCACCGCGCCCGACGCCTATCGCGAGGACGGCACGCCGCGGCGCCGCATCCTGCTGCGCGCGGATATCGACGCCCTGCCCGTCACCGAGCAGACCGACGAGGAGTTCGCCAGCGTCAACGAGGGCTGCATGCACGCCTGCGGCCACGACTGCCATATCGCCATGATGCTCGGCACGCTGCAGATCCTGCGCCATATGACCGACGACATCCACGGCGAGGTCCGCATCGTCTTCCAGCCCAGTGAGGAAAACGGCCAGGGCGCGAAACTCATGATCGGCACGGGCGTGCTCGACGGCGTCGATGGCGCCTACGCCGCGCACATCTGGAGCGAGGTCGACGCCGGCACCGTAAGCTGCGAGCCCGGCCCGCGCATGGCCAATACCGACTGGTTCCGCATCGATGTCCGCGGCACCTCGTGCCACGGTGCCATGCCCCAGCGCGGCCACGACGCCGTTATGGTTGCCGCCGAGATCGTCAACGCCCTGCAGACCATCGTCTCGCGCGAGATCAGCCCCTACGAGCCGGCTGTCATCACCGTCGGCGAGCTGCACGGCGGCACCGCGCGCAACGTTATCGCCGGCACGGCCTACCTCGCCGGCACGGTGCGCACCTACGGCGATTCGACCCACGAGGAAATGCCGGAGCTTATGCGCCGCATCGTTGAACATACTGCGGCCGCCTTGGGCGCCGAGGCAGAGCTCACCGACTATACCATCGCCAACTACAAGGTCGAAAACGACGCAGCTTCGAGCGAGCGCTGCCGTCAGGCTGTGATCAAGTGCTTGGGCCCCACCGGTCAAGGCCATTACCGTGGCACGCTTTCGGGCGAGGATTTTTCGGAGTACCTGCGCCGCGTACCGGGTGTGCTCGCCTTTGTAGGTACGCGCAACCCCAAGATTGGCGCCACGTACGCCCAACATTCCTGCTTCTACAAGATCGACGAGACCGTGCTGGCCAAGGGCTCCATGGTGGCCGCCCAGTATGCTATCGACTTTTTGGCCGAGCCCACGCAAGAGGAGCTCGACGGCCCCACGATTACCGCGGTCGCCGAAACCAACCCCGATCTGGCCGCCAAGTTGCGCTCTGCCAAGGCGACGGCCGCTGAGGCGCGCGACGCCATGCACGATGCTCGCACCGCCCGCCATGCTGCAATCAAGGGCATCCACGATGCGCGGGCTGCCGCTCGCCACGAGGAAAAGCGCGACGAGTAGCCGTCACGCCCATCCATAACAGCCTGGCTAAAGCAAAGCGGGGGCGGACGTTATCTCAACGTTCGCCCCCGCTTATGTGTCGACCGTTTTTCTAGCGCGTCCTCCGTCACGCCAGGTAAGAGCGAAGGATGGTGAGCCAGCGTGGGGGTTCGAGGTGGATGATATCGTCGGGAACTCCGGCGGGCGCATAGCCGCCAAAGAGCAGACCGGCATCTGCCGGATTGATGAGGCGCACAATCCATACGACGACGACCAGCACGCACAACACGGTGACCGCAATGTCGATACCACGCTTTAGCTTGCTCGATGCCACCTCCTCGCGCACGAACGCGAGCACAAACGCAATCGGCACCACCCAAAACAGCGGATGGTAGGCAAAGGCCGCCGCATAATCGAGGCGCAGCGCCGCCAGCCACGCCCTCGTCATGCCGCATCCCGGACAAGGAATGCCCGTCATCAATCGAAAAATGCAGCCAATGTCGAGCAGGTAGAGCGCGAGCCAGGCGACAAAGAGCGCGCCGGTGCAAAAAAGGGCGCGGCGAAGGAGCTCTGCCGTGCCCCTATGTCCCTGGGAGCTGTTCACGCCGCCCTTATTGTTAGGCACGAGCGCCAAGGCGAGTGTTGTAAGCCGTTGCCATGGCATTGGTATTATTGATGATGATGTTCATAGCGAAGATGGGACCAAGGCCGCACAGGAGCGCGCCGAAGATCTGCCACAGAAGAACGGTGGTGCCGTTTTCCTGGAACACCAGGCCGTAGCGAGGAGCGTTGGCCTGCAGGCGGTTGCCAATCTTGTAATACCAGTAGTACGCGTAGAAGCCGCAGGTCACAAACGATAGAAGGATGAATTCCGCCAGACCCGGCGTGTAATCGCCGTCATCCTGACACAACGTGTTGACGTCGCGTGCCAAGCAATACAGGAAGTAGAACGAATAGATACCGCAGGTCACAAGAGAGAGCAGCAGCCAGCCGATCAGGCTGCGGTCAGCCTTAATGGGGCCATAGCCCATCGGAGCGGATGCGGACTGTTGGGCGTATTGACCGGTGTACTGCTGCTGAGGCTGGGGCGCGGGCTGAATAGCCTGGGCCGGAGCGGGCTGGGGCTGCGGAGCCGCAGCGGCAGAAGCGGCACCAACGGCGGATCCGCAAACAGGGCAGAATTTGGCATCATCCGAAATGGGAGAACCACAAGTGGGACAGAACATGAGCCACTCCTTTTCCTAAGGCGTCGCACGCCTTCAAACCTTACACGTCTACGTTCTCAACAATAGCCGCGACGTTGTTGCGCAACATTGACCAATTTCCGAGAAATTTTGCTGCAACCGTTTTCCCAGGCATTTTCTTGCTTTCGCAGTAGAAAAAGGCACCCCGGGCTCAGTTGCCCAGGGCGCCTCGACCGACTATTCGGTTTGATTGTTTTCGACAGCAGGATTATCGCCCGGCTCATCCGCCGGCGTGGCAACGGCATCCCAATCGGGCTCCGCAGGCGTCGCCTCGGACGCCGGTGCGGGGACAGGAGCAGGTGCCGGGGCAGGGGCAGGCGCGGGTGCCGGGGCAGGTGCAGGCGCGGGCGCCGGGGCAGGCGCAGCACCAGTGGCTGCCGTGGGATTGAATCCCGCAGGAGCAGGCTTCTTCTCACCCGGGAGCACAAAAGTCAAAACGTCGTCCTTGTCCTCATCGGCCCATTCGCTTGCATAACGTGCAGCCCAATAGCCAACGGCACGGTGCTTGAGCATCTTGCCAAAGACCGTAAGGAACACCGTGACGAATGCAATCAGCACCAGGAACAATACGAGCGTGACACCACCGGCGGTAACAATCGCCTCGATACCCGTGGGGCGATAGTAATAGCCGTACGCGCCAATTCCGGCGATGGCACCAAAGACAGCTGTCAAGATCCACGTAATGGCGTTGGAAACCAGGCCCGTCAAAAACTCCGGAAAGAACGAAGCGCAGAACAGCTTGGTCTTGTTGTGCTTAAACGCCGCCCAGACCTTGTCGAGCGAAAACGCGCTCTCGACGCGACCGGTCACCGCAAAGTGCATCACGGCGATGTCGGCGAACATCTTAAAGAAGACACCCAGAATCGCCGAGGCAATTAGCGCCAGGACAAGCAGGCCAAGCGAGCCAAACAGCGCAGCTTCGAGCGCATAAGAGCCGTAATACGAATACGAGCCTGCGGCGCCAATTACCACGCCCTCCACCAGCGAAAGCACTACACCGATAACGGGAATGGCAGCGATAACCTCGAGCACGACCGAAATAACGCTCGAAAAGACTCCGAGACCAAACGACGTGGAACGCATCAGCGGACGGTCCATGCCGTCATCGACCTTGAGCGACAGATCGCGACCCCACTCGATACCAAAGCCGGAACCGCACACGCTCGCAATGCAAGCTGCCAAAAAGCCGATGGCAGCCGCAATGCCGCCAATAACGGGAATAAACAACACGAGCACCGACACAACGCAAATCAGCGCCGGCAAAAACGCGATTTGGCATACACGCTGAAGCACGCCCGGAGTCTTAGTCATATCTTGGAACGCCTGAGCCACACAGCCCTTTGGCGCATTCGCCACGGGCGGTTGCGGAACAAACTGCTGGGGCTGAGGCTGTCCCTGGGGAGCGGGGCCAGCGGCACCGGCATTAGGAGCACCACACACGCCGCAGAACTTGTCGTTATCGCCCATGGGGGCGCCACACTGCGAGCAGAACATAGAATCATCCCTTCGTATCTTGAACAAATCACTTGGATCGCAAACGATGTCTTTAGCATCATTATTGCCCAATGTGGGGTCAAATACTCAAAGATGACCGATTTGCAAGATACACGGCGCCAGCAGGCGGTTCGTTGAATACGTTTGTGCTAGTTTGTTCCGCGGAAACCCTTGCCGACAATCTCGGAACTGTCGACAATCGTGATAAAGGCACCCGGATCGACCTCGCGCGCATAACGGCGCAGCTGCACGGCCTCGCGACGGCTCAGCACGCTCATGATCACCGTCACGCACTTGCCCGAGAAGGCACCGTAGCCGCGACTGATGGTCGCTGTGCGGTTGAGATGTTTGACGATAAACTCCTCGACTTTAAGGGGCTCGGAACAAATGATCGTGCAGACCTTACGAAGATGAATGCTCTCGATGGCCTTGTCGACCACAAGCGTCTTGGCAAACAGGCCGAGCACGCAATACAGACCGATACGCGGACCATACAAAAAGGCCGCGATGGTCACGATGCCGATATCGACCAGCAACAGCGCGCGACCAATCTCGAGTGTGGTACGGCGTTTGAGGATCATAGCGAGGATGTCCGTGCCGCCCGTCGAGGCGCCGATATCAAAGACGATGGCGCTGCCGAGCGCCGGCAGAATCACGGCAAAGCACAGGTCGAGCCACATATCGCCCGTCATCGAGACACTGGTCGGGATAAAGAGCTCGAAAAGCGAAACATAGGCGGACAGCGCAAACGAGGCGAAGACGCTCCACAGGATTGCCTTGCGTTCCAAAAAGATAAAGCCCAAGACGACGAGAACCGCGTTGATAATCCACATAAAGACACCGACGGGCAGGGTCGGGAACAGCGTGGACAGAATGACCGACACGCCCGAGGTGCCGCCAAAAGCAAAGTGATTAGGGGTTTTAAACGCAACGATGGCAAAGGCCGTAAGAATCAGACCCAGATTGAGCTCGGCGAAAAAGCGCGGGAAGCCTGGCTCCTGGCTGCGCTTTTGACCGGCACGCTCGCCGCGCTCGATATCGGTGCGATCGACCACGCGCTCCATCGGCACCACGGGAGGACGATGTAGCTCCTCGGCAGCTCGCGATGCCGCCTCTGCCGCGGCGGCCTCAATCGCCCATGCCTTGCTTTCTGTTTCGTGCTCGTCGGCCATTACGGCAACCCCTCGTTAACAATTTGGAAACAATGCGCCCATTAGGGTAACGCGGAACGCGACGATTGCAACCCCTAGTTAGACGAGCGGTATGCCTACATCGGGGGGGCATACAAATAACGGCCGGCCACGCTTTTGCTTGCGCGGTCGGCCGTTTAACGTTTTCGCAGATAAAATCTGCCAAAACAAACCTGTCCCTTTTTGGAAGGTTATTCGTGCTGGCTGGTGCGGTGCTCGTACTCCTCGGGGGTGATGACGTCCTCGATACGCAGGTTGACACCCGCCACCTCAAGGCCGGTCATCGCGGCAAGGCGCTCGGTGACACGTGCCTTGACATCGTCGAAGATCGCGGGCGCATAGGCGCCGTACTCGATGATGACGGAGATGTTGACGACCACGCGATTGTCATCGGTGACCTCGACCGTCACGCCCTTGGTCAGGTTCTCGGCACCAAACTGCTCCTGTACAAAGTGCATGAGGTTGCCCTTCATGCCCAGGACGTGCGGCACCTCACGGGTGGCCATGGCGACGATCTTCTCGATCACACCGTTAGAATAGGTCAGCGAGTCCTCGGACTCGTCTGTTTCCTCATCATCCTCGTCCGCATCGTCGGCGGACTCGGCCTCGACGAGTGCCTCGTCCTCGAGCGTTACGTCCTCGGCCTCGGCGGCGACGGTCTCGTCTGCCTCGAGCTCGGTATCGGCCACATCGACCTTCGTGTTAAAAGCCATGGTTCCTCCTTATGCCCACCGCACACGCGGCGGTCGAATACATGCTAGCGGCCGCTAAACAGACGGCCGAAGAAGTTGACGATCCCGTTCTCGCCGTCGCGGATCTGGCCAATCACGGCGCCGATCAGCACAAAGAAAGCGATGACGAGCGTATCCCACAGGCCGAGCGTGAGCACCAGCACGGCGAGCACAAAACCAGCGACAGCTCCGAGCGTGGTGTTGGGATGACGGACGGCATAGCTCCAGATGGCTGCCCCCGTACCCTTGATGAGACCCATGGCCTCATCAAAATCGTCGGCAACCGCGTCATGCGACTCGGTGCCCTCTACCTTGGAATCGACGACCTCGCCTGCCGGCGCAGCACTCTGATCGATGGTCAGGCGCGGGGTGCGAACGGTCTTGTCTTGATTGGTATCACTCACCGGAAACCTCCACGGTCTGGACGGTAGTCTTGGACGGCAAAAAACGAACGCGTGCGGTCGTGCCCGGCGTGCCGAGCATGGTGTCGCAGGCCTCCTCGATACGCTGCTGCATCGCGGTTGCAAGGGAGGCCACGTCCCGGTCGTCGAGCGCGATGGCGTCGACCTTAAAACGAACGCGCGATTCATCGGAGCCCTGCACGCGCGCCTCGACATGCTCGATCATCACACGGTCGTCGCGCTCCGCCGCACTGCGAGCACACGAGGAGAGGGCCGCGAGCGTGACCTCGATATTACGCTCCCCCGCCGGATGCACGCAGGACGGCTCGCGACGGGCAAACATCAGACGGAAGAAACCCACGAGCACGCCGAGCGCCACGACACCGCCGCACGCCGTAACAACGATGCGAGGCAGCGGATCGCGCATCAACAGCATAAAGCGATAGGTATATGGTCCCCAAAACTGGCAGACCAACGTACCCAGCGCCACGACGGCGGCGGCAAGATACACGATCGCCAGGGCTCGTTTGAGCACGCGCATGCGGCGCTCCCTTCAAATCTCGATCCACAGAATGCAAAACGATTCGCATCATTATAAAAGAGCCGGGTCCGGTGCCTCATGCACGCGGATCCGGCTCATCTATTCCACGAGGCTTGCATGCTCGCTTCATTATGCCCAGATATGCACGGCTCAATCCGTGCGGGCGCTACTCCTCCTCGAGGGCAGCGATGACCTCGTCGGTCATGTCCATGGTGCTGTAGACGTCCTGGACGTCGTCGAGCTCCTCAAGACGGTCGATGAGGCGCTGAACCTTCTTGGCGTCGGCGCCGGAAACCTCGGTCGGGGTGGTTGGGACCATGGTGGTCTCGGAGCCCTTGACCTGGATGCCCTGCTCCTCGAGTGCCTTGGAGACAGCCATGACGTCGTTAGCAGCGGTCCAGACGATCCACTCCTCGCCGGCGTCCTCGTAGTCCTCGCCACCGGCCTCGGCGATCGCCATCATAAACTCATCCTCGTCACCGGCAGCACCGTTGGCGATCATGGTCTCCTTCTTGGCGTTCTCGTCCAGGACCTCCTTGGCAACGACGATCTGGCCCTTGCGCTCAAACTGGAAGGCGACGGAACCGGAGGTGCCCAGGTTGCCACCAGCGTGGGAGAAGGCGGAACGGACGTCGGCAGCAGTGCGGTTGCGGTTGTCGGTCAGGCAGTCGACGTAGACGGCGACACCGGCGGGACCGTAGCCCTCGTACACGATGTTCTCGTAGACGGCGGCATCGGCACCCGAACCAAAAGCCTTATCGATAGCGGACTTGATCTTGTCCTTAGGCATGGACTGAGCCTTGGCCTTGGCAACAGCAGCGGCGAGGCTGGCGTTGTTCTCGGGCAGCGGGTCACCGCCGAGACGGGCAGCAACGGTAATGTTGCGGCTGAGCTTGGAGAAGAGGGCGGAACGCTTGGCGTCCTGCGCGCCCTTACGATGCTTGGTTGTGGCCCACTTAGAGTGTCCGGACATACGTGTCTCCTATCGGTTTCGACCTAAAGCCCAGCGCAGATGCTCGGGCAATATAAACAAACGTCGTTATGATATACCTACTGGCCTGCGAGATAAACCCCAAAATGAAGGCGTCGTGATGATGCAGCCCCTTGGCACAAAGCAGCCTGACCCCAATGTGTCAATCTTTGGTTAGGCCCAGAGGAGGTCGCTGCGGGTGATCGTGGCACCGATGGCAAAAGGCATGCAGGCGATGACCGGGTACAGGTAGCGCATGTAGGTCGATCCGTTGCATGGACCGATCAGGCACACGGCGAGCACGCCTAGCAGCGGTATCCAGATGGCCAGTGCGCGCCACGAATGGCGGCGCAACAGGTAGACCACCACGACGATCATGATCCAAACGTAGGTGGCCGAGCTCATGGTGAGCGAGATAAACGGAATGCGCTGCACCGCCACGCGGTACAGGTTAATCAGGTGGTCGCACCAGCGCACGGCTTTGCTGTCGACCGGATGGAAGTCAAAGTACTTGAGGTTATCGGGCTTCGCCATGATCTCGGCACTGCGCGCCGTGCTGTAGACCCACGCATCGCGAGCGCTCGGATAGAAGTACCCGTAGTAGTTATTGACGAGCGCCGAGATATAGCACTCGGGGTCCTTTTTGAACATCTGGGCCCACACCTCAAAATAGGCCTTGATGTCCTCCTGCGAGGCGTACTCATTAAAGCAGTTTTTGACGGCGTCCGACTTATCCGGGTTGTAACGGCGGCCCAGATTCTCGTACTTGAGCACACGGTCGATCACGGTACGCTCTTCGTCGGTCACCAAGCCGTCGCAAGGAGCCTCCACGATGGTGCCGTCCTCCTTAACCGTGGGGTTGACGCCCGAGTTGAGGCCGTCGTGCTTTTGGACAAAACGAGCCGTCTGCTGGAACGGAATCGAGAGGATTTCGCGCTTGGAACCAGGCGTGATGTCATGTGCCGGCATAAAGACCTTGGTGAAGTACATATTAGAGGCAAGGCAGAGTGCAAGCACCGCAAGAACTCCCACCCAGCGGAAGCGCGGCGTGGCGTACAAGGGCGCGATGCCAGACTGTTTGGTCACGCGACGGGCCACATGCGCGTCCCAAGCGCAAAACGCCGCCGCAATCACGCAGGCCGCCAGGGGAAACACCAAACCGCCGTTGCGCAGAAACGTGGAACCCATGGCGCCCAGAGCGAGCAGCAGCCAGTCATGGCGCGCAAAGAGCACGGGCCTCTGTTCGCCCGCACGCTCGGCATTGGCATCGCGACGGGGCAGGCCGCAGGCCACGAGCTTCACGGTCTGCACCAACAGCACCAAAAACGCGTCGGCAAACAGCACATCTTTGGTAAGCAGGGCCGCGTAGTTGGAGAACATGGGCATAAACACAAAGAACAGCAAGATCACGCCGCGGACCGGCAGACTCACGCCCAGCTTGCGCAGCGACGAGATGGAATAGGCCATGCAGGCGGCCGTAATGACGAACTGAGCGCAGGTGTAGATGGCAAGACCTGCGTTGGCACTGTTGAACAGTGAAAGCCCCAGCTGGACGCACGAACCGATGATAGCCGTGTGCACCACGGGGTGATGTCCGTTGAGCAACACATTGGGATTGAGCAGACGCAGGTAGTCACTCGTGCCGTTGGGGTAGTTGAACCACTGGCGAATCTGCGCACCCGTATCTCCCATAAAAAGGCCGGGCAGCGAAGCGATGAGCGTGGGCGCCCAGGCGACCATAAGCACCAGGAAGGGCCCGACAAAGGGATGGACCGAAAGCACGGCGTGAGCCACACGCCATACGCGGCCAAAGTGCGCTTCGGAAAACGGAATGCGCCGAGAGCTCAGCCAATCTAGACACTCAAAAGCCAGGTAGAAGGCAACGACCGCCAAGAGCATCCAGCCCGCACCGCCTATCCAGGCGCAGATGATCCGAGCCTTGTCGCCGAGTACGATCTCGGCAGAATCGGTGAGGTCGTAGCTGCGGCCAAACACCATGCAGACGGCAAAGAACAGCGACGGAAGGATCACCGAAGGACGCCAAGCATCGCCGCGGCCAAAGAATACGTAGCGAAACGGCAGAGTGAGCAGGCAGGCAAGCGCAAGCAGCATGACCGCGTCGGTATGGCCGGCAAACGAGAGGAGCACCTCGTAGCACACGTACAGCATGCCCGAGGCTTTGGGGTCAATCGCCAAGACTGCGTTGCTCGAGACCGGCGCGGGATCGATGGAAAACGCCGTGGTCGCCAACAGCGCGAGCAGAAATGCGATGAGCGTCTGCTTGGCGGGGTAGCGCTTAAACCAGACGATGCGGGCAGCGTCGCGCGCAGCCGTTGTGGAGAGGTCGGAATCCTTCACAGTCCAAAGAGCCTTTCTAGAAACCCGCCAAAAAGGGACAGGTTTATTTTGGCAGGTTTTATCTGGGAAAACGTTACAGTTCTGCCATCGTTGCCCAGCAGACCACCACAAAGGCGCCTGTCCCCTTTGTGGTGGTCTTGGTTAGGCGTCCAGGTAGACGCGCTGGGGACGGTTGCGGTGTCGGGCGAAGATGATGAGCGCCAGACCCGCGATTACGAGCGGCAGGCTCAGCAGCTGACCCATGGTGATGACGCCGCCCAGCAGATAGCCCAGCTGGGCATCGGGGACGCGCACAAACTCGACGAGGAAACGGACGATGCCGTAGCCCATCACAAACACGCCCATAAACGTACCCTGGGGCAGCAGCGGTTTTTTGCGACTGAGCACCTGCAGGATGCAAAAGAGCACGATGCCTTCAAGAAACGCCTCGTAGAGCTGGGAGGGATGGCGTGGCACATCGCCCGCGGTGCCGCCAAAGACCACACCCCAGGGCAGATCGGTCGGCTTACCCCACAGCTCACCGTTTACGAAGTTGGCGCAGCGTCCCAGGCACAGGGCCAGCGGGGCGCCGATCACGGCAAGGTCGGCGACGGTCCAGGCGTCGAGCTTATACATGCGGCACACGATGATGCCGCCCAAGATGCCGCCCACCAGGCCGCCGTGGAAGCTCATGCCGCCCTCGTTGGTGGCAAAGATCTCGAGCGGGTGGGTCCAATAGTAGCCATCGCCGTAAAAGACGACGTAAAACAGGCGCGCGCCGATGATGAGGCCAAAGACCGCGCCGACCACGACGCTCGTCAGGTCATCGATCGT
The DNA here is from genome assembly GCF_003436735.1 of Collinsella sp. TF12-2AT. Lineage (NCBI taxonomy): Bacteria > Bacillati > Actinomycetota > Coriobacteriia > Coriobacteriales > Coriobacteriaceae > Collinsella > Collinsella sp. TF12-2AT. Next base: position 61,418 of record NZ_QSQK01000002.1, on the reverse strand, counting down.
AATGTCGAAGCCCCAACGACGCTGCGTGCGGTACATAACGACCGCCGTGAGCAGGGCGCCGACCACGTAGGCCAGGCCGTACCAGTAGATAGTGATGGGGCCCGCCGAGATCGCGACGGGATCAAGCATATGGTAGAGGTCGTTGAGCATATCGATCCCCTGCTCCCTACGTCCAAATATGCGGCCGCGGGCCTTACGCTCGCAGCCGCATATTTGGACGTAACGTCTATGCGGAGCGTACCGTCCGCAGCTTTCGCGTCTTAGAACGGCGCGTACTCGTCGTACAGGTCCTCGGCCTCGCCGGAAGCATTGACCTGCTCAACGCGGGTAACGCCGGGCACATGCTCCTTCAGGATGCGCTCGATACCCATGGAAAGGGTTAGCGAGCTCATGGGGCAGCCGGCGCAGGCGCCCTGCAGCTCCAGCTTGACAACACCCTCGTCGTCGACCCCCACATACTCCATATCGCCGCCATCGGCCTGCAGGTTGGGGCGAATCTCTTCAAGAACCTTCTTAAGCAGCTCTTCGTTAACAGCCACAGGGGCTCCTTTCTCACAATTACGCGGGCGCGCCCGCGAACAGAAGCTATGTTACTACAGCCATGTACCCGCTCACGAGCCGTCCATGCGCGCAGACGCGACTTTCACGAGTAGTCAATTTGGGACGGGGCTTTTTTAGCTGCTTTTGCCGACGCCCGGCGCTAGCACACGCTGCCGCTACTGCTGAGTTTGTTCCCCGGTGCCAATGTGGACATCGACGATAACCTGGCGGTAGCTGATGCCGCAGGAGTCGAGAATGCGACGGCTGATGCGGCCGTCGTCGGTATCGGCGTACTTATTGTCCAGGTAGACGACCTCGCCCACGCCCACCTGCGCCAGGATCTTGGCGCAGTCGTGGCACGGGAACAGCGTGACGTAGACCGTGGATCCCTCAAGGTCTTTAAGCGAGCCGCGGTAGTTGAGCACGGCGTTGGCCTCGGCATGGACTACGTAGTTATGCTTGTCCTGTAGCGGGTCGTCGCTCGTACCCCACGGGAAAAAGTCGTCGTTGAGCGCCGAGGGCGTACCGTTGTAGCCCACCGAAAGGATACGGTGGTTGGTGCTGGCGATGCACGCACCCACCTGCGTGTTGGGGTCCTTGCTGCGGCGCTGCGCGGCGATGGCCACGCTCATAAAGAACTCGTCCCAGCTAATGACGTCCAGGCGCTTGCCTGACGAAGTTTGATGAAGATCGTCCGACATGGCAGACACCTCCGTAATCGCAATAGTTTGACCCATTGTAGCAGGTGAAAGGTGGAGGCGTTTGTCCCACCGGCGCCCTCACTTTTACACGCGGCGGGGCTTTTGGTTGATGCGGTAGAGCTCGGCGAGGCCCCGCAGCGTCAGCGCGTCGTCGACCGTCAGGCTGTGGCCGACCAACGCCGCGAGTGCCTCAGCGTCGTCGCCGGTAATGACGATGGGCACGTCGCCCTCCCCCGCGGCCTTGGTCGCGCGCATCTCGGCAAGCACCATGTCGAGCATGCCGTCGATGCGGGCCACCTCGCCCAGAACCACGCCCGAGCGCATCGCCTCGCGCGTGTTACGGCCGATTACATGCGTGGGTGCCGAGGGCTCGACCTGCGGCAGGCGTGCCGCAGCAGCCGAGAGCGAGCGGGCGCCGAGCGCCAGACCCGGCGCGATGACGCCGCCGACAAAGGTACCGCGCGCATCGATGACCTCAATATTGGTCGTAGTGCCCAGGTCAATCACGATGCACGGCGATCCGTAGACGGCGCGGGCAGCCACGGCGTCGGCGATGCGGTCGGGGCCGATCTCTGCTGGATCGTCGTAGTGCACGGGCATGCCGGTCTTGAGGCCCGGCCCCACCGTGAGCACACGCCCCGTGCATGTACGGGAAAGCGCCGTCTTCCACGGGCGCTCGAGCGCCGGCACCACGCAGCTCAGCACGGCAGCCGTGGGCACAAGCGCGCCCGGCATGCCCGCATCGGCTGCCAGTGCACCCATGACCTGCGCGAGCCTCATGCGCGCCTCGTCGGCTGTGATGCTCGACGGCGTGGTGATCTCGCACGTCGCGAGCGGGCATTCCTGTGCCGCGGCTGAATCCTCGGCAAACAGGCCAAAGCGAATGAACGTGTTGCCCACGTCGACCGTCAATATATATGCGCACCCATTAAGCATCGTCGGCGCTCCTTTCGTCTGCCCAGCAGTATATCGCCTACCTAAACCAGTCATCCCAAAATGACTAGCTTGCGGCTATACTGGTGCGCGGTCGCGCGCGAGCTCACGCGGCGGCCCTTGGTAACCCGACTTCCCGCGCCGTATCCGTAGCGGCGCTCCCGGGGGAAGCGGATATACGCAAAGGAGTTCTATATGAGCAATCCCTCGAACCGCGCCTCGATGCGCGGGCAACTCACGCTGCGCGGCGTCGTCATCGGTGTCCTTGGCTGCGTGATCATCACGGCAAGCTCGGCCTACACCGCCCTCAAGATGGGCGCACTCCCCTGGCCGATCGTCTTCGCTGCCGTCATCTCGCTGTTCTTCCTTAAGCTCATGGGCAACGCCAGCCTCAACGAGGCAAACGTCACCCACACCATCATGTCCGCAGGCGCCATGGTCGCCGGCGGCCTGGCGTTTACCATCCCGGGTGCCTGGATGCTGGGCTATGCCGACCAGATCAGCTGGCTCGACATGTTTATCGTGGCACTCGCCGGCACTATCCTGGGTCTGCTGGCCACCGCGCTCATCCACCGTCACTTTATCGTGGACGCCGCGCTGGAGTTCCCCACCGGCAACGCCGCAGCTCAGACCCTGCGCGCCACCGAGGCCGGCGGCAAGACCGGCAAGCAGCTCTTTGGTTCCATGGCCATCGCCGGCATCTACAGCGTGCTTCGTGACGCCCTGGGCGTGGTGCCCAGCATGCTGTGCACGCTCAACATCCCCGGCGTGACCTTTGGCATCTACAACTCGCCCATGCTGCTCTCCGTCGGCTTTTTGGTGGGCTTCGCCCCGGTCGCCTTCTGGTTTGCCGGTGCCCTGCTAGGCAACTTTGGCATCATTGTGGGCGGCACCGCTGCCGGTCTGTTCGACGTTGTAACCGCGCAGGGCATCGTCAAGTCCCTGGGTATGGGTCTCATGATGGGCTTTGGCGTCGCCGTCGTCCTCAAGGACATCCTGCCGCAGATCGCCGGCATCGTCCGCGGTCTTGCCGCCGACAGCTCCACCGACACCGACGAGCAGTCGCTCATCTCGGGCTCCCTTAAGCTCGACGCCGGCATCATCGGCCTAGGCGCTGCCGCCATCGCCGTGGTCATCGCCATCGTGCTTGACCTTGGCCCCGTTCCGGCCGTCATCGTCACGCTGTTCACCTTTGTCACCACCATCATGAGCGCACAGAGCTGCGGCCAGACGGGCATCGACCCCATGGAAATCTTTGGCCTCATCGTTATGCTCATCGTGGCTGCCTTCGCACAGATCGCTCAGGTCAAGCTGTTCTTTATCGCCGGCATCGTAGCCGTGGCGTGCGGCCTTGCGGGCGACGTCATGAACGACTTTAAGGCCGGTGCCGTGCTGGGCACCAACCCGCGCGCACAGTGGATCGGCCAGGCCATCGGCGGCATCGTGGGCGCCTTGGTCGCCGCAGCCGTCATGGTCGCGCTCGTCACCGCCTATGGCCCGGACGCCTTTGGCCCCGACAAGAGCTTTGTTGCCGCGCAGGCAAGTGTGGTCGCCACCATGGTCTCGGGCATCCCGAGCGTGCCGTGGTTCGCCGGCGGCTTTATCGCCGGCATCGTCATGTACTGGCTCGGCATTCCGGCCATGATGATCGGCCTGGGCGTGTATCTGCCGTTCTACATGTCACTCACGGCATTCCTGGGCTCCTGCGTCAAGCTCGCCTACGACAAGTGGTCCGCCCACCGCGACGCCACCGCTGGTCTTTCTGACGAGGAGAGGGCTGCCAAGGACGCCGCCTTCCAGGAACAGGGCCTGGTTGTCGCCAGCGGCCTGCTCGGCGGCGAGTCCATCGTCGGCGTTATCCTGGCGTTTGTCTCCGTGGGCTTAAGCCTGCTGGGCTAAGCTGAGCAGCTGCTCGACGGCAACCATATTGCCTACGACTTGCCCGGTCGGTAGCTTTTGCGGCTACCGACCGGGCTTTTTGATACCAACGCAAAGAAAGGCCGGCGCGCTGCGTATGACAGCGCGCCGGCCTTATCGTTTGGCTATCGAGACGGTCCCGCTATGAACCGAAGTTCGTTGCAGAAACTACGCTCGAAACGCTACATCTGCTTGCGACGACGATCGCCGAGCGTCACACCCGCAGCCACGAGTGTAATACCGCCGATAACGAAGACCTCGCCCGCAAGCGCGGAGTCATCACCGGTCTGGGCGAGCGCGGCAGGCGCAGCCTGTTTCTTGGCAACGGAGACCTTTGCAGCAGCCTGCGCAACCTGAGGCTTGGCCTGCGGCTCAGCCTTGGGATGATACTTGTCGTACTCGGCCTGAGCGGCAGCCAGGGCATCCTTGGCATCGCCAAGCTCGGCAAGCGCGGCGGCATAGGCGTCGTTGGCATCGGACAGCTTGGCATCGGCATCGCTCAGAGCAGCCTTGAGACCAGCGGCGGCATCGACGGCGGCCTTATAGCGAGCGTAGGCAGCGTTCAGCTTGACCAGCTTCTCGTTACCCGTCGTGCCCGCGGCAAGGGATGCCTTGTGGTCGACAGCCTCAAGATCGGCCTTGAGCGCCTCGTCGTTGGCAAGCTCGGCCTTGGCCTTGACGATATCGAGGTTCGCATCGACGACGGCTTCGTTGGCGGCCTCGAGCTGCTTCTGGGCATCGGCGACACCGGTGACGGCAGCGTCATAGGCGGCCTTGGCGTCGTCGACCGCCTTCTGAGCGCCGGCGAAGCGCTCGAAGGCCTTGTTCGCGGTAGCCAGCTCGCCCTCGGCGGCCTTGGCCTTCGCCTGTGCGTCGGACAGGGTCTGCGTCTTGGCGGCAACTGCCTGCTTGGCGCCCGAAAGAGCGGTCGCGGCGTGCACATCTGCGGCCTGAGCCTTGTCAACGCCAGCCTGGGCAGTGTCGTCGGCCTTCTTGGCATCGTTAAGCGTGCCCTGCTTGTTCGCAAGATCCGTCTTGGCGGCATCGCGCTTGGCGGTAAGATCCTTGACCGAAGCAGTGGCATTGTCATACGCCTCATTGGCCTGCTCGGACTTTGTCTTGGCGGCGTCGCGGGCGCTGCGAGCCTTCGCCTTGTGAGCAGCGGCCTCGGCTGCCTTCGTCTTGCTGTCAGCAAGCGTGGCGTTTGCCTTATCGAGAGCTGCCTGGGCAGTGGCGGCCTTGCTCTTGGCGGCATCGAGGTTCTGCTTGAGGGACTCGATGTCGATTCCGCCGAGTGCGTCCTTCGCGGCGTCGTATGCCGTCTTCGCGGCGGCGGTGTCGGACTTAGCCTTCTCGTACTCACCCTTGGCGGTGTTCATGTTCACATCTGCTGCGGTGAAAGCGTCCTGGGCGGCATCCTGCCCGTTTACAGCTGCGAAGTAAGCTTTCCTAGTAGTTCCAAAGTTCTTCTGCGCCTCGGCGAGCTTGCCCTGAAGCTCCTTGAGCTGCTCCTTCTGCTCCTGCGTGCCGCCTGCGTTGTAAGCGGAATCGATGTAGTCGTTGAGGAGTTTCTTGAACTCGGAGACAGTGAAATCGGCCTGAGTGTCATCAGCGCTGTAATCGAATATGGTTACCTCGGAATCGGTGTTCTTACCGCTACCGGTCGCGATACCGATAGCCTTCGTGCCGGCATCGATGATGTTGAGATAGTGCCCGCACTCTTTGTAGATGCTGTAGTAGTGCTGGTAGATATAGTATGAATCATATCGATGGCTTCCAAGTGCGTCACCATACTGTTCGACGTACTTATCGAATGCCTTTTTCTCCTGGGTGTAGAGACCGGTATATGGCCAGCCAAGCGTATCCTCGGTCTCGCCGCCGGTATATGCGCCGCCTCCGCCAGCAAGATTTTCGCCGTTGTCGAAGTAACAGTTCGAGTGTCCCCAGATGTTCGATGAATATGATGTATTAAGAGCGGCTGCCGCAGTCATGCGGAGGCTGACGCTGAGCGCCGACTGACCGTTCGCCTTGCGGAGGTTGTTCTGGGTGTCGAGATATGTCAGGGCGTTGCGCATCTGCTCCAAGGAAAGCGGGTTGGTGTCGCGAGACATGTCCTGATCGACGTACTGGTCATACCATTCGGCCTTGTCAGCGGCACCGGTCAGCATCGATACGGCTTCCTGGGCGTTCTTTTTCTGCGTGGCTGTGAACTGGCTGCCGTCGCTAATATAGTTCATGAAGCCGAGTATACCTTGGCTGATGACTTCCTGGTCAACGGTCATGTTGGACTTGAGCTCAGCAATCTGCTGCTCAAGAGCCTCAACCTGGACATTAGCAGCGTCATAAGCCTTTTCCGCGGCGTTCGAAGCAGCGCAGGCTGCCTCCCACTCGCTGCGCTTCTGCTTGCGAACTTCGACAAGCTTATCGTACTCCGCCTTCTTGTCGGCCTCGGTCTGCTGGGCCTGCTCGTATGCCGTCTTCGCGGCGTCACGCTTACTGGCCGCGTCCTTGTACTCCTTGTTTGCCGCATCGTATGCAGACTGGGCAGATGCCACAGCAGCGTTGGCGGCGTTGGCCTTCTCCTGCGCGGCAGCGACGGCAGCCTGGGCGGCCTGCAGATTTGTCTGTGCGGTGGCGTCGGCATCCGTCGCGGCATTGAGCTCCGCCTGCGCGGTCTTGAGCTCACCAGCAGCAGCTTTCTTGGCGGCCTCAAGCGCACTCAGGTCAACACCCGTACCCGAGACGGCAGCATCGAGCGCGGCCTGCGCCTGGTTGAACTTCTGCTGGGCGTTATCGCGCGCGGTGGTTGCGGCTGCGAGAGCAGCGGCAGTCTCCTGCTTCTTGGCCTGGGCAGTCGTCAAAGCCGCCTCGGTATTCTGCTTTTCCTGCTGGGCGCTGGCCTCGGCAGCCTTGGCCTGGTCCAGATTGGCCTGTGCAGTAGTAACGGCCTTATTGGCGTCATCGAGCTTTGCCTGCGCGTCCTCGACGGCCTTCTTGGCGGCCTCGTACTCGTCCATACCCATGGCCTCGAGCTTGGCCTGGGCATCATCGAGGGCCTTCTTGGCCTCATCCTGCTTTGCCTTGGCGTCCTTGAGCGCCTGGGTCTTATCCTCGACACTCTTGTTGGCCTGTTCGAGCCGATCGTTCAGGTCGCCCAGCTTCTTCTGCTGCTGCTCGGTCTTTTCGACGGCGGCTTTGAGCTCGTCAATCTTCTCCTGGAGCGCGGCGACTTCTGCTGCGTTCTGCTCGGCGGCGTTATCGGTCACGGCCTGCGAGGCCTGATTCTTTTGCTGCTGCGCCTGCTTTTGAGACTGGCCCGCCGCGTCGGCCTTCTTCTGGGCGGCATCGTAGGCGGCCTGAGCGTCCTTGAACTGCTTTGCCGACTCCTCGGCCAGCTGGGCAGCCGTCTTTACGACCGCTTGGTTACCGGCGGCAACGGTGTTCTCTACAGAACTACCCCCCCCCTGAACAGAATCGCCGTTATCTGCCGTCGGTGCGGCGATTGCCGCCAGCGGCGACATGAGCGGCTGAGCGATGAGGCCCGCCGTCAAAACGGTTGCGACGGCGCGGTTGGCAACGCCCTTGACGTTGACGGCCTTAGCCCGAGGCTCAAAGTGTTGTGGACTGTAGTTTGCCATGGCTTTCTCCCTTTGACACGGATGTATCCATACGATTCAAACTGTAGGTGCCGATTTTTGAATTCTGTTGCGCAACATTGGTCACCAGCGGATTTTTTTGAAATTCGCGCTCTCGTGCTTCACAATTTCGTCACATATGTAGGAGCTGGTGCATCATATTCTTGCGGGATCGAATTGAGCCTGTGATTTGCATTTGCTCCCGCGTCATCCGCCCTATCGGATCCCGCATCCAACAGACACCCCGCCCGCCACGGTGTAGAGTTAGGACAACGGGCGCGTTGCGCGGCCCGTGCCAGAACGAGGTGGACATGGAACTCGACAAACAACAGATCAAGCGACTACGCGAACGCCATCACCGGCGCCACGGCATCCGCCCCGCCCATAGCGAGGCCATGGAGAACGCCACCCGCTTCCTAAAGCAAGCGTTCAATATTCGCGAGGGTCGCGCGCCCTACCACGTGATTCGCAAGCGCTTTGTAAACGGGGCACGCCTGACCGGCTCTCACCTGTGCATCCTCATCATCGCCATGCTCATCGCAAGCATCGGCCTCGATATCGACTCGGACATCGCCATCGTGGGCGCCATGCTCATCTGCCCGCTTATGGGATCGGTCCTTGCCATGGCATACGGCATCGCCACGCTCGACCGCGAGATTACCGTCGAAGCCGTCGCCGGCCTTGCGCTGCAAATGGCCTTTTGCCTGGTCACATCCACGTTGTACTTTAAGCTCTCGCCCCTTGGCGCCACCACAGCCGCCATTATCGACAACTCGACGCCCACCGTGTGGGACCTCGCCGTCGCGCTCGCCGGCGGCTTTGCGGGCGGCCTAGGCAACTCACGCGACCAGGAGCCCGCAACGCTCATCGCCGGCGTGGCCGTGGCGACCGCGCTCATGCCGCCCCTGTGCGCGGCGGGCTATGGCATCGCCATCGCAAGCGGGTCGCTGTTTCTCTCGGCGCTTTACGAGTTTGGCATCAACGTCGTCTTTATCGCGCTGGCGGCCGAAGCCGTACTACTTCTTTTGCGCGTGCCGCTCAAGCGTGACCTCAACGGCGACGGCATTGTGACCGCCGAGGAAAATGCCGAGGTCGACGAGCTGTCGCGCAAAGTGCGCCGCCGCATCATCGTGGACACGATCATCTTTGCCATCCCCTGCATCGTTATGACCGCGGGGTCCATTGGCTCGGCGCAGGCCGGCGTGCAGGACGGCTACGGCATCACTGAGACCACGCGCGAGCTTGCCGCGGTGCTGCCGGGCTTTAAGGATTACACCGTTGCCGTCGAGACCTCGGCAACTGAGGGCAACGAAGAAGGCATTGTCGAGCGTGAGATTGTCGCCCACGTGACGACAAGCGAGGCGCTCGGGGCGCACGACCGCCACGTCGCCCGCAAGCTCATCGACCTCAATGTACCCGAACTCGATCGCGTGGAGTTTGATGTGAGGTAACGCAGGGCGCAGGCCGAGACGAGGCGCAGACGCGGCACGAATACGAGCAAAAAGCGGGGGCGTAGTTCATGACCGCGCCCCCGCTCGCTGCTTTATTGCCGTAAATCAACTTTCCACATCGACATCGCCGGACTCCACCATAAACGCCGGATAAGTGCTCACCAGATTAAAGCGGGTCACCTTGGTATCTCTAAATAGGTAGAGCCAACCCTGATCGCGTCGACGCGAAATATACGCCACGTGGACCGTACCGAATTCTTCACCGTTTTCCTTCTTTAATAACAGGATGTTGGGGTCATCCGTACGCTTAAACTGCCCGTCTGTGCAGATTCCGTCTTGGTCGACCAGCTGCCATCGACAGTTGTCCTCCTCAAGAAAAGCCAGGGTTTCCCGACTCGTTTTGTCATCCCGATAGTAACCATCAATGGCAAAGCCTTCGGAAACGCATTCCTGCATATAGGACGTTTCTCGGCTTATAGCAAACAGCCCTGTAGCGCCCAGGAGCACAGCCAGGCAGACCACTGCAAGGGTTATCGAGACAAAACGGCGGCTCATGTTAGCCAGCCCGATACTTGTTTAACGGAGCACGAAACATACTTGGTACCTCCGATATCAGCGCAAACGTCACCTACGGCCCGCCGGCAATCATATGTTTCCAACATCAAACCATATGGTTACAACTCGTTGGAGATAGGTTCCATGAACGGACGATAATTTGCGGCGAACGGCTACATATGTTCATTATCTCAGGGTTCTGGAGGCAATTTTTGGTGCCACCGAGACGTTGTTTTCGGAAGTATGCGGCAAATTCCGGAGCCCTCGAGCACACCCCGGTTTTTCACCAATAAAACCGCAGGCACAGAGCTTGGACATATCCAGCGTGCTCGGCCTATTCAAATTTTGCCGCATACTTCCGAAATCTAAGTTCGCAGGGGGTGATAGTTGGACCGTTTACGCAACAGATGTCCAGTAAAAACGGGTGGTAACCGGTACGGCTGCCACCCGTTTGTCCCATATCTAGCCCATAGCAGGCCAGTTACTTCTTAATGCCGCGTCCCAGGCGCTCGGCGACCGATGCCACGGCCTCCTCGCTGGCCGGCCCGCAGCTCACACAGCCGTCATGAGCACGCATCTGGCCGGTGACCTCGTCCATCGCGAGCGGCGCCACCTTCTCGAGCTTAAAGCCCTTACCGGCGCGCATGTTCTCCTTCGCCACGCTGATCATGAGCTTAATACGGTTGAGCTGGTTGACCTCGGACGCACCGGGGTCGTAGTCCACCGCGACAATGTTGCTCTCGGGATGCTGACGGCGCAGCTCCTTGATTACGGCCTTGCCCACCACATGATTGGGCAGGCACGCGAAGGGCTGCGTGCAGATGATGTTGGGCGCACCGTGGTCGATCAGGTCGAGCATCTCGGCTGTGAGCAGCCACCCCTCACCCATGTTATTGCACACCGATAGCACCGTGCGGGCCTTGTCGGCCATGGTGCCGATACGCTCGGGCGCCTCAAAGCGCTGGGACTTCTCGAGCAGCTCCTCAACCGGCGTACGCATCCAGTCCACGAGCTTGATGAGCGCCTGCATGCCCGCACGTGTCGTAGCGGAGCTGCCCAGCTCGTCCTTTTGCAGCTCGGCGTTGCTCATGGAGTACAGGAAGAAGTCGAGCAGGCCCGGCACCACGGCCTCGCAGCCCTCGCGCTCGATGACATCGACCACGTGGTTGTTGGCCGTGGGGTGGAACTTGACCAGGATCTCGCCGACCACGCCCACACGCGGCTTGGTGCCCTCGCCCACAAGTGGCATGGTGTCGAACGCGCGAATGGCCTCACGGCACAGCTTGGTGTAGTTATGCCTGTTGAACTTGGGCGCCAGCTTGCGAGCGCGCGCCATGTACTCCTCATAGAGCGCGTTGGCGGCACCGGGCGTGGCCTCGTACGGGCGGCAGCGGTAGAGCATCTGCATCATCACGTCGCCAAAGAGCACCGCGTAGACTGCCTGCTTAAGCAGCGCCGGCGTCAGCTTGAAGCCGGGGTTGTCCTCGCCAAGCGCCACGGCCGAAAGCGAGATCACCGGGATCTCGGGGTGGCCGCTCTCGCGCAGGGCCTTGCGGATGAGCGCGATGTAGTTGGTGGCACGGCAGCCGCCGCCGGTCTGGCTGATGACCACGGCGGTCTTGGACAGGTCGTACCGACCGCTCTCGATGGCCTCCATAATCTGGCCCGTCACCAGAATCGACGGGTAGCAAATGTCATTGTTCACATAGCGCAGGCCAGCCTCGACGGCATCGTGGTCGGTCGAGGGCAGCAGCTCCAAGTTGTAGCCGGCACCGCGGAACACCTCTTTGACCAGGTCAAAGTGGATCGGCGCCATCTGCGGGCACAGGATGGTATAGCCCTCGTCGCGCATCTGCTCGGTAAAGGGCACCTTGGGCCATGCGGTCGAAGCACTCTCGCGCTGAGCCTCGAACGTGTACTTGCGGCTCGCGAACGCGGGGGCATCCGTGGAGGGCGCCACCGGCGCAGCGTCGCCCTGCTCAAAGACCTTGCCCGCAGCCGTGGCCTCGGCCAAGCGCTCGGCCTCCTGGTCCTTGAGTGCCGCCATGAGCGAGCGGATGCGAATGCGCGCGGCGCCCAGGTTGGACACCTCGTCGATCTTGAGCACGGTGTAGATCTTGCCACTGGCCTCCAGGATCTCCTGCACCTGATCGGTGGTCAGGGCATCGAGGCCGCAGCCGAAGGAATTGAGCTGGATCAGGTCCAGGTCGTTGCGCATCGTCACAAAACGGGCGACGGCGTACAGGCGACTGTGGTACATCCACTGGTCGACGACGCGAATCGGACGCTCGGGCTTTACCAGATGCGCGAGCGAATCCTCGGTAAAGACCGCAAAGCCAAAGCTCGAGATAAGCTCGGGCAGGGCGTGGTTGATCTCGGGGTCGTTATGGTAGGGACGACCGGCGAGCACGATGCCGTGACCGCCGTGGTCCTCGACCCACTTAAGAGCCTCCTCGCCCATGGTCTGGATGTCCTCGTGGAAACGCGCATCGGCCTCAAAGGCGGCGTTGACGGCGGCATCGACCTCGGAGCGCGTGATCTTGGGACCGCGCACGCGTCCGCGACCGGCCTCAGCATCGGCCACACGGTCGACGGCGAGCACCTGGTACAGACGGCGCTTGAGCTCGGTCTTGTCATGATAGGGCACAAACGGGTACAGGAACTCGATGTTCTGCTCGCGGATCTCGTCGATGTTGAGTGCCAACGCCGTGGGGTAGCTCATGACGATGGGGCAGTTGTAACAGTTGCCGGCGGTCGGATCCTCCTTGCGCTCCCAGCGCACGCACGGCATCCAAATGAAGTCGACATCGCGGTCGATGAGGTTCATCACATGGCCGTGGCTCATCTTGGCCGGATAGCACACGCTCTCGGACGGCATGGACTCGATGCCCGCCTGGTAGGTCTTTTTGCTCGACTGGTCAGACAGCTGCACGCTAAAGCCCAAGCGCGTAAAGAACGCGTGCCAGAAGGGGTAGTTCTCGTACATGTTGAGCGCGCGCGGGATGCCGACGGTGCCGCGCGGGGCCTCGTCGGGGCTCAGCACCTCGCGGTTAAAGAGCAGATCGTTCTTCTTTTTGAAGAGGTTGGGCGCCTCGGTCTTTTGCTTTTTGTGGCCGGCACCCTTCTCGCAGCGGTTACCGGTAATGAAGCGCCTGCCGCCGCCAAAGTCGTTGACGGTGAGCTGGCAGTTGTTAGAGCAACGACCGCAGCGGACGTGTTTTTGCGTCACGGTGAGGTGTGCGATGTCCTCGGCAGAAAGAATGGTCGAGGTGCCGTCGGCACCAGCGCGATCGCGGGCGAGCAAGGCCGCACCGTAGGCGCCCATGCAGCCGGCGATGTCGGGACGCACGGCGTGAACGCCGGTGAGCTGCTCGAACGCGCGCAACGTGGCGTCGGACATAAAGGTGCCGCCCTGAACGATCACCTGGCTGCCGATCTCCTTGGGATCGCGCAGCTTAATGACCTTGAACAGGGCATTCTTGATGACGGAATAAGACAGGCCGGCCGCGATGTCGCCCACCGTGGCGCCTTCCTTCTGCGCCTGCTTGACGCGCGAGTTCATAAAGACCGTGCAGCGGCTGCCCAGGTCGACGGGGGCCTTGGCATGGATGGCGGCATCGGCGAACGCGCGTACGTCCATGTTCATAGAGACGGCGAAGCTCTCGATAAAGCTGCCGCAACCCGACGAGCAGGCCTCGTTGAGCATGATGTGCTCAATCACGCCGTCCTTGACGCGCAGGCACTTCATGTCCTGGCCGCCGATGTCCAGGATAAACTCGACGCCGGGCAGGAACGCCTTGGCGCCGCGCAGGTGGGCGACGGTCTCGATCTCGCCGGAATCGGCCTTGAGGGCCTCGATGAGCAGCGCCTCGCCGTAGCCCGTGGTGGTCACGTGGCCAATGGTGCAGCCCGCGGGGATGTGGTTGTAGAAATCGGCCATGATGACCTTGGCCGTGCCCAGGATGTCACCGTTGTTGTTGCCGTACCAAGTGTGCAGCAGTTGACCGTCCTCGCCCACGAGCGCGGCCTTCATGGTGGTGGAGCCGGCGTCGATGCCGATGAACACGCGGCCGGTGTAGCCGTCGAGCTTGCCCTTGGGGACGACTTCCTGGTCGTGGCGACCCTTGAACTCGGCAAAGTCCTCGTCGGTGGCAAAGAGCGGATTCAGACGCTCGACCTCGGCGCCCTGCGTGTCGCCCAAGCTGTCGATGGCCTCGATGAGCTGCGGGAACGTGCTGAGCTTGTTGGACTCGTGCGCCATGGCGGCGCCGCTCGCCACAAACAAGTGAGCGTTTTGGGGCACGATGCGGTGTTCCTCGTCCAGGTTGAGCGTGAGGTAGAAGCGGTGGCGCAGCTCGGAGAGATACTGCAGCGGGCCGCCCAGGAAGGCGACGTTGCCACGGATGGGACGGCCGCACGCCAGGCCCGAGATGGTCTGGGTCACAACGGCCTGGAAGATGGAAGCGGCCACGTCCTCGGGGCGGGCGCCCTCGTTGAGCAGCGGCTGGACGTCGGTCTTGGCAAAGACGCCGCAGCGGCTGGCGATGGGATAGATGGTGGTGGCGTTGGCCGCGAGCTCGTTGAGGCCGCTCGCGTCGGTGTGCAGCAGGGTTGCCATCTGGTCGATGAACGCGCCCGTACCGCCGGCGCAGGTGCCGTTCATGCGCTGCTCGATGCCGTTATCAAAGTAGATGATCTTGGCGTCCTCGCCGCCCAGCTCGATGGCGACATCGGTGGCCGGGATGAGGGTCTCGACGGCACGCTTGCTGGCGATGACCTCCTGGACAAACTCCAGGTCGAGCCACTGGGACAGCAGCAGGCCGCCCGAGCCGGTAATGGCGCAGGTCATCTGGGCCGTCGGCAGCACGGTCGCAGCGCCTTCGAACAGGTCGCGGGCGCAGGCACGGACGTCGGTGTGGTGGCGCTGGTACTTGGCGTAGACGATCTGGTTGTCGTCGTTGAGCACGGCGAGCTTAACAGTGGTGGAGCCCACGTCGATGCCCAGGTGTAGGTTGCCGCGGGCGTTCTCGGGATTGAAGATCGCGCCTTCGGGGGCGTGGGCGGCGGCTATGGGCTCAGCGGCGGTGGCGGGCTCGCTAGTAACGGACGTCTCCCCTGCCGCGTTCTTGGCATCGGCAACTGCCTCGGCAACTTTCTCGGCTGCCGCGGTCGCGGCCTTCTGCGCGGCGTCCACCACGGCGGGCGCGGCCTCGCGTGCGGCAGCAACCATACGATCCTTGATGCCCTCGACGAGTTTGCTCATCTGTCTCTCCTCTTAGTTGTTGGACTCGACGGTTGCGGCGGTGTCGGCCGCGTCCTCGAGCTGCAAGTTCAATAGCTTCATGCCGTATTCCGGCACGTTGATATCGATGGGTTGGCCATACAGGTCACCAGGACGAACAAAAGCGAGCACCGTCATAATGCGCGCCATGGCCTCGGGCGATTCGGAAAGGTCACGCTCAAACCAGCGCTGAATCATGCCGACCTCGGCACTCACGACGTAGGTGACGTAGTAGTCAAAGAACGTGCCCAGCGCCAGGCCCAAAATGCCCGTCTGCGCACGCGGCACCACAGCCTCACGCGCAGTGTCGATAATCCTTTTAATGAAGGCCTGGTCGCCGCCCGGCCCCAGCAGCGCACCGATTAAGTCGCGGTTGGCCGCAAGATAACGCAGCAGCTCAACCGAACCGGGCGCCGGCTCGAGCTCATCGATATTGTGATAGAGATCAGGCAGCTGAGCTGCGGTAATGAACTCAATGCGCTCACGGATCTCGGCCAGCAAGCCGTCCTCGATTTGATTGATAAAGTCGGGGATATCGCGGTAGTGCGAATAGAACGTGCGACGCGTAAGGCCAGCGCGCTCGGTGAGCGACGCGACATTAATGCGCGAAAGGTCGCCGCTTTCGGCAAGCTCGCTGGCAAGCGCCTGGCGAAGGGCACGCTGCGAGCGAAGGGACCGGCGATCGCATTTCTCGAGCTGGGACAAGCGTCCTCCTTGTTACTCAGCCTGTGCGCTATTGCACAGTGCGAGTATTATTGCACACCGTGTGTATCAACACGTAAAGGCAATATTTGGAATGTGACGAGGGGGCAGTCTCTTTGTCACATTATTCGATGACGGTGCGGGAGTTTTGCTTGCGCATGGTGGCGAGCATGTGTTTGGGGACGGCGTGGACCATGCAACTGCCGATAGTTGCGCTCGCGGCGGCCTTAGCTGCATCGCTAGCGTTTTTGGTCGCGTAGCTGTGGCGGAAGCGTTTGAGCATGGCGATATCGTTGCCGCCGTCGCCGTAGACCGCGACCTCGTCCTCGGCAATACCGTAGTAGCCCGCCAGCCATGCCACGCTCTCGCCCTTGTTGCACGCCACGTCCGTAATTTCGAACATCACCGGATCGAACGGCGCGTTGACCACGCGGTCCGAGCGCTCGGCCAGATACGCCTTAAGGTCGCACTCCAGCTCGGGCGAGGTCACGCGACAGTTGATCTTGCACACATCGTGGCGCAGGATGTCACCGATCGACTGGTCGAAGTACTGTTCCTCGTGGTACCCGCCACGCGCACGCATGCCGCGCATCACGATGCGCTTGATAGGGCTGTCTTTTTTAAAGCCCGCCTGGTGCATCTCGAACGATCCGCTCGAAAACATGCCGTCGGGCGTGGAGCAGTCAAAACAGATATCCGGAAACTCCTTGAGCAGCTCCTCGGTGATCTGCGGATCGATGGTCCAGGTCTTGAGCACCTCGCCATGACTGTCGCGCACGATGGAGCCGTTAGAGCAGCAGGCATCGAGCGCCAGCCCCGTAAAGCCATGCTCGCCGATCGGCAGCGTCGAGCGTCCGGTCGCGGGAACCACATGCAGGCCGGCCTCGGTCAGCTCGCGAATGGCACGGCGGATGGTCCCATCCGCC
Source organism: Collinsella sp. TF12-2AT (assembly GCF_003436735.1). Taxonomy (NCBI): domain Bacteria; kingdom Bacillati; phylum Actinomycetota; class Coriobacteriia; order Coriobacteriales; family Coriobacteriaceae; genus Collinsella; species Collinsella sp. TF12-2AT. Next base: position 44,777 of record NZ_QSQK01000002.1, on the reverse strand, counting down.
TCGTGCAGGGCGTTCAGCAGCGTTCCGTCTAAGTCACTCGCGAACATCTTGATCATGGGCGTGCCTCTCCTTCGTCTGCACGATATTGTAGACGAAGGAGAGGCATGCCCAAACAATGCCGTCCCGGCGCGGCGGGCCACTGCCTCCGCAAATTCACGGTGCCCCAGCACGTTAAGACAATCGCCGCAAGCGATTTTTCAGCCGATAAAACAGAGCCGTCGTCAACGTCAGCACCGCCAGCATGCCTGCGAATACAATCGCCGGTGTCCATCGATCATATGCAACCCCGTACGTCAATTGGCCGATAGGTGTTGCGCAGGAAAGGACCATGTAAACGACCGAAAGCACTTTTCCGCAGAGCTCAGCCGGCGCTACCCGCTGAACAAACGCGATGATTTCAACCGACGCAATGCTTGCCCACACCATGATCCATGCCGAACCAACCGCAAACACGGTGAACACGCATACATCTGCGCCGAACAGTAGCGTAACGATAATCGGTACGACTCCAAAACAGATCCTCGCAACATATCGACATATGCCATTGAGAGAAAAGCGATGCGGCCAAATGCTGACCAAGCCACTGCCAGTAAGACCACCCAAGCCCAGAGCAACCTCAACTATCCCAACGCAGGACGATTGCATGCCGAGATGCTTTGTAACAATAATGGGAGCGCCAATCGTTAGCCCAACCAACGCAAGGTTCAAAACGGCCGCAAGCAAAATCACAGCGACCAATGATGCATTTTGCAACAGATACCGAATCGACTCCCAAAAATCGTTTCGGTATGTCGTACGAGTCGCGCCGTCTCCCATCGTTTCAGATGAGGCATTTTGTTTGATTGCGACCCCAAACAAGAGAGCTGAAATCGCAAACGCCACCGACGCGGTTGCGCAAAGAGCATCGATGCCAAAGCACCCATAGACTGCCGTCCCGACCACAGGACCCGAGATATTGCTCACCATGGTCACCTGCGAAACCAATGCAGTGGCCCGCTCAACCTTCTTTTCACCCGCCATGTGCACCGTCTCAATTTGGAGCATTGGCTTTAGCAGCGATTGAACACCATATTGAACACAAAGTATCGCTACTACGACGACCGCAAGAGGCAACGAGCGCTTCATGGGGATAGACAGCAGCGATGCAGTCATCAGAGCAATGCCAAGGGCCACGAGGACCTCGCGATGTCTTCCCCTATCCGCCAAGATTCCGCCAACCGGAGTTGCGAGTACGCCGGGTATGAATGCCGTCGCCACGACGACGCCATATAACGTTGACGATCCACTGCAATCGAACAAGTAAAGTGGATACGCAAAGCACAGCGCCGACAGCATCGAATACGTGCACAGCTGCGCAACCAGAAGTTCCGCGAGCCTGATTGACCGCACTGTTTTTGATTTCAACGAGACGCCGACGTCTCTCAGCCCAGCCATAAGCCCACCCCCTATACATACCACTAGTATGTATTTAATGACTTGAAAAGGGCAGCCGTGGCTACCCTCACAAATCAATTACATACCGTTGGTATCTATATTACCACCCAGCGCGGTCCCATACGTCCCAAATCCGTGCCGTTGTCTGGAGCACTTCCTCGCCCAAATCGAGTCCCACCGCAGCGGCCATCTGCGCCAGACATTGTGCACGAGCGAGCATTCGCTCCTTGGGCTCGAGCGGACGGAACAGTGGCAGCAACCAGAGATTCGCCAGCAACGATACGGCCTCCGCCGCTTCGCGCGGGCATTCGCACGCAATGGAGCCGTCGGCGATGCCCTCCTCGATCACTGGCAAGAGACAGCCATCGGCTGACTCGTCAAACGAGCCCTGGTACTGCATCGCCAGTAGACGCGAGCTTTTTACCGGATCCGCCGCAGGATGCATGCGTGCCCATAGCTCAATTTGCGGAACAACGGACTCGGGCGCGTACAGCCGCCTGAGCTTTTGGGCTCCGGTCATATTACCGACGCCAAGCATCGAGCGGCGGTGCTCAACAATCGGAGTCATCGCCCGATCAAACGCGGCGTTGAAAATCTCTTCTTTGCTCTTGAAGTGATGATAGACAGCGCCCTTGGTCATGCCGTCGAGACGGTCAACGATATCTTGAATACTCGTCCCCTCATAACCCTGTGCGCAGAATAGCTCCAGTGCCGCGTCGAGAATCTTCGCGACCGTCTCCTCGGGATATTTATTGCGACCCATAATCCGCCCATCCGCAACGCAAGTCTTGTGCCTCATTGCAGCATTTTAACGTTGCGGATGGCAGGCGGTCGATCCTACACCGCGGCGGGGCCGTGTTCGCCGGTACGGATGCGGATAACTTCCTCGACCGGCTCAATCCAGATCTTGCCGTCTCCAACGGCGCCGGTACGGGCGGCGTTGCAGATGATGTCGACAATGCCGTCGACATGTTCATCGGCGCAGATGAGGGTGAACTGCACCTTAGGGATCGTGTTGACAAGCAACTCGTTGCCGCGCACGTATTCCTTCCAGCCATGCTGCGCGCCGCAGCCCTGCACCTGGTTGATAGTCATGCCGCGAACATCAGCAGCAAACACCGCGTCTTTAAGAACCTCAAGCTTTTCCTGGCGCACGATAGCCGTGATCTTTTTCATAATGAATTCCTCTCAAAAATCAACGTATCCCTTTACATGAGACGCGGGTTTCCCAGGTGCCGCAAACCAACCTCAGAAATCAAAAAGTTCAACTGACTGGTCTTAGCAGGTTTCCCAAGTGCCGCAGATTGCCGTGAAAGAGGAGCGAAGCGTACTTAAGTACGTGAGCGACGATTGAACGGCAAGGTGCGGTGCTTGGGGAAGCTGCTAATCGAGTCCGGAGAACGAAGGATAAGCGCTCTCGCCGTGCTGACTCGCATCCAAGCCCAGCGCCTCATCGGCCTCGTCCACGCGCAGGCTGCCGCGGAACAGCGCCTTGACCACCGCGGCAATCACCAAGTCGAGCACCAGCACAATAGCGACCGTCACCACAATGCCCAGGATTTGCGAGATGAGCAGCGACATGTCACCCGTGTAGAACAGGCCGCCCTTACCGGTCCACGAAAGCTCCGGCACGCAGAACAGGCCCGTGAGCACGCCGCCCAAGATGCCGCCGATACCATGGCAGCCAAACGCGTCGAGCGCATCGTCGTAGCCGAACTTGGTCTTGAGATGGCTGATGGCCAGGTAACAGACGGGAGAGACGATCAGGCCCATGACCAGCGCCGCCCACGGCTCGACAAAGCCCGCGCCCGGCGTGACCACCACAAGGCCCGCAACCAGACCGGTGCTGGCGCCCACCAGCGTGGGACGACCGGTGTGCACGCGCTCGACGGCAAGCCACGAGACCATGCCCGCCGCGCTGGCCGTCACGGTGTTGAGGATGGCGAGTGCCGCCACGGCGTCGGCCTTAAACTCGCTGCCGCCGTTAAAGCCAAACCAACCAAACCAAAGTAGACCGGCGCCCAGCGCCACAAACGGCACGTTATGCGGACGGTAGCTCACCATGCCAAAGCCGCGACGACGGCCGAGCATTAAGCAGAGAATCAGGCCCGTGAGACCAGACGAAATGTGTACCACGTCGCCGCCGGCAAAGTCGAGCGCGCCGATGATGTCGCCGATAAAGGAACCATCGCCGCCCCAAACCATGTGGGCGAGCGGCGCATAGACCACGAGCAGCCAAATGCCCAGGAAGGCCGTCATGGCACCAAACTTAACGCGGCCTGCCAGACTGCCCGTAACGATAGCGGCGGTGATCATGGCAAACGCCATCTGGAAGGCGATGTTGATGATCTGAGGGTAGACGGCACCGCCCGCGGCATTGCCCTCGGCCGCCTGCAGCACCTGGTTGAGCACCGGTAGGCACAGCAACTGGTCAAGGCCTCCAATAAACGGACTCGAGCCGTCGCCGCCGTAGGCCAGCGACCAGCCGGCAACAATCCACAGCACACCAACCAGGCCAATGGCGCCAAAGCACATAAGCATGGTGTTGATGACATTTTTGCGCCTAGACAGACCGCCATAGAAAAACGCCAGGCCCGGTGTCATTAAAAACACGAGCATGGTGCAGATGAGCATAAACGTTGTCGATCCCGTATCGTACATTCGTCCCCCTTGGTCGCATGAACGTTGTCGGCGCCCATAATGCGGCCGAGGGGCAACTGGTGTAGACCAGATACGGCGTTGTTAAACGCTGCGTTGTCGAATGGAAACGGTGCCGCAATCTTGGAAACGGCGCGGCAACGGGCGCGAAACGAACGGGAAATACGCGAGCAAGGAAGCCGTGAGCGCGCCCGCCCCGCCTAGCGCCGGAACAGCTCGCGAGCTCGGTCGCGGAGATCGGTGGCCCGGATGACGCCCTCGTAGCGATTGATGCGCAAGCGCGGAAAGGCATTGAAGAAGCGCAGGTCGCGACGACTGAGCGACACACTCGGCACCGGACGGCTCATGCGCTTGCCGGCAAGGCGACGACTGAGCGACGGACGCGGCATGCTCGGCGCGGCATCGGCAACGCGGCGGGCAGCAAGCGCCAGGCCGCGAGCACCATCCGAGATAAACGTCGGCATCGAAGCCTTCTCGCGCAGGGCATCGAGCGCCGCGTCGCCCAGCTCGGCCAGCCAAGCGTTAACGGCGCGACCGCGGATATGCGTCTGCGCCACCGAGTCGATCGCCGAATCGGGAATACGTTCGAGCATAGAGTCGGAGGCGTCGGCAAGCGACTCATTGATGCGGTCGGCAAGGTCGGCACGCACACGCTCAAGCTGATCGGACAGGCGGCGCCAGCTGGCCAACGAGCACACCGCATCGACCATCATCGCGACCGCGACGATAAAGGCGGACAGCCGCACAATCAGCACCGGCAGATGGCCAAGCAGCCCCAGCAATGCCGGCTCCACTAAACGGCAAATACACAACGCACCCAAGCCAAATGCGCAGGCCCAGTACAGGCAGATGCGTCCGTGCAGGTTAAACGGCAGATGCGAGTAATCCCAAAACCGGGCACCCGTCGTTTTTTCCAACAGCACGCCCACGCTATATTCGATCACGCTGCATACGAGCGCGGCAGCGACAAACTGGCTCGAGGCGTCTGGGATTCCACGCAGCAGCAACCAGCACGCGATGCCGCCCGCACCGTAGATGGGACAACACGGCCCTAGCAAAAAGCCGCTGTTGGCAAAGCGTCCGTGGTTGAGCATGGCGCAGACTGTCGACTCCCATACCCAGCCGCAAAAACCGTAGAAGGCAAACGAGAGTACCAGCGCCGAGAGCGGACAGGCGGCAAGCGTCGCGCCGTCAAATGCCATGTCGATCGCGGTTCCCACCGTCTACCCACTCCTCTTTTCGTTCGATTCTTTGCTCGAGCCGTCACTCGACCCCTCGTTCAAATCGTTCGCGCCGCCTTTGCGCGGCAGACGGCCGGCAATCGTCTCGCGCAGCGCGCACCATTTATCCGCCAGGCACACAATCCATGCCTCACGACACGTCGGCGGCACCGGTACCAGCGGAAACATATGCCGTACGATAATATTCCGCTCGCGCGGCGTCAGCTCAAAATCTTCCTCCGCACGCGCCAAGGCAAAAAACGGGTGGCGAAAGCCATGCAGCCGATGGCTTGGGTCGGGATCGTGCCAGTCATAGAGAAAGTAATCGTGCAGCAGGGCCCCGCGCAGCAGCGATAAGCGGTCGACGGAGATACCGACGCGGCCCAGGCGCTCGGCAAAGGACAGACTTGCCCGCGCCACCGAGGTCACATGTGCATAAACCGTCACATCGCCATGTTGGATAAACTCATGCATCAGGTCCAAGCGGCCCGCCTGGGCAAGCTGACGGGCGGCATCGTCGACCTCGCGCGCGATTTTCTCGGCACGAACGGTATCGGACATGCGGCCTCCTTCCGGCGGCGCTCGGCGGCAAGCCGCAGCCTGCACGCAATGAATAAAATCATCATGGAACTTATCAGTATGGCATCGGACAAAACGTTTTGCCCCACCAGTTGGCGAATTACCGCGCCGCCGTCACATATCAAACGCCAAAATGTGCGAGACTGTCTTGTGCAATTGTGCCGGCCGAGGGAGTGCCGGCGCACGATTCGCATGGAGTAACCCACAACGATGCTGCTTACGCAAACGACAACGCCCGAGGACGTCAAGGCTCTCGATCGCGCCGAGCTTCCGCTGCTCTGCGGCGAGATCCGCCACGCCATCCTCGAAAGCTCCGCCGCCGTCGGCGGGCACGTTGCCCCCAACCTGGGCGTCGTTGAGCTTACGGTTGCGCTTCATCGCGTGTTTAACTCCCCCACCGACAAAATTGTCTTTGACGTATCGCACCAGACCTATGCCCACAAGGCGCTGACTGGGCGCGCGTACACTTATATCGACCCGGCACGCTACGGCGAGGCCTCTGGCTTTGCCAATCCCGACGAGTCCGAACACGACCTGTTCGCCATGGGCCACACCTCTACATCGGTGAGCCTGGGCTGCGGCTTGGCGCACGCTCGTGACCTGGCGGGCGATGCGTACAACGTCATCACCATCATTGGCGACGGTTCGCTTTCGGGCGGTCTGGCGTTTGAGGGCTTCAACAATGCCGCCGAGCTCGACAGCAACTTGATCATCGTCGTCAATGACAACGACCAGTCCATTGCCGAGAACCACGGTGGCCTGTATCGCAATCTGGCCGAGCTGCGCGCCAGCAACGGCACCTGCAGGCGCAACGTTTTCCGCGCGATGGGGCTCGACTACCGCTATTTAGACGCCGGCAACGATGTGTTGGCCCTCGTCGACGCGCTGCAGGAGCTGCGCGATATCGATCACCCCATCGTGCTGCACGTCTCGACCGCCAAGGGCAAGGGCTTTGAGCCAGCCCAGAGCGACCCCGAGCGCTGGCATCATGTAGGTCCGTTTGACATGGCGACTGGGCGCAAGCTCTGCCCGGGCCATCCGAGCGAGCCTGCGCCGCGCACCTATGCCGACATTACGGGCGAGGCCCTGAGCGCTGCCATAGAGCGCGATCCGCAGGTTGTGGGCATCACGGCCGCAACGCCCTACATCATGGGCTTTACGCCCGAGCTTCGCGCCGCGGCAGGCAAGCAGTTTGTTGACGTGGGCATTGCCGAGGAGCACGCCGTGACCTTTGCCACCGCGCTTGCGCGCTCGGGCGCCAAGCCAGTCTTTGGTGTGTACGGCACGTTTTTGCAGCGCGCCTACGACGAGCTGTGGCACGACCTGTGCCTCAACGACGCCCCCGCAACCATCCTGGTATTTGGCGCGTCGATCTTTGGCACCACATCCGAGACGCATCTCTCGTTCTTTGATATTTCCATGCTGGGCGGTCTTCCCAACATGCGCTACCTGGCGCCGGCCTGCATGGAGGAATATCTATCCATGCTGAGCTGGTCGCTCGACCATCGCGAGCATCCTGTGGCGATTCGCGTGCCCGGCATTGGCCTGGTAAGCCGCCCCGACTTGGCGCCTGCCGAGGACGCCGATTACGGTGTCGCGCGCTACAACGTGGTGCGCCAGGGCCGCGACGTGGCCGTGCTCGCGCTTGGCGACTTCTTTGAGCTGGGCGAGCACGTGGCAAATCGCTTGGCTGCCGAGTACGGCATCGAGGCCACGCTCGTCAACCCTCGCTTTGCAACCAAGCTTGACCGCGAGTTCCTCGACAGCCTTGCCGCCGAGCATCGCGTTGTCGTCACCCTCGAGGACGGCATCTTGGACGGTGGCTGGGGCGAGCGTGTCGCGTGCTACTTGGCCTGCACGCCCGTGCGCACGCGCACTTTTGGCATCGCCAAGGGCTTCCCCGACCGCTACGACCCCAACGAGTTGCTCGCTCAGAACGGCATGACGGTCGAGAACATGGCCGCCGAGGCCGTAAGGCTACTCAACGAGTAAAAAACCTCCGCAAGGGAAGCACCCCTGCGGAAGTTTTTATTTTTGAGCTCAACTATCTCAATCTGTAACATCTAGGGCCCGAATTCCCGTCTAACTGTTACAGATCTATACAAGACGTCTTAGTCCCTGACCTTTGTCTCAATCTGTAACAGATAGAGACCTTCTGGCCGTCTACCTGTTACAGATCGAGACATTCGAATCCCCCTGAAGAGAAAATCTCAATCTGTAACAGTTACTCGGCAAAAATGGCTGCAGATGTTACAGATCGAGACAAAACAGCAAGGCATGCCGCTGCATCGGCCAGAACCACCACAAAGGTGCCTGTCCCTTTTTGGTAGGTAGAATAACCCATAAGGTAAGTATGTTTCTGAGTTATTTCGTGTTGACCCATTTGAGTGGGATAGGGTATAACTCTACTCAACCGCTAGGGATTTTATTGAGAAAGGTGTTCTACCATGAGCAAGAACCTCTCCCAGCAGGTCGTTCTCGACCGCCGCGGCTTCGTCGCCGCCACCTTCGCAACCGTCGCCGGCCTTGGTCTTGCCGGCTGCTCCGACACCAGCACCGAGGCCGACAAGGGTTCCGCCGGTTCCTCCAAGAGCTCCGAGGATACCGAGGTTTCCGCCACGCTCGACGCCAAGGCATTCGACAAGCTCGTCAACGACGGCCCCAAGGCCGATGACGACGCCATCGCCGCCAGCACCTGGGCTACGGCCGTCAAGGATGCCGGCGTCTTTACGATTGGTGGCGTCCAGACCTCCACGCTCTTCTCCCTCCTCAACGAGAAGGACGGTCAGACCCGCGGCTTCGACGCCGGTATCGCACAGCTCCTGTCCAACTACATTCTGGGCGAGAACAAGGTCGAGATCACCCAGGTGACCTCGGACACGCGCGAGTCCGTCCTGCAGAACGGCCAGGTCGACGCTGTCTTTGCCACCTACACCATCACTGACGAGCGCAAGAAGCTCGTCTCCTTTGCCGGTCCCTACTACTACACCCAGCAGGCTATCCTGGTGCTCGCCGACAACGACGACATCAAGAGCGTCGACGACCTGGCCGACAAGAACGTCGCCGTCCAGTCCGGCTCCAACGGCCCCGCCATCTTGGAGGAGTTCGCTCCCAAGGCCAGCCAGCAGGAGTTCAAGACCGACGAGGAGGCCCGCCAGGCACTCCAGCAGGGCCGCGTTGACGCCTACGTCATCGATAACAACATGCAGCAGAGCGCCCTGGTCCGCGAACCCGGTAAGTACAAGATCGCCGGCAAGTCCTTCGGCAGCAAAGAGCCCTACGGCATCGGCCTGCCGCTCGATTCCGACGGCGTCGCCTTTGTCAACGACTTCCTTAAGAAGATCGAGGACGACGGCACCTGGACCGAGCTGTGGCAGATCTGCATCGGCGACCGTACGGGCGACACCAATGTTCCCGAGCTGCCCGAGATCGGCGCCTAGGCAGCGAACCTAGTAACGGCCGCTACGAAACCATATGGAAACGCGCGATGCGCTTTATTGCGCTAAACTGTTTCCTCACTGAGTTGTCGGGGCTTCCGTACACACGGGAGCCCCTTTCCTTACCGGCGGGAGGTCCGCATGAGTCTCTCCGAGCTCTGGTCGCTCTATGGCCAGAACTATATCGACGCGTTGCTAGCAACCTGGGGTATGACGCTCGAGTCGTTTGCCATCGCCATGGTACTGGCTGTCGCTGTCACCGTGATGCGCGTGTCGCCGCTCAAGCCGCTGCGCGTCTTTGGCGACCTGTATGTCCAGGTCTTCCGTAACATCCCCGGCATCGCGCTACTCATCATCGTCGTCTATGCGCTGCCGTCGCTCAAGGTCGTCCTGCCCTACCGCACCTGCGTCATCGTCGCCACAGTGCTCTTGGGTTCTGCCTTTGGCTCCGAGAACTTTATGAGCGGCATCAACACCGTCGGTGTCGGTCAGGTGGAAGCCGCCCGCTCGCTGGGCATGAGCTTCAGCCGTATCCTCGCCAAGATCGTGATTCCGCAGGCGCTGCGCTCGAGCGTGCTGCCCATGACCAACCTCTTTATCGCCGTCATGCTCACCACCGCGCTCGGCAGTCAGGTGCCGCTTAAACCGCAGGAGCTCACCGGCGTGGTGAGCTACATCAACACGCGCTCGCTCGGCGGCGTCGCCGCGTTCTTTATCTCGGCGCTCGGCTACCTGGGCACGGCCTTTGTGGTGAGCCACATTGGCAACTATATCGATAAGAAGGTGAGGATCCTCCGATGAGCAAGCACTCCACCTCCGCGCTCACCATGCGCGATGCGCTCTACGAGGCTCCCGGCCCCAAGATGCGCGCCAAGATTCGCGTCGGCACCGCCATCTCACTTGTTGCCGTGGCCGCGCTCATCGCTCTGGTACTGCAGCGCTTTTATGTGACCGGCCAGCTTTCGGTCCATTACTGGTACTTCTTTACGCACCTCACCACCTGGAAGTTCCTGCTTGCCGGTTTTGAGGGCACGGTAAAGGTCGCGCTCACCGCCGGCGCCATCGCGCTGGTACTGGGCTTAGCCCTCATGCTCGGCCGTACCAGCGACATCAAGCCGCTGCAGCTGGTCTGCCGCGTGCTCACCGATTTCTTCCGTGGCGTGCCGAGCCTTCTGTTCATATACTTCTTCTTTTTGGTGCTGCCTCAGTACAAGATTTCACTGCCGTCGTTTTGGATGCTCACGCTTCCCGTCGCGCTCGCTGCAGCCGGCGTACTTGCCGAGATCTTCCGCGCCGGCGTCAACGCCGTGCCGCGTGGTCAGGTCGAGGCAGCCCAAGCGCTCGGTCTCTCCAAGGCCAAAATCACCTTTAAAATCGTATTGCCCCAGGCGATTCGGTTTATCATTCCGTCGTTGATTTCGCAGCTCGTGGTCGTAGTCAAAGACACCACCGTCGCCTACGTGGTGAGCTACCCCGACCTCATGCAAAATGCCCGCGTGCTCATCACCAACTACGACGCGCTCGTATCAGTCTATCTGGTGATCGCGGTCATCTACATCCTCATCAACGTCGCGATCAACAAGGCCGCTGTCTACGTTTCGCACAAGACCGGCGCGACCATCATCCGCTAACGCTTTACCATTTCGAGTCATAAGGAGCCGAGCACCATGGCACAGAGCACCTCATCCACCGGCAATCAGCCGTTGATCGAGCTCAGGCACGTCGATAAGCACTACGGCGATCTGCACGTCCTCAACGACATCAATCTCTCGGTCGACCGCGGCGAAGTCGTCGTTGTGATTGGCCCCTCGGGCTCGGGCAAGTCGACCATGTGCCGCACCATCAACCGCTTGGAGACCGTCGACTCGGGCGAGATTCTCATCGAGGGCGAGCCCCTGCCGCAGGAAGGCAAGGATCTTGCCCGCATGCGCGCCGAGCTGGGCATGGTGTTTCAGCAGTTCAACCTATTCGCACATATGACGGTGCTGCAGAACGTCATGCTGGGACCGGTCGACGTGCTGGGCGTCTCCAAGGACGAGGCCCGCGAGCGCGCCATGGACCTGCTGAGCCGCGTAGGCGTTGCCGAGCAGGCCGATAAGGTGCCCGCACAGCTCTCGGGCGGCCAGCAGCAGCGCGTGGCCATCGCCCGTTCTCTTGCCATGCAGCCCAAGGCCATGCTCTTCGATGAGCCCACGAGTGCCCTTGACCCCGAGATGATTAACGAGGTGCTCGAGGTCATGGTGCGCTTGGCGCAGCAGGGCATGACGATGATCGTCATTACGCACGAGATGAACTTTGCCCGCCGCGTGGCCGACCGTGTCGTGTTTATGGCCGATGGCCAGATCGTGGAAACCGGCACGCCCGACGGGTTCTTCGACCACCCCCAGACCAAGCGCGCCCAGGACTTCCTCAACTCCATTAAGGGCCACTAGCCAGCCACCCCGTGGGACAAATCCATTGAAAGTGTTGTCCTACGTCTCTCATGCGCCCTGTCACCTTTAGATTCGAAAGCAACACCTATGATCGGAACTCGCACTTCATCGTCATACACCCCGCACGTCGACGTCGATCCCGCCGACCGCCCGCTCATCCTCGTCGCGCCGCGTTGGGAAGAGGCAAAGCCGTTTTTAAGCGAGACGCTCTCCCCCAACGAGGAAATCGCAAGTGTCTTTGTCGATGCCATCCTTGCCGCCGGCGGCCTGCCGCTGCAGATGTCCATCACCGAGGACATTGAGGTCATCCGTCATTACGTCGACATCGCCGACGGCATCGCCATTCCCGGCGGCCCCGATGTCAATCCCAAACGTTGGGGCGATGATCGACCCTACGACCCCACCCTCTGCTGCGAAATCCGCGATAGTTTTGAGTTTAAGCTGGTCGACGAGGTACTCCGCGCCAAAAAGCCGCTCTTTACCACCTGCCGCGGCACGCAGCTGCTCAACGTCGCCACCGGCGGCACCCTGTGCATGGACGTGCCGAGCCTGGGCGCGCGCGAGGGCCGCACGCAGTGGCGCCATACCCACGTGCTCAACGACCCTGTGCATCCTGTCGAGGTCGTGCCGGGCTCGCTGCTGGAGCGCGCGGTTGGCGGGCACAGGCTGATCCAGACCAACTCCGCACACCACTGCTGCGTCGATCGTCTGGGTAAAAGCACGCGCTTGGTCGCCAAGGCAACCGACGGCGTGCCCGAGTGCATCGAAGTCGAAGGCCAGCCGTTCTGCCTGGGCGTGCAATGGCACCCTGAGTACACGTGGAAGACGCTCGAGACCGACTTTGACCTGTGGAAGTCGTTTGTCGAGGCAGCGGCCAAGGTTAAGCGGGCTCGCTAGCTCGCGAATCACACAGGCTTAAACCTTCCATGCCAGGGGGGGGCGGACACCAGCCACGGTGCCCGCCCCCCTGTATTTGATACGCTCGGTATGTTTATCCCTCACAAACAATCAAAGAAATCTCGACCACAATCGGTCGACCGTAAAGCAGATGGCAAAAACGCTTGCTACGTTTATGAGGCAGTCAATTAAAATCGAAACGCATTGACCGTCCCCCAACGGGGTCACGCCGCAAATCCACATGAGCATCGAGGCTGGAAGCGGAAGCATGGAATTGGCCCCGATCTGTATGTAGATCGCTACAACGTTGACAAGCAACAGCATGCCAATCGGACCGAAGCCGGACCCAAAATAGGAAACAACGATTACGCAAGAAACCACGTATGCAAGGCAGGCGGCGGCAGCAAGAACAAGTCGATAGCAAAATACATGCAGGTTGAAATACTGCTGAGCATCCAAAACGATCGCGCAGTTAAGACAGTACAAAACGACACTCGTCAGGATAAACGCGCCCAAAAGGGCGAAAGAAGACAGCATCGCTCGCGCAACGATAGCGCACACACGCTTCCCTCCCCGGGCCTCCGACAGCCCCCACGGTTCCTCGACAAAGCCCGAACTGACAAAGCGCGGCACAATACAAGCAGCAATGAACGGAAAGAACAATGCATGAGCCAACGGGGCTACGTTGAACAGCAGACCGCGAAAAACCTCTGCATTACCAAATAGAAGGACATCCTCCGCCGATAGCGGAAGCGTCGGGTCTGGGAAAAAGCCCAAGAAACTGTTCTCACGGAGGCTACAGAACCACATCGGGAAAGAATTAAGCTGCAATATCACCATGTGCGCATAAATTACCAGGATTAAGGCGTACGCCCATTTGCTCACATGCTTCAATTCTGACTGGAGAAGTCTTTTAATCTGACGAGCCATTGAGCACACCCCCAGCGCGAAAGCTCAAGAGAGCGTAAATCAATACCGATAGACAGCTGGCTGCCACGCCATATCCCAGAAGCGTCAGCTGCCCCATATCGCTATACCCAAGGGCACATCCGACTCCAAGGTACAGCCCCGGAAGGAAGAAGATCCATCGCAAGGATGGTATAGGTGCCTGAAGGAAGGCTCCGTAGAGCGTCAAGCTCATGACAAATCCGACTATCACCACGGCCCCGCTCAATACAGCGCTGCCCGTTATCCGATAGATGGTCACCGTCTCCAGCGCAACCGATATCACCAATACGGCGTTGACTATCATTGCAGGCAAAAATACAGTTAGTATGTTGTGCGAGTAGTTATGCCCTCCACGTATTATGGCTATTGCAAAAAGAAGAAGGCAAAGCGCACTATACGCTGCGCCAATTATTAAAGCAGACGAAAATGCATGGGCTAGAGCCCCATAAAAGCGGTTGAGACCTCTTGCCGAAGAAATTCGGTGCCCCTCTTTATAGCCATGCTCCTGTAAAAGCACCAAACAAACGATGAGTGGAACGAACAGGGATGTACCGGCAAAAGCGCTGCGCACAAGGGACTCATCGGGTGCAGAAGGATCGATTACATTCCAGATGAAACCAATATCCTCCCCAAAAACGCTATTGCCACAGGCGAGCAACGTTGTTCCGTTTTTTAGAAAGATGCCGAAGAGAAGGCCGAACGCCAGCATAAGCGCAAGACCAAACTTCGCCGGAAATATCCTGTGCAAACGCATCATATCTGCCTTTATGGGATGGATCGCCCGCTTCATAGCGAGACCACCTTCACCAAGCGCCTGTAATACTCTTTTAGGGACGACGCCTCATCCCTTATGACGTCCATCGATTCCTTTTTTATCAGTTCGCCGTCATGAATAAACAGGCAGCTTGTTGCAACCGATGCCAACTCATCCAAATCATGGCTAGAGATGAGCATGGTCTTACCCTGCTCTCGATTCAATCGACCGATAAGGGCCCATATACTCTCGATGCCCAACGGATCCAATCCATTTGCCGGCTCATCGAAAATTAGTACGTCGGTGTCGCCCAACAAAGCCGTAGCTATATCCAGTCGCCGTTTCATTCCCAGAGAAAAACTGCTCACGCTCTTTTTCTCATCGGCATCCAGTCCAACTAGGCTCAAAACGCGAGGAATCTCACAATTCTCATCAAGCCCCCATTCCGCACATCGAATCCGAAGATTTTCAGCCGCGCTGAGGGATTGGTATGCTCCGCTGGAATCTGGCACATAGCCGACACGCGTCCGCATCAGGCTCAGCTCTTTTTTCGACTTGCCTCCAAAGAGTTCCACGCTCCCCGACGATGGCTCGCAGAGGCCCAGCACTATTTTAATAAGCGTGCTTTTGCCCGCCCCGTTTGCACCAACAAGGGCGCAAAGCTCAGATTGATTCACCTCAAAGGAAACGTCATGCAACACACGCCGTTTTCCATAGCGCTTTGACACCTTTGATAGCTTTATCGCTGATGCGTTCATTGGCCTCCCGTTCCGCTTGATAGCAAAACCGCTCATATCGTTCCTTCTTCCCTTTATCGTTTTTCATTGTTGTTATTGTTTTTCGATAACTACTATTTATCAAGATAATCTAAAAGAAAGAACCCGTGTTAGACACGGGTCCCTTCACGCTGATATTTCGTTTTAGTTGTTCGCCTTAAGCTACTCGTCGCTCAAATCGACAGCGAAGACTGATGTCGGAAGCGATGCCTCATTGCCTCCGCCATCCCGCATCTGCCTAACGGCATTTTTCGCGCGCTCGACAATAAGCTCCTCAAGCTCCCTCTCGCTCACGCGCTGAATAATATCTCCCGGTTGACAATCAAGCTCATCACAGATTTCGAGAAGCGTCTTAAGGCGAATAGCTTTTATTTTTCCGTTTCTTAGCTTTGAAATATTAGCCGGAGTATGCCCCGTCGCCCGAATCAGATCAGCGCTGGTCTTTCCGGTCTTAAGCAGCTGCGTCTCAAGCTCGATGATGAGATAGCTCATGTTTCCTCCTACACAAGCTCGTCAGACTGCTCTTGGAGCAGCGAGGCATAACTCCAGATCGCCGAGATAAACAGACAGACAACTGCGCCGATAACCGACCCCGCATCAAAGGTAGCGCCTTGGCAAATCTCAATAACGAAGGAATGAGGCACGATGTAAAGCTCCAGTCCGCCAATGGTGAGATTGACCGATTCATAGGCACCAACAAACGAAACCACGGCGTTAACAGCAAAGGCAAGCGCGAGAACACGGATAAGCCGCACATGCGCCTTGGTAAAGGGCGAGACGCCCCGAGAGATGTTATGGCTGATTCCGCACAAAACGACAAGCGAAACGCCCACGACGAGTGCCAGGCACAGCCCGCTTGGGATAACGATGCTCCCGCCATCGAGAAGCGTCACGACACCGAAAGAATCGACAGAAACAACGTTTGCAACCGCATACCAGATCACGTAAACAACCAACGCGGCAAAAGCGATGAGCATCCCTGCAAAAACGGTTGCCATGCAAAAACCAAGCTTCCTGATATTTTCGCCCGCCTTGGCCATACGCTGAACGCTGTTGGACATACACTCACCCTCATCGACTCTATCGTTATTCGAACAGTTTATCGAACAACGATATGGATTGCATGCGGAAAGCCCCGCCAGTGCGCATAGCCCATTCACTAATCAGAAGGGGTGAGAGTGGATTTTGGACACGTATCGAACGAGAGTGGATAATCTCCCACTTTGAGGCCGCCACCGGGCCTAAAACGGGAGATTATCCACGCTCATAGTCATCAAGGCTCACAGCCTCTTACTCGGCCGCCTCGCGCAAGGCCGACATCGTTGCCGCATATTGCTGCTGCAGCGCATGCATTCCCTCGCGAGCGCCGTCAACGGCATCGGCGCCGCGCAGCGCTTCGGTCACCACAACCGCCGGCTCGTACAGATTATCGAATCCCAGGTTCTGGCTCACGCCCTTGAGCGTGTGCGCTGCCATAAACGCACCTTCGGCGTCTCCTGCCGCCATGGCGGCCTCCAGCTTGCCCATGCTCTCGTCATCCAAAAACTTGAGGGCAAAGCGGGCAAGCATTTCCCCGCCCATCAGCCGAGCGCACGCGTCGTCATAATTAGCGCCGATCTTCTCATACGCCTCACGCATGGAAATCATGGATTAAAAACTCCTTTGGTCAAACTAAATCGTGGGAAACGCGACGACGTCGGCGGGGCGTGCCAACGTCTCGGCAATTTGGTCTTGCACCTCGAGCAGGCAATCGAGCAGCAGCGGGTTAAAGGTGCCGCACTTACCGTCCAGGATCATCTGGATCGCCTCCTCGTGCGGGATAGCGTCCTTGTACACGCGCACGCTCGTCAGTGCATCGTACACGTCAGCCACCGAAACCACCTGCGCGGCGATGGGAATTTCGTCGCCCTTAAGGCCATCGGGATAACCCTTGCCGTCCCAGCGCTCGTGATGCCAACGCGCAATCTGGTACGCATATTCCATAAGCGCATTGCCGGCGTGATGGCTGCCCAGCTCGAGCAGCATGTTGGCGCCAATCGTGGTATGCGTCTTCATAATCTCGAATTCCTCGGGCGTGAGGCGCCCGGGCTTGTTGAGGATCGCATCGTCAATCGACATCTTGCCGATATCGTGCAGCGCCGAAGCCAGGGCGATCGTGGAGCGTTCCTCATTGTCGAGGGAGATCGTGCCGCTACGCTGGACCAGATAGCCAAGCAGCAGCTCGGTCAGCTTTTCGATGTTCGTAACGTGCCTACCGCTCTCGCCGTTGCGAAGCTCCATGACGCCGGCCATGATGTCGATGAGCATGCGACTGTTCTTGACGCGCTCGTTGTACTGTTGGGACAGCAGGTTCGTCAGGCGGCGCTGTTTGGCGTACAGGCGGATGGTGTTGCTTACGCGGCGGCGCACGACACGGGAGTCAAACGGGCGGTTGATATAGTCTGAGGCGCCCAGCTCGTACGCGCGCAGAACCGCATCATCGGAATCTTCGCTCGAAATCATGATGACAGGCAGATTATCGATACCCGATCGGCGCGACAGATCGGCCAGCACCTCAAAGCCGCTTATGCCCGGCATCACAATGTCCAGCAGCACGAGCGACAACTCATCGCCATAGCGGTCGACCATGTCGAGCGCCACACGACCGTTATCGGCCTCGAGGATGCAATGCTCGTCCTTGAGCATCTCGCTGAGAATGGCTCGGTTCATCTCGGAGTCATCGGCGATAAGCACCAAAGGCTTTTCGCTTTGGAAGGCCTCGATGGAATCGGCATCGGTCACGACCGTACCGGCTTTTGCCTTAGCGCGGCTCAGTAACTGAGCAGCGCGGCCAACGCCCTCATCGACCGTCTCGCCATGAATGCGAACGCCACCAACACATGCCGTCAAGCTCACGTACTCATGGCCCGGAATAATCGTGGAATGAACGGCATCGGACACCTGATGCAGGCGACGGGTGAAGTCATCGGAGGGAATATTGGGCATGACAACCACAAACTTGTCGCAGCCATAGCGCACAAGCTCGTCAGTCGAACGGATTCCGCTGCGTATGGCTGTCGCCACAGCACCGAGCGCAAGGTCGCCGGCATGACGGCCACACGTATCGTTGAAGGCCCTAAAATCATCAACGTCGATCATCGCAACGCCGGCATTCATGCGGGCGCTGCGAAGCTTTTCCTCGTAATATCGGCGATTGCGCACGCTCGTCAGCACGTCGGTGTAGACAAGGTCCTCTTCCGCGGCCTCTTGCTCATCAATCGGACGCACCATCAGCAAGACGTGAGGCTCGCCCTCGACCTTCAGAGGGCGTAGACGGGCGCGGTACTCAGTGCCATCATTGAGCAGTTGCTCCGACACCTCATCGGAGTCTGCCAAAGCCTCAAGACTCGACTGACGCAGACAAGGGCAGCGATCGCCGGCGAGCAAGCAGTTAGGCTCACTCTTAATCTGATCGGCCGACAGTAAACGCACCACGGGGTAGGTCTTCGCGACGCGGGCGACCTCGACGGCAGCCTCCTCGTCGGTTAGATTGACCTCGTGAGTATTGAGCATATGGGGCCCTTTCGATAGTTTCGCATGGAGCGGTGGGTTCCAAATGTTACAAGGGTAACACCTTGTCGATGCAGGTAAGTACGTGAATGCTGCCACATTCTTATGAGTTGGCAGACGGCGCGATTGAAGCCGCAGACGCGAGGTTTTGAGCACGTTTGTTAATACGGCCGAAACGTTTGCGGATGAAGCCTGCTTTGGCTATTGCGGATGCTAGAGCCCCAGGATGCCACGGACAGCCCGGGCAGCCGCTGCCGGGCGATCGCGCAGACCGTTATGCGCGCCCGGGATCGTCACGAGAGGGCAATCGAGATATTCGGCAGCCGCTCGCGTGCCAGCCTCGCGGGGCGTGCCAATCGAGAGCTCGCCTAGGAGCACGGCGGCCACCGTTTTCGACGCGCGAACGCTATCCCAATCGGGAACGCAGGTCATAGTAATCCCGTATTCGTTTGCCATGAAACTGCGGCCGTTGCGCAGGGCATGCTTGGCTTCTGCCTCGGTCGTTCCAGGAGCCTCGGGGTCCAAGTCGCCGAGGGCTCCCAAGAAAAGCCGGAGCGCCCTTGAAACCTTTCCAGCCGCAATCATATCGAGCAAAACCGGAGCTGCGCCCATGCCGACGCCTTCGGCCGACACAGCCGGCTCATGCAGAATCGCACGGGCGACGAGATGGGGTTCAGTGCGAAGAAGCTCCAGCGCCACCAACGTACCGGCGCTGTGCGCAAGCACATTTGTCGGAGCGCCAACGTGTTCGATCACGGCCTGCAGGTCGGCGGCCTGAGCGGCAAGATCATAGCTGCCGTCTGCCGCTTCGCTGCTGCCACCACAGCCGCGGCGGTCGTAGGCAATTACGCGGTAGTTGCGGCTGAGCTCACAAGCGATGCCGTCGAAAAATGTGCCGTCAACACAAGCGCCGTGCACGCACACCAAGGCAGGAGTATCAGGCGACACATCCGGGCCGGCATATTCGCGACAGGCAATCGTGGTGCCCGCATTCTCGACCGTAAAATCCATGTTGTGCCCCCATCATCAATGCCCATCCAATTGCACGTCAGTACGGCTGAATGGTCCCGCATTGCCTTACGACTTGTTAACAGATTAACTGTACCCGACCCGAGGCTTTTCATGGCACGGCATCATGAGCGACGTGAAAAAACGAAACTTGTAAAGCAAGAGCCCGCACCTCGCTTTGGAGCCGATGCTATGCTTAGGCGCAATAGTCTTGAGGAGCATATGCCTATGTCTACATTTTTGAATGCCAGCCCCATCTTTGGACCCGTTCGCAGCCGTCGCCTTGGTCTCTCGCTCGGCGTCAACATGATGCCGGCCAGCGGCAAAATCTGCACGTTCGACTGCATTTACTGCGAAAACGGCCTCAACGCCGAGCGCCCCTGCCACGAGCCGTATAACACGGCTGCCGTGGTGCTCGATGCACTCGAGGCAAAGCTGCGCGAGATGGCAGCCGAGGGCGAGCTCCCCGATGTGATCACCTTCGCAGGCAACGGCGAGCCCACCGCCGCACCGGAGTTTCCGCAGGCCATTGCCGGCGCCGTCGCGCTGCGCGACGAGCTTGCCCCAAACTCCAAGATCGCCGTGCTCTCCAACGGCACGCGCGCCGACCGCCCCGAGGTGCACGACGCGCTCATGATGGTCGACGACAACATTCTTAAGCTCGATACCGTCGACCCGGCGTTTATCCAGCTGCTCGACCAGCCCGTTGGCCCCTATGACGTCGAGCACCAGATCGAGACGTTCGCAAGCTTTGACGGTCACGTCATTATCCAGACGATGTTTTTGAGCGGTGAGTACCGGAGCAAGTCTCTCGATAACACCGGCGAGGAGTACGTTGCCCCCTGGCTCGCGGCGCTCGAGCGCATTCGTCCGCAGGAAACGACCATCTACACGGTGGCACGCGAGACGCCGGTCGCCGGCCTTGCCAAAGCAGCGCCCGAGGTGCTCGACGCCATCGCCGCGCGCGTCCAAGCCCTCGGCATCCCCTGCCAGGTGAGCTACTAGCAAAACCACGCAGCAGCTAGTGTCAGCCATCCCGCTCCATCAGTTGCGGTGATATAGTTCCTATTTGTGCTGTTAAACCGCTTAAATCGGAACTATATCACCGCAACTTTTATGGACACGTGGGTGGGCTATACTAGCTGCGGATGAAAGGAAGTTAGCCATGTATGACAAAGGACCCGTGCCCGGCCGCAACGACGCTTGCTGGTGCGGCAGCGGCAAGAAATATAAGAAATGCCATAGCGCCTTCGACGAGCGCCTCGAGCGCCTGTGGGAGGAGGGCTGGGAGGTTCTGCCCCGTACGCTCTACAAGACTCCCGCCGATATCGAGGGCATCAAGCGCTCGGCAGCCATCAACGTGGGCGTGCTCGATTATGTGGGCGAGCATATCGCCGCAGGCATGACCACCAACCAGATCGACCAGATGATCTACGACTACACCGTCGAGCACGGTGGCACGCCGGCCGACCTCAACTACGAGGGCTACCCCAAGAGCGTGTGCACCTCGATCAATGATGTGGTCTGCCACGGCATTCCCTGCGATACGGACGTGCTGCACGAGGGCGACATCATCAACGTGGACTGTTCCACGATCCTAGACGGCTACTTTAGCGACTCGAGCCGTATGTTCTGCATCGGCGAAGTCTCGGCCGAGCGCCAGCGCCTGGTCGACGTCACCCGCGCCAGCGTGGAGGCGGGTCTGGCAGCCGTCAAGCCATGGCTGCCGCTCTCCGTCATGGCCGAGGCCGTGCAAAAGACGGTCGAGGACGCCGGTTTTAGCGTGGTGCGCGAGTACGGCGGACACGGCATCGGTAAGGAGTTCCACGAGGACCCGTTTGTGGGCTTTACCACCGAGGCACCCGATGTGGACACCATCATGGCTCCGGGCATGGTCTTTACCATCGAGCCTATGGTCAATGCCGGAGCGCCCGACATCAAGATTAGCAAGGGCGATGGTTGGTGCGTGCGCACCAAGGACGGCAGCGATTCGGCCCAGTGCGAGGTACAGCTCGTGGTGACCGAGGACGGCTACGAACTGCTCAGCTGGTAGCCGTAGATGCGCCGGATGCTGACGGGCACGCTCGTCTTGCATCCGGCGTTTTATTTGAACGTTTTGCCCGATAAAACCTGCCAAAATAAACCTGTCCCTTTTTGGTAGGCTGAGCGGAGAGGACTGCTTGTGAACATCCTGGTTTTGCTGCCCGTCAACGACCGCCATCGCGCAATTCTTGAGTCGAGCGCTCCGGGCGAGGACTTTATCTACACGAGCTCCGACGCTATCACGCGCGAACAAGTCGTCAACGCCGACGTGATCTTGGGCAACATAGACCCTGCCCTGCTTACCGCATGCGAGCACCTCCAGCTGCTGCAACTACAGACCGCGGGCTATGACGATTACTTGGCCGCCGGCACCGTGCCAGCCGACGCCAAACTGTCTTGCTCGGTGGGCGCCTACGGCCAGGCCGTGAGCGAGCACATGTTTGCCATGGTCCTTTCCATGATGAAGCGTCTGCCTGGCTATCACGACTTGCAGCGCGAGCATCGCTGGGAGGATTTGGGGCCGGTCACTTCGCTCAAAAATGCCAATGTGCTCGTGCTGGGCGCGGGCGATATCGGCGGCCACTTCGCCACGCTCTGCCGCAGCATGGGTGCACACGTCCGCGGCATCAAGCGCCATCCGCTCGTCTACCCCATCGTGTTTGAGGACATGGACGGCATGGACGCCCTACCCGAGCGCCTGGCCGAGGCCGACATCGTCGCATCCTTTATGCCTAGCACACCCGAGACCCGCTGCCTGGCGAACGCCGAGTTCTTTGCCGCGATGAAGCCGGGCACCTTCTTTGCCAACGGCGGCCGCGGCGACCTTGTGGTTGCCGACGACCTGGTTGCCGCCCTGGAGTCGGGACATCTCGCCGGCGCCGCGGTCGACGTCACCGACCCCGAGCCGCTGCCTGAGACAAGCCCGTTGTGGGATGCCCCCAACATGCTCATCACGCCGCACGTCTCGGGCTGGTTCCACTTGGAGGCTACGCTCAACAATGTGGTCGACATCGCCGCGGAGAATCTGCGTCACCTGCAGGCCGGCGAGACCCTGCGCTGCTGGATCGAGCACTAATTGTTCCGGCGTTTTGCCAAACGCCGGAACCCCTCGACGCTGCGAGCCCCATGGGTTCCGCCGTTCTAACGAACGGCGGACCGGTCGACGCTGCGAGCCCGCCGTTTGGCCAATCTGCCGTTCAATTTCAAAGGCGCGACCAGAAGGTCAGCGCCTTTTCATTTCACGGCACCTTGGCTCAAACGGCAGGCTCTCGCTGACTTTTGCTCAACCTGTGGGGTCTTCAAATTGTTAGAGCGTTGCTAAGTAATTCTTTGCGTCTTCTGCGCTCATTGCTGCGACGGGTGCGTGTGAACGGAGTTTGGCATCGTTGGTGACCAGTAGATCTGCTTGAGCGCGTATCGCTGCCGCAATGATTAAATCGTCTTCGTAATCGCTATGGAGCTCACGCTGCCTGCTCGCCATCCATATATCGCTCAGGTCACAGGGCACTGGCGTGGCAAGCTGCGACAGCACGCTAAGACAATCCCATGCAAGCGAAGTCGCTACCGTAGCGGCATACTGGGAAAGCGAACCATGCTCGCGCCGATACCATGCCTTATGTTCGCTTGAAATCAAATAGAACAGGTCTTTGGACGATGTCGCCGCGTACAGCAAATCAACCTGCGCCGTGCATGCATCGCGTAAAAACTCAATCGCCACCGAACGACCACGTCGTGAGGGAATGAAGTAATCGAGCCACACGTTGGTGTCAACCAAGATGCGCTTTGGAGTCTCACTCATAGAGCCAGCTCATCTCCTCGCCATAGCGATCCGCATAGGCATTCCGTTTGAGCTCTTCGTCGTCCGATGGCTGAGCCTTGACCATATCGATTCCCGACTCACAGCAAGCGGCAGCGAACAGCTTCGACCCCTGATCCATGAGCTCGAGCTTACGTTTGGCGGCCTTTTCGCGCTCGCGCTGTTCCGCCCGGGCACGACTGGGCAGCAGGATATCCTCGAGCGCACCGGGGCGATCGGCCAGCGACGCTGCAAGCTGCCAGAGCGCTCGCACCGCTTGGCTCGGCGTCATACCGGCCTTGGAGAGAGCGGCGTCCCCACTCCTTTTAAGATCGGCATCGAGACGTACGTTGATCTGAGCGGCTGTTGTGGTCATAACCCCTCCTTAATACTTCAAAACTATCATAAAACTCTATGGTAGATACGTAAAGCATGTATAGCATTTATAAGCATTAGCCGTACTCTGTACACAAAAAGCCGCCGAGGCACACTGCACCTCGGCGGCTACGCATCACCAATCCAGTTCGGTTTCACCCTTTGCATTCGCCCAGATAAAACCTGCCAAAATTAACATCCCTTTTTGGCAGGTTTTAGAGCTCCACACTTTCGGCGCCGTTGATGGTTAGGTTGCGCTCGTAGAAGGCGGTGAGGGCGCGGATAGCGTACATCACGTCGCGCACGCCGCCGGTCTCGTAGCTCGAGTGCATGGCAAGCTGCGGCAGGCCCACGTCCACGGCATGCATGCTCGCCTGCATATTGGACAGATTGCCCAGGGTAGAACCGCCGGCCATATCGCTCTTGTTGGCAAAGGCCTGCGTGGGCACGTCGGCGTCATCGCAAATGGCCTGGAACACCGCGCGGCTAAAGGCGTCGGTGCAGTAGTGCTGGTTGGCGGCCTCCTTGATGACGATGCCGCCGTTGAGTACCACCTGATTGCGGGCATCGCACTTCTCGGCATGGTTGGGGTGCACGGCATGTGCATTGTCGCAGCTTACAAGCATCGAGGCGGCAAGTGCGCGGTGGTACGACTCGTCGTCAAAGCCCAACGATCCGTTGATGCGGCGCAGCGCGTCGGCCAAGAACGTCGACATGGCGCCCTGCTTGGTCTCGGAGCCAACCTCCTCATTATCAAAGCAGCAGAAGACCGAAACGTCGTGCGCGTTCTCGGCACCCAAAAATGCCTGCAGTGAGGTGTAGGCGCAGGCCAGGTCGTCGAGCTTGGGCGTCGAGATGAACTCGTCGGCCCAGCCCCAAATGCGCGCATCCTGACGATTGACCAGGAACAGATCGCGGCCCAGGATCTGCTCGGGCTCAACGTCCAGTTCGTCAGCGATCAGGGCGTCAAAATCTCCCTGCTTAAGGTCACCGGCGCTGATGAGCGGGCACAGGTCGACGGCTCGGTTGGGAGCAAAGCCCTCGTTCACGCCGCGGTTCATGTGGATGGCAAGGCTCGGAATGATAGCGACCTCGCGCTCGGTGGCAAGCAGGCGGCTCTCAATACGGTCGCCCTCGCGTACCAACACGCGGCCCGCGAGCGCCAACGGGCGGTCGAACCAGGTGTAGTCGATCATGCCGCCGTAGGCCTCGGTGTTCAGGCGCAGTGTCTCGCCCGCGCCGTCGAGCTCGGGCACAGCCTTAACCTTAAACGTCGGCGAGTCGCTGTGCGACGCCATAAGCTGAAAATGATAGTCACCGGCAACGCCATCCTCGCCCCACGTCGCGGCCAGGTCCTCGCCCACCTTAAAGGCAACAACGCTCGAGGTATTGCGCTGCGTGTAATAACGCCCGCCCGGCTCGATGTCCCATGCCGCGTTCTCGGGCAGGTAGGTAAAGCCCGCCTCGTCGAGCTCGGCCATAATGGTCGCCGCCGTATGGAACATGCTGGGGCATGCCTCAATAAAGTCGATAAGGTCGTTGGCAGCCTCGATATCGTCAGCCGTCACATGCGCGCGCTCGGGCGTTTCCTGATCCGTCATGCTCTCCCCTTTCGCTGGGTTGATGGTCCCCTCCAGCATACCCCGCCACGCCAGCGACGCACTCTTCATTCCGTGCTTAATTCCGCGCCGCTCACCAAGTTGAGCCATCATGCCCGCGCTCCTTTTGCGACAATTGCGCTAACAGGACGAGAGGAGCCGTCATGAAGCCACGTAACATTGCTATCGCCTGCGGTGTCGCGGGAGCCGCCGTCGGCCTTGCCGCTGCCACCGGTATCGTTTATCGCAAGCAAATCAAGTCCGTCGCGTCGCTCAAACGCTTGACCGACTATGCGGATGGCTATGACCTGTACGCAATCGACATCGCTAACGACTACGACCTCGAACGCATCATCGCCGTCGATGTGCGCGACGATCAGGCCTACATCGATGCTGTGGTGGCGCAGGTGTTGCCCGGTGTGCCGGCACATGTCCAGGCGCCCCAGTTTGCCTGCAGCGCTTTTGTCGCCGTAGATGCCGAAGGCCGTGTTCGCACCGGTCGCAATTACGACTTTAAGGACGACACCTCGGCGCTGCTGGTGCGCAATCACCCACGCGGCGGCTATGCCTCCATCGGGTTTGCCGCCCTTAACAACCTAGGCGCCAACACTCCACTTGGCTCCGTCGCCGGACGCGCCGCGGCCTTGATGGGCCCGTTTGCCCAACTCGACGGCGTCAACGAATGTGGCGTGTCCATTGCCGTGCTCACCCTGGATTCCAAACCCTGTGACCAGGACACGCAGCGCCCCGTCATCAATACCTCGCTCGCCATCCGCCTGGTACTCGACCGCGCCGCCACCACGCAGGAGGCCGTCGACCTGCTTTCTGCCTACGACATGCACGCCATGGCCGGACGCGACTACCACTTCTTTATCAACGACGCCACCGGTGACGCGCGGGTGGCGGAGTGGGATCCGCGCGATCCGGACCGCGCTTTCAAAGCAACTCCTGTACGCCAGGTTACGAACTTCTACGCCTGCTATGGCGACGAAGTGCTTCCCAACCAAAAGAACGGTGAGCTGGGCCATGGCAAGGAACGCGCCATCGCTATCGCCGATGTCCTCGACGCCCATACCGGCGCCCAAGATGAGGCAGTCGCTTGGAAGGCCCTGCGCGCTGCGGCGCAAGAGCCCAATCCGGAAGACATCACCAGCAACACGCAGTGGTCGGTCGTCTTTGACAATACCGAACCCGCCGCCGCCATCACGCTGCGCCGCCACTGGGGCGACGTCGACGCCTTCGCGCTGTAAGGAGCTGGCACCGTCGTCCTTACGCTCGCCTAACGTTGCTTGCATTTCTATACATTTGAGCTAACACGTTTTACCTCCGCATCAACAGTGTGCGGGGGTAAACTTATGCGCATGTTACAACTTGCCCGGAAGGATTCATCATGCTCAGGATCGGTCTTCTTACCAGTGGCGGCGACTGCCAGGCGCTCAACGCCACCATGCGCGGCATCGTCAAAACGCTCATGACCAATAGCGAAGAGCCTATCGAGATCTATGGTTTTGAAGACGGCTACCAGGGCCTTATCTACAGCAGGTTCCGTGTCATGACGCCCGCCGATTTTAGCGGCATCCTCACCCGCGGCGGCACCATCCTGGGCACGAGCCGCACACCGTTCAAGCGTCTGGACATTCCCGAGGCCGATGGCGTCGAGAAGGTGCCCGCGATGGTCCACACCTATCACAAGCTGCAGCTCGACTGCCTGTTTATGCTGGGCGGCAACGGCTCCACCAAGACTGCCAACCGCCTGCGCGAAGAGGGCCTCAACGTTATCGCCCTGCCCAAGACCATCGATAACGACACCTGGGGCACCGAGCTGACGTTTGGTTTTACAAGCGCCATCGACGTCGCCACCAAGTGCATCGACGACATCCACACCACCGCTTCGAGCCATGGGCGCGTGTTCGTTATCGAGATCATGGGCCACAAGGTTGGCTGGATCCCGCTGTACGCCGGCGTCGCGGGCGGCGCGGACGTCATCCTGATTCCCGAGATCCCCTACGACATGGATAACGTCATCAAGACCATCGAGCATCGCATGGAGACCGGCAGCCGCTTTACGATCGTAGCCGTCGCCGAGGGCGCCATCTCTAAGGAGGACGCGGCGCTGCCCAAGAAGGAGTACAAGAAGAAGCTCGCCGCACGCACGAGCCCGTCGATTGTCTACGACATCGCCAAGGAAATCGAGACCAAGACCGGCCGCGAGACCCGCGTCGCCATCCCCGGCCACACGCAGCGCGGCGGTCAGCCCGACGCCCAGGACCGCATCTTTGCGACCCAGTGCGGCGTCGAGGCAGCGCTTGGCTGCCTACGCGGCGAGTTTGGCTACATGATTGCCCTGCGTGACGGCAAGATGTGCCACATGCCGCTCGAAGAGGTCGCCGGCAAGCTCAAGTTTGTCGACCCCCAGAGCGATCTGGTACGCGAGGCCAAGGCGTTGGGCATCAGCTTCGGCGACGAATAGCCTCGGCCGAAATCCATCCCATCGGGCCCTCCGACCCCGCCCGACGTATTTCGATTTGGCTCCTCCCTTGACTCCGTCAAAGGTCGCCAATCGAAATCGTCGGGCGGGGTCGGAGGGCCCTTCGTTTACATACTCCCCGAGGCTATTCGTCTTCTTGCTGCGGGTGCCTGGTCTGAAATTAAGTTGCGGTGAAATAGTTCCCGCTTAGCCCGCAAATGGCTGAATCTAGAAACTATTCCACCGCAACTTACTGAGCGGGGGCTCTTGGCTGCTACTTGCACTGACATTTGTCCTAAAATGGCTGGTCGCTAGGGGTTGCTACCGGTAGTTGCGGTAGGGTTGGGGCAGATTCTAACTAGAAATGGTGGTCGCTACCGGCTGTTCTCGGCATACTCGGCTCATTCGATTCGACCATCAAACGAAAGGAACCACCATGGATCTTGCGATGGCACAACGCCTCGTCGATCGCCGTAAAGCTGCCGGGCTTTCTCAGGAGGCGCTTGCCGCCCAGTTGGGTGTGAGTCGTCAGGCTGTCAGTAAATGGGAGCGCAGCGAATCCTCGCCCGATACCGATAACCTTATTGCGCTCGCCGCGCTGTATGGCGTGTCGTTGGACGAGCTGCTATATGGGGAGGCGGCCAACGATGCCGACGACCTGAAGGACGGTAGCGCCGACACCGAGACGGCGGATGTGGCTGACGAGGCTGAGGGTTCTGCCGAGCACGCCGGTTGCGGCGACAAACCACTTTTCGATATTTCCCTCGCGCGCGGCATCCACGTTATTGATCCCAACAAGGGCGAAGAGGTTCATGTTGGCTGGAGTGGCATCCATGTGGCTAACAAGCGCAAGGGTGAAGAGGTCCATGTGGGGCCAGGCGGATTGCATATCGATACGCTTGAGGACGATGGACATAGCGTGCATACCAATGACGACGGCACCGTCACCATCGACGGCGAGACGTTTTCCAGCTGGAAGGAAGCACACGACAAGCTCGACCATCATGGCAAGCATTTCCACACCAAGGTCGGACGTGCATGGAACAAATTCCCCTTCCCCGCGCTTGTCGCCCTCGCCTATTTGGTGCTCGGCATTGTCTACGGCACATGGGGCATGGGGCTTTTCCTCGTCTTTTTGATTCCCGTCTACTACGCGATTGGCGACTTTATCGACCAACGCCACCTGTCTAAGCTGATCGAGGTCATCTACCCGGCAGCCGCCATCGCTTGGTTCCTCTACATGTGGCTCTGTTTGGGACAGCCCCATCCTGCATGGATCATCCTCATCACGATTCCCATCGTAAAGGCGCTCATGCGCTGGTGTCGCAAACAATGGAAGTGCCGCAAACAGGCCTAAACCGCCCCAACCAGCCAGCGCCACTCATCCAACACCGCCCGCCCCTTTCAAGTTGCGGTGATATAGGGGCTGTCTTGAGGCTCCAAAGCGCCAAACAGTCCCTATATCACCGCAACTTACAAACAACTGGGTCAGTTCCGGCACGGAGATTAGCATTGAGCTGACCGCGCGCCAAGAAAAGGGCCTATTTACTACGTTTAACTCGAGAGGGCCGACCATACCCGCCTTTTCCGAAAATTGGCAAGCCCTCTACCTGCGGTTTTAATTTCATAATCTTTGTCATGGTCGAGGGTGTGGTAGCAAACGTAGTAGATAGGCCCGTTTTGTGGCATACGACCCATTCAAGCCCAATCTCGGAGGCTGGAGAAAGCCCTTCATCCACGCCTGTAAGCGAAAACCAAATAGAATGAAAGGCAAATGGAAAGCCCGTTTGACGGGGCAAACGCTGGGCCACCTAATGGTTGTCCGGCGTTCGCCCAGATAAAACCTGCCAAAATAAACCTGTCCCTTTTTGGCAGGTTACTCGGCGCTCTTGAGGGCGCCGACCATGTCGATCTTGTTGAGCGTTCGGTTGGTGGCGAGGTTGACGATGATCGTAAAGCCGAAGGAAAGCACCACGGCAAGCACGTAGCTCAGCGGCTCGACTTCGACGTCAAAGTACAGCGACGGCATCTGCAGGATGTACGTAAAGCTCTCGGCAAGCAGGCCACCCAGCGGCACGCCCAGCGCGGCACCAATCGCCGTCAAAATCAGCGTCTCCTTGTTAACGTAGTGGTGTACCTCGCCACGACGGAAGCCCAGCACCTTGATAGTCGCCAGCTCGCGTTCGCGCTCCGAGATGTTGGTGTTAGACAACGTAAATACCACCACAAACGACAGGCACGCCGCCATAAAGGTCACAAGCACCACGACCGAATTGATAATCGTAAAGTTTGCCTCATAGTTTTCCCAATGCTCGGCGGTACTCGACAGCGTAATCCAACCATCGCTCTTAAGACGGTTGGTAAACGCAATCTGATCGGCCGACGAACCCTTAAGCAGCGCAAGGATGCCGTTGAGGCGCGCGCTTCGACCGAACGCGCGCTCATAGGTGCCCTGCGTCATGTAAAGCGTGTTGCCCAGATAGTTGAGCGAGATGTCGCTGACTTTGACCTTGGCAACATTGAGCGACGAATCCTGGACGTGAGCCGTATCGCCCGGCTGAATCCCCAGCACCAGCTGTGAACTTTTGCTCAGATACACGTCTCCGTCACGCAAAGGCAGCGGTTCTTTGGACTCGTCCTCAAGGCGAACGTAATCGCCCAAGTCACCCGTGCGATCGTCGGGAATCACGATGAGCTGCACGGTCTCGCTCTTGCCGCCAAACGTAAAGGTGACGTTGTCGGTCATAATTGGCAGGGTCGAGGTCACGGTCACGTTGAAATCATTGGTCGCGCTGCGCTCATCCAATGCCGCGCACGTCTGCGAAAAATCGTCGGGATTGGCGACCGCCAGCAGGTCGTAGCGCGTGATATGCCCGTACTGTTTGGGCGAAAGCGCCACCGACGTGTCGCGAATGCCCATACCGCAGATCACGAGCGCCGTGCAGCCGGCGATACCGAAGATGGTCATAAAGGCGCGCTTTTTGTAGCGGAACAGGTTACGCGCCGCCACCTTGTTTAAGAAGCCCATGCGGTGCCAGATAAAGCCGATGCGCTCAAGCAAGATGCGAGAGCCGGCGCGTGGGGCCTTGGGACGCATGAGCGAGGCTGGGGTCTCGGCCATCTCGTGGCGGCAGGCGATAATCGTAGCGCCCACCACGCCCGCGGCAAACAGCGCCACCGAGACGATCGAGGACACGATGTCGTACGAAAGCAGCATCTGGGGCAGCGAGTACATGTCGTCGAACACCGTAAACAGGAACAGCGGCAGGCCCACAAATCCGATGATGTTGCCGAGCACGCCGCCGATCAGACACGCCCACAGCGAGTAGTCCACGTATTTGGACAGAATACGTCCGCGTGAATAGCCGAGCGCCTTGTACAGGCCGATGAGCGTGCGCTCCTCCTCGACCATGCGTGTGGCGGTGGTGAGGCTGATGAGCACGGCGACGACAAAGAAGATAAACGGGAAAACCGTGGCGATGGCCTCGATCGAAGAGCTATCGCTCTCCACGCTCGAGTAACTTGCGATGTTATCGCGGTCCTGGATGTACCAGGTGCATTCGCCCAGGTCAGAGAGCTCGGCGCGGGCATCGGCAAACTGCTGGTCGGCGGCGGCACGGCGCTGGTCCAGGTCGGCTTGCGCCTGCGCACGCTCGTCGCTGCCCTCGGCCATGCGATTGATGTTGTCCTGCTCGATCCCAAAGAGCATGGCGGCCTGACGCTCGGCCGTATCCAAGCTTGTCGGCGTGTCAACCGTCAACTCCTGGACGCGCGCCTTCTCACGCTCCTCGCGGATCTTCTCGATATTGCCCTTGACCTCATTAATCTTTGCCGAGTAGGCATCCGAATAGGAGTTGAGGCTCTTGGCTCCCTCGACGATCACGTGGACCGCGGAGTAGGAAGAAGATGTCGTGGCATCCTCACTCACATAGAACTTATAGTCCGCAGCCGAAGCAGCACGAAAGGCGTTAACCGTCGAGTCGGAGCTCACGTCGGTGGGATCGAGGACCTCAGCCGTAATGGTGTAGTCCCCATCGGCAAACTGGTCCTTGGCGCTTTGGTTCGACGAGCTTGCGTCATTGGCGGCAAAACTCACGGTATCGCCGAACTTTTTGCCCGAAGCCTTCAGGAACTTCGAAGTTACAGCCACCTCATCCGATGCCTCGGGCAGCGTACCGCTCACCAACACCGGTTGATCGATGTTCTCCTTGGAGAGACTCTGCACGACCACGCGTTCGCGCGTTGTGCCCACGGCGGTGTAGGCGGTCTCGGTGTAGATGCCCTCGGCCGTCTCGACGCCATCGACCTCTTGGATCGCAGCAAGATCGTCATCGGTCAGACCATAGGTCGACTGCACGTTGATGTCATAAACATTTTGCTGGTCAAAATAGGCGTCGACCGAATCACACAGGTCCTCGCAGCCCGCCTTAAGGCCGCACATCACGCTCACGCCAAGCGCGGTGATGACCACGATTGACAAGAAGCGCTTAAGACTGCCTCGGATTGTGCGGTAGATGCCACGGCGAAAAACCGTCGGCACCATATCGTTTGAGCTTTGGGCAGTGCGGTAGGTCGTAAAATCCTGCTCGCGCTCCGTGTTCTGCGCGTCGCGGCGTAGGCTGTTTTGGCGGTCCTGGTCCATGGGCGCTACCACTCGATCGTCTCGATAGGCACGGGATTTTGCTGGACCGTCTCGCTCTCCACGCGACCACTCTTAAAGCGGATCAGGCGATCGGCCATGGGCGCGAGCGCGGAGTTGTGCGTGATGATAATGACCGTAATGCCCTGCTTGCGACAGGTGTCCTGTAGCAGCTGCAAGATCTGCTTGCCGGTTTTATAGTCGAGCGCGCCTGTGGGCTCGTCGCACAAAAGCAGCTTGGGGTTCTTGGCCAGCGCGCGGGCGATGGACACGCGCTGCTGCTCGCCGCCCGAAAGCTGCGCGGGGAAGTTGGCGAGACGCTCACCCAGGCCAACCTGGCGAAGCGTCTGTTCGGCATCGAGCGAATCGGGGCAGATCTGAGCTGCGAGCTCGACGTTTTCGAGCGCCGTCAGGTTGGGGACCAGATTGTAGAACTGGAAGACAAAGCCGACGTCGGCGCGGCGGTATTCCACGAGCTGCGCCTCGTTGGCGGAGCTCACGTCGCGTCCGTCCACCGTCACGGTGCCGGAGGTTACCGTATCCATACCGCCCAGGATGTTGAGCGCCGTGGTCTTGCCGGCACCCGAAGCACCCAAAATGATGGCGAGCTCGCCGCGCTCGACCGTAAAGCTCGCGCCGTCGAGCGCGTGAATGCGGGCGTCGCCCTCGCCGTACGCCTTGATGACGTCTTTGAATTCGATATAAGCCATCGATTAATTCCCATCTGGTCGGACAACTCTTTAGTATTACCCATTTCGCACCGACCAAAAAGGGACAGGTTTATTTTGACAGGTTTTATATGGGGAAACGGCAGCTATAGATGAGGCGCCGGGGAGGCCGAGAAATCATCGACGGGGTCAGGCCGACCGCCAAACACAACGCACGCATCTCAATCTGTCAGCCAAATCATTCGAACAGCTGTTCGTTTCTATGATATGATTCAACTATCTAAGCAGGCCAATACGCAGAAAGGCGGCCAACATGGCGTTCGACTTTAAGAAGGAATGCAAGGAGCTCTACAAACCTGCAAGCAAGCCGAGTATCGTAACTGTCCCGCCTATGAGCTACGTTGCCGTTCGCGGAAAGGGCGACCCAAATACCGAAGGTGGCGAGTATCAAAACGCCCTGCCGCTACTTTACGGCATCGCCTATACCGTCAAGATGTCAAAGAAAGGCTCAAGGAGTATCGAGGGCTATTTCGACTTTGTGGTACCGCCGCTCGAGGGTTTCTGGTGGCAAGAGTCCCCGAGCGGCGACATCGATTATGTACACAAGGACAATTTTAACTTTATCTCGTGCATCCGCCTGCCCGATTTCGTCACCCGAGATGACTTTGACTGGGCAGCCGCGGAAGCCACGACCAAAAAGAAACTGGACTTTTCCGCCGTCGAACTGCTTATAGTTGACGAGGGTCTCTGCGTTCAATGCATGCACACCGGGCCCTACGACAACGAACCGGCGACCGTAGACGCTATGCATGAATACACGACCGAGCTGGGCTATGTTCCCGACTTCTCAGACACCCGTTTACATCACGAAATCTATCTCTCCGATCCACGCAAATGCGCACCGGAGAAACTTAAGACCGTGGTTCGTCATCCTATCAAGCGCGTTGAATAGCGTGGGGCGTCATTTCACGCGCTAGGTTTTAAGCCAGCCAACCAGCCGTCTCCTAGGCCGTCCGGTAATAATCTTGACGCGGCCCGTCGCATCTTATAAGTTTCTTTTGCTAAAGCTGGAAAGCCTCTCAACGATGCGCAACTCCAGCTCTTTTTCTATCATGAGAGCAAGCGTCGGAAAGTAAAATGTCAGAAAGCAGCGCATCAAGCAGGATTAAACGACTGGCCAACACCTATAGCGGCCTCGTGCTCATAGGTACTGTCGGAATCCCTATCGGCATCATCGTTGGCGTCATCTGTGCCCTCTTTGGACGCGTGCTTCTGGCGATTGGCGTCTTCCGCGACGAGTACATCACCCTGCTTCTTCCCTTCCTCGCCCTCATGGGCCTTGCCATCGTGTTTGCCTACCGTACTTGGGGCAAGGGCACCGACCGCGGCATGAGCCTGGTATTTGACGTAGGCCACGGGCGCGAAGACGTCATCTCCCCGCGTCTCGTGCCGCTCGTTATGCTGAGCACGTGGGGGACGCACCTCTTTGGCGGCAGCGCGGGACGCGAGGGCGTAGCCGTGCAGATCGGTGCAACCGTTTCGCACTGGATCGGCCGGCGTCTACCTTTCCGAAACCCCGGCAACACGTTTTTGCTTATCGGCATGGCTGCCGGCTTTGCCGGACTCTTTCGAACGCCACTCGCCGCCACGGTCTTTGCTATCGAAGTACTGGTCGCAGGACGCATGGAATACCGCGCGCTGTTTCCCGCGCTTACGGCCTCACTCGCCGCAAGTGTGACCTCGGGCGCCCTGGGACTCGAGAAGTTCGAGGTCGCCGTTACCGCCTCATACGCGCTTGACCTCCCCGGTCTTGGGCGGCTTGCGGTGTTGGGCATCGCGTTTGGCATGGTTGGCGGCGCCTTTGCCTGGTGCCTTGCCCACGCCAAGACCCTTGCGGCGCGGCTACTCCCCAACCCCTATGTGCGCATCGCCGTTATGGGCATTGCGCTATCGGCGATTCTGTTCGCACTATGGCAGGGTCGATACTGCGGTCTTGGCACCAACCTGATATCGGCGGCGCTCGACGGTGACGGCAAGGTCGCCATCATGCCTTGGGACTGGGCGCTCAAATTCGCACTCACCATTACCACGCTTGCCGCAGGATATCAGGGTGGCGAGGTGACGCCGTTGTTTTCCATCGGAGCCAGCCTGGGTGTCGTACTCGCCGGGATTCTCGGCATGCCCATCGAGCTTTGCGCCGCGCTGGGCTACGCAGCCGTCTTTGGCAGCGCCACCCATACGCTGCTCGCGCCGATCCTCATTGGCTGCGAGGTCTTCGGTTTCAGTAATCTACCGATGTTCTTTATTGTCTGCGTCGTGGCTTACCTGTTCAACATGGATAAGTCGATCTACGCCCTGCAAGAGCGAGCGTAGAAAGATATCCAAGCAGGTGGTCTCAACCGGAAACTGCGTCCCGTTCTGAAGCCTCAAACTGGAATGCAGTTTCCGCTAGGCGCCCCAAGAGGAAAGTGCGTCCCACTCCGCAGCGTCACGCCGGGACATACCCTCAGCCCACAGCCTCCTCCGTCGACGTTTCCCCAGATAAAACCTGCCAAAATAAACCTGTCCCTATTTGGCAGGTT
Organism: Collinsella sp. TF12-2AT; assembly: GCF_003436735.1. NCBI lineage: Bacteria > Bacillati > Actinomycetota > Coriobacteriia > Coriobacteriales > Coriobacteriaceae > Collinsella > Collinsella sp. TF12-2AT. Next base: position 8,918 of record NZ_QSQK01000002.1, on the reverse strand, counting down.
TTAGAAGCGGACGGTGAAGGTGATCTGATGGTCGTGGCCAGATACGGTAGCGGAGCCGCCATGGGCCTCGGCGATGGCGCGCACGACGGATAGGCCCACACCCGAGCCGCCTGTCTTGGAGCTGCGCGACACGTCCGCACGATAGAAGCGGTCGAACAATCGGTCCAGGTCGCCTTCGGGCAGCTCGTCTACAGCGTTCGATACGACAAGCTCTGCCGAGCCTTTGCCCGCACCGCGCGAGACGGCACGCAGACTCAGCTCGATCACGCTGCCCTCGCTCGCATAGCGCGTGGCGTTGTCCAACAGCAACTCAACCACCTGCGCCACCGCCGCGGCATCGGCATGAGCGCGCACGCCGGTCGCAACCGACATCGACAGACGCTTGCCGCGCGAGACCGCCACCGATTCAAACGGCGCGGCTGCCTTGTCAACTGCCTCCGAGAGATCGGTCGACGTCATGGCAAAACCCGCCGAGCCCTCGTCCATGCGCGCCAAAAAAACCAGACGCTCCGTAAGCGCCGTCAGTCGCGCCACCTGCTCGTGAATGCTCTGCGTCCACTCACTCTCGCCGCTTTCAATCTCTTGTACCTCGTTCGCGGCATCAATCACAGCCAGCGGCGTCTTGATCTCGTGGCTTGCATCGGTAATGAACCGCTTTTGTTTGCTGTAGCTCTCGACCATCGGTCGAATCACGGCGCCCGAGGCGACCGTTACAATTGCCAGCACCGCCAGCCAGCCAATGCAGCTGATTGCCACACTCGCGCTCAAAAACGAATGGAAACTTGCAAGCTCGCGCGAACAGTCCACGAACACATAGGTGGTCTTTTCGCCTTGAGCTGTGGTCGTATAGCGGTAGTTACCAGAAAACCCAGAGGTCAGGCCCTTGGCATCCAGCCCCATGGCAATACGGGCGGCACGCTTGGCGCCCACCGCGGCAATGCGGGCGGTATTGACATCGACCACCCGCCCTTCGACAAGCGTCACCGTAAAGTAGCGCGTGTCGAAGGGGGACTCCGCCGTCATGCCTTCAAAATGTCCCACGCGAGCGCCCGCTCGATCGCCGTCCGCAACCATGCCGGTGCTCGCGTCCCCGCCATTGCCGGGATCGGTCCTGGACTCGTCTTCCCAATCGAGGCCGCCCCTGCCTGCCAGGATATAGTCCAGGCGAGCATCGGCCATCTTGCAAACATGCGAATAATTCACGCCATTGATGCCGGCAATGATGAGCATGAGCACCACGGTCACAGCGCCCATGGCGACGAGGATGAACTTGCGACGCAGGCGGCGGCCCAATGCGTCAGCAGCATTTGCCCGCCCCGCACCACTCGAGGCGGCACGAGACGGCTCCGCCATGCGCTTCCACCACGCGCGCACGCTCACGCCTGCTCGCCCTCCTCAATCACCTCAAGCGAATATCCCTGGTTGCGCGACGCGCGGATGGCCACGTCGGCACCCAGCGCCGTCAGCTTTTTGCGCAGGTACGAGATATAGACCCACACCACGTTGGCGCCTTCGGGCGCGTCCTCGCCCCAAACCTCGAGCATCAGGCGTTCGGTGGGCATGCGCGTGCCGGCGTTGCGCATAAAGAGTTCCATAAGCTGAAACTCGCGATTGGCTAGGTGTTCCTCGCCCAAGGGGCCCACGAGCGTGCACGCCGCCGTGTCAAGACGCACGTTGCCCACGCTGAGCGTCGTAGCGTCAATCGCCGTGGCGGCACGCGTCATGGCACGAATGCGTGCGAGCAGTTCCTTGGCGGCAAACGGCTTGGTCAGGTAATCGTTGGCGCCGGCGTCCAGGCCCTCGACCTTATCGGACACCTCGCTTTTTGCCGTAAGCATGATGATGGGCAGGCGTTTGCCGGCCTCACGCGTGCGCTTGAGCACCTCGATGCCGTCCATGCCGGGCATCATGATGTCCAGGATTGCGGCGTCATAGTCGTTGGCGAGCAGATACTCGAGCGCCGTCAGACCATCGAGCGCGGTGTCGACCTCGTAGTCGCTATGTTGAAGAATCGCGGTGAGGGCGCGGGAGAGGCCGGGTTCGTCCTCGGCAAGCATCAGCTTCATAGTTGTTCCTTTGGCGCACGGCTATACAGGTTTTGATACTGCCGATAATAGCGCACCGCCAGCTGCCTTAGCGCAGCCTCAGCTGCTCAACCTGCGTGTTTTCAAATGCGCAGGATATGGCTTAGCCAAACTTAAGGCGCAGATGTCGAGCGCTTGGACGCATGTTAGCCGCGAAGGGACAGCGACTCGTCCTTTCGCGGCGTCCTAGTTATGCAAATTGTTCGGGCACTATTCCTCGTACGCGCCCTCAAGCCGAAGCAGCCACTCCTTGCGGTCGAGGCCACCGGCATATCCGTTGAGCGACCCGTCAGCGGCAACCACGCGATGACACGGCACGATAATCGAAATGGGATTACGCGCGACCGCAGCCCCCACAGCACGTGGGGACACAACGGGCGCCTCATTTCCCGGCACACGATGTCGAGCCGCAACACGCTGGGCGATCTCGCCATACGTAGCGACCTCGCCACGCGGAATTGAAAGTAGCTCAAACCAAACCTCACGCTGAAACGCCGTGCCAATCAAATGCAACGGCGGCGTAAACCGAGGCTCCTGCCCCGCAAAATAGGCGTTGAGCCAAGCCCAAGAACGCTCTAGCACCGAAGAAGCCGCGCCATTGGCCGGATTTACCGTCTGCATGCCCCCGGCACCCGAAACTGCATCGGTGCCCTCAACGTATTCGGCGCTTTCTTTAAGAAGCGTGGAACCAAAGTGCTCCTGCCCCTCAAACCAAAGCCCCGTCAGACCGCGGCCATCAGCGGCAAGCAAGATTTCGCCCAAAGGCGAAGCAAACGTCGTCGTGACCACCAGCGGCTCCCTTCAAAACTCCGCAACATAATACCGCGAATTGTACAGACAACCCCGCAGATACGTCTGGACGGGCTCGCAATTACTTAAGCGAGACTGTTCTCTCTAATCAAGCGAAAAAGACGCAGGGCATCGACACCAGAGCGGTACCCCCGCCAGCTGAGCTCTAATACTTTTCCCGAGAAGTGAACGAGTAAAAACGAAGTCCCGGAGCATCCACACCTTTAGACCGCAAAACCGCAGGATTCGCGCTGCAAATCCGCAGGAAATAGCGGTCAAAATATGCCAATGCTTCGGGGGTCCAAATAAGGTCGTTCACTTCACGGGAAAAGTATTAGACCTCAATTCACACCAAGCCCAAAGTCACCCCAGGCAGCAGGCGCGAAGCGCCGAGGCCGCCGCCGGGACTAGGGCCCGCAACAACCACGTGCCCCCACATCAGCCCAGCGGCCCCAACCAGCAACGGCCCCATCGCAGGCCGCTCGCAGCCGAGTCACCGCAGGCAGGGGCCGGGCTTAGTTTTCAGAACACTCCGCAGACCAGTGTGGCGCCTTGTCCGCGGCTCCGAAGGAGCAGGACAAGGCGCCACACATGGTCGAGGACGTTCTGAAAACTAAGCCCGGCCCCCGCCGGACAGGTCGCACTACTCGCAGAGCAGCTTAGCAATCTGGACGGCGTTGGTTGCCGCGCCCTTGCGGATTTGGTCGCCGCAGCACCAGAAGGTGATGCCGCGCGCGGCCTCGGGGTTCGAGATGTCGCGACGCACGCGACCGACCCAAATCAGGTCCTGGTCGGACGTATCCATCGGCATGGGGAAGCGATCGTGCGCGTCCTCGGCGCTCATGTCGTCGACCAGCTTCACGCCCGGAGCGGCGGCCAGCGCGGCACGGGCCTCTTCCACCGTAATATCGCGCTCGAACTCGAGCGTAATGCTCTCGGAGTGCGAGCGCAGCACGGGCACGCGCACACAGGTGCAGTTCACGCGCAGCTCGGGCAGATGCATGATCTTGCGGCCCTCGTTTTGCAGCTTCATCTCCTCGGAGGTAAAGCCCTCCTCCTTGACACCGCCAATCTGCGGAATCAGGTTGCTCGCCAGCTGGGCGGCAAAGGCGCGCGGCTCGGGAATCTCCTCGCCGCGGCCCAGGGCGGCCAACTGAGCCTCGAGCTCGGCCATACCGGGAGCGCCGGCACCCGAAGCCGCCTGATACGTCGAGACGATCATGCGCTTCACGCCGGCGAGCTGATGCAGCGGCCACGTAGGAACCAGGCCGATGATGGTCGCGCAGTTGGGATTGGCGATAAGGCCGTGATGCCACTTGATGTCGTCGGCATTGATCTCAGGCACAACCAGCGGCACCTCGGGATCCATGCGGAAGGCGTGGCTGTTGTCGACCACGACGGCGCCGCGCTTGACGGCCTCGGGCAGTAGCTCCTTCGCAATATCGTCGCCGGCGGCGCCGAGCACGATGTCGCAGCCCTCAAAGGCCTCGGGGCAAGCCTCCTCAATCACAACCTGCTCGCCGCGGAACTCGACGGTCTTGCCCGCAGAGCGCGCGCTCGCTAGCAGCTTGAGCTTGCCGACCGGAAACTCCTGCTCGTTGAGGCACTCGAGCATCTGGGTGCCCACGGCTCCCGTCGCGCCCAAAATAGCAACCGTGTACTGTTTCATGCTTCCCCCTTTAAAGGCTGTGGCTTTTGCCCGCACGCCGAGCAGGCCGATTATTGTTGCCAGTGTATACAAGAACAGGGCGGGCACGAAACCCGCCCCGTCGAAACGAAACCGAAACGAAACGCCCCGCCGTAGTTTTTGAGGCAAGTCCCAAAAATCTACTGGGATAGCAGCTACTTGTGGAGCGCGGCCGGGGCGGGATCGACCGGCACGGGAGCCTCCAGGTCGGAGACCTTCACAATGCCGTTCTCGTCGGAGAAGGCGCGGTAAATGGTCCGAATCGCCAGGTCGAAGTCCTTCTCCTCGACACCGATAATGATGTTGATCTCGTCACAGCTCTGCGAAATCATGCGCACGCTCACGCCGGCCTGGCCGAGCATGCCAAACAGGTGGCCCGAGATACCTGCGCGGCCGCGCAGGTTACGACCGACGGTCGCGATGAGCGCCAAGCCCTCGACAACCTCGATCTCGAGCGGTTCGACCTCCTGCTGGATGTCACCCACGAGTGAGTACAGCGAGTCGTGCACATCCTGCTCCTGTACCACGGCGCCAAAGCGGTCGACGCCGGTGGGCATATGCTCGACGGAAACGTCATAGCGTTCGAACACCGAAAGTGCACGGCGCATAAAGCCGACACGGGGCTTGGTGCGGTCGCGGGCAACGTTGATGGCGACAAAGCCGCGCTTGCCGGTCACGCCGGTAATGATAGGCTCCGCCTCACCCTCGTCGGCCGTCTCGCTAATGATGGTGCCGGGGTCCTGCGGCGCATTGGTGTTCTTGATGACCAGCGGAATACCCGCCTCGCGCACGGGGAACACGGCCTCCTCGTGCAGGACGCTTGCGCCCATGTACGAAAGCTCGCGTAGCTCCTCGTAGGTAACGCGCGCAATGGGCTGAGCCTCGGGTACGATGCGCGGGTCGGCAGAATAGAAACCCGAGACGTCAGTCCAGTTCTCGTACAGGTCGGCACCAAGGCACTTGGCCAGAATCGAGCCGGAAATATCGCCGCCGCCACGGTCGAGCAGCTTGATCTGCCCCTCACGCGTCGCGCCGTAGAAACCGGGCATGACAAAGCCGCCCTGCTGGCCGTACTCCTGCACCAGCTCGGCGGTGCGGTTCATGCTGAGCGTACCGTCATGATGGAACGCCACGACCGTCGCGGCATCCAGGAACGGCAGGCCCAGGTACTCGGCCATCAGACGGGCGGTAAAGTACTCGCCGCGGCTCACGAGTTCCTCGGTGGAGTAGCCACCGGAACGGGCGCGCTCGGCAAAGGCCGCGAACTCCTCGCGGATGGGATAGGTGAGCTCCAGCTCGTCAGCGATATCAAAATAGCGCTGCCCAATGTCCTCGAGCAGCTCCTCGCACGACACGTGGTACTTAACGTGTGCGTTAACCAAGTAGAGCAGGTCGGTCACCTTGGTATCGCCCTTAAAGCGGCGACCGCAGGCAGAAACCACCACAAAACGGCGGGCCGGGTCGGCATCGACAATGGCCTTGATCTTCTTAAAGTGTTCGGCGTCGGCGACCGACGAGCCGCCAAACTTGGCAATCTTAATCATGGGCTTGAGGTTACCTTTCTAAAAGCCTCTGCAAACCTGTTTTGCGCGCTCTGATACCATGGTTTCACCGATTGGGACCAAGGCATCCGAGGAGCAGTGTTATATGGGAACTTATCATAGTACACGAGGACGCACTTTATCGTGCTCAAGTAAGGTGGCAATCCGCACCGGCATCGCTCCCGACGGGGGTTTGTTCGTCTCGGACGAGCTTGGCACCCAGCAGCTCGATATCAACGCGCTTGCCGATAAATCGTACTTCGAAATCGCTCAAGATGTGTTGGGAATGTTACTGAATGATTACACGGCCGAAGAAATTTCTGCCTGCGTGAATGAGGCATACCGCGACACATTTGCAAGCGAAGAGGTCACGCCGCTCGTCAAACTCGACACCGCACCGGGCGTCGACGCCCCTCAGACCTATGTGATGGAGCTCTTTGGCGGCCCCACGAGCGCCTTCAAGGACGTCGCCCTGCAGATGCTCCCCCGCCTCATGGCCCGCACTTCCGCCAAGGACGGCGGCGCCGAGCGCATCATGATCGTCACCGCCACGTCAGGCGACACCGGCAAGGCAGCACTCGCCGGTTTTGCCGACGCCCCGGGCACGGGCATCACCGTCTTTTATCCCGAAGGCAAGGTCAGCCGCGTCCAGAACCTGCAGATGTCCACTCAGGAGGGCGATAACGTCGCCGTCTGCGGTATCCGCGGCAACTTCGACGACGCCCAGAGTGCCGTCAAGCGCATCTTTGCCGATAAGGAGCTTGCCGAGCGCCTGGAGGCCGCTGGCACGGTGCTCTCGAGCGCCAACTCCATCAATGTGGGCCGTCTGGTGCCGCAGGTTGTCTACTACTTTGCCGCCTATGCGCAGCTGCTGCGCGCCGGCGCCATCGAGGCCGGCGACGCCGTGGAGTTCTGCGTGCCGACTGGCAACTTCGGCGATATCTTGGCCGGCTACTACGCCAAGCGCATGGGCCTGCCCGTCGCCAAGCTCGTCGTGGCGAGCGACAAGAACAACGTGCTGGCTGACTTCCTGACCACCGGCGTTTACGACCGTAACCGCCCGTTCTTCACGACCATTTCACCGTCGATGGACATCCTTATTAGCTCCAACCTGGAGCGCATGCTCTACTTCCTGTCCGACGGCGACTGCGAGCTTGTTGCCGGCCTTATGGAGCAGCTGGCACAGACAGGTCGCTACGAAGTTCCCGCCGACCTGCTGGCCAAGATCCAGAGCGTGTTTGGCTGCGGCTGGGCCAGCGAGGACGAAGTCCGCGCTGCCATCAAGAGCTGCTGGGATGCAAACGGCTACGTGATCGACCCGCACACCGCCTGCGGCTATCACGTCTTTGAAAAAGTCACCTCCGCCGAGGGCGCCAAGGCCCGCGTGCTGCTTTCGACCGCCAGCCCCTACAAGTTCCCGCGCGCCTGCTGCGATGCCCTGGGCCTCGACGTGCCCGAGGACGACTTTGAGGCTATGCGTGTGCTCGAGCAGACCACCAACACGGTCGCGCCGACCCAGCTCGCCGAACTCGAGGCCAAGCCCGTCCGCTTCGAAGACGTCTGCGACGTCGATGAGATGGCAAGCTACGTCGAGTCTGCAGCAAAACGAATGAGCACCAACTAAACCCCTTATTAAGCGCCGGCGAAAGCCGGCGCACCTTCTTTTATCAGATACCCACCGGGATGATGACGAACGTGCACAGCGTGCCTGGCTGTTTAGTTCGTCGCGAGTTCCGCACGCAAAGGAAAGCACTTAATGTGCTTTCCGTCTTGCGCAGGACTGTCCGAGCAGCGAACTAAACAGCCAGGCACGCCAGGAGGACTCACATGATCAAGATCACCGTCCCAGCAACGAGCGCCAACTTGGGCATTGGCTACGACACCCTCGGCATGGCCGTCAGCCTCTACTCGCACTTCACCTTCGAGCGCGCCGACAAGCTCACCATCACCGGCTGCCCCGAGGAGTTCCAAAACGAGAACAACCTGGTTTACGTGAGCTTTGTCGATGCACTGGCCGCATGGGGCGAGCCGGCTTTTCCCGTTGCCATCGACATTCAAACCGATGTGCCCGTCGCTCGCGGCCTAGGTTCCAGCTCCACCTGCGTCGTCGCTGGCATCATGGCAGCCGCCGCGCTGACGGGCCACACCGTCGACCGTGCCGAGCTCGTCCGCATTGCCACCGAGGTCGAGGGCCATCCCGATAACGTCGCCCCCGCTATCCTGGGCGGTGCCGTCTGCTCCTTTACGCCGACCGATTCGCTCCCCCAGTGCCTGCGCTACGAGGTGAGTGATCGCTTGCGTTTTATTACCGTGATTCCGCCCTACGAGGTACATACGAGCGAGGCGCGCAAGGTCGTGCCGCAGGAAGTTCCGCTCTCCACCGCCGTATGGCAGATGGGCCGTATCGCCGGTATGACGCGCGGTCTTGAGTCCGGCAACCTCGACCTGATTGCCGCTGCCAATGACGACCGCATCCAAGAGCCGTATCGCCGTCGCCTCATCCCCGACTACAACGCTGTGCGCGACACCTGCCTTAACGGCGGCGCCAAGACCATCTGGATCAGTGGCTCCGGCTCGACCCTCATGGCCGTAACCGACGATACCATCGTGGCGAAGTTCCTGCAGGTCAAGCTGCGTGAGCAGTTCCCCAAGTGTGAGACGCATATTCTGACGTGCGACACGGAAGGCGCCCAGATCGAATACCTGTAGTCGCCGTACCTTATACCCGCCGGGGAGGCCAGGGGCTTTGCCCCCAAATCGTCCTCGGACATGGCAGGACCCCCGCTGCGCACTTCGTGCGGCGGGGGTCCTGCCGTC